>NZ_JAEDXW010000013.1:0-165652 GCF_036877565.1 Edaphobacter sp. HDX4
CGCCGTCAGTGAAGGCGAAGGGAAGAGCGTATCCGCCAGGGCTGCTACCGCGCCCGTCGCGCCTACGATCAACGTTGACACAGCCGCTGTCCATGCTGGCCATGCCAGTGCTTTGACGGAACCTCTTGGCCTCTCCTGTCCGTCTGAACTGCTCAGCCACCACGCAGTCAGCCCGAGCGCCGCCAGCAGCATCATCGTGTTCGTAAAATGAATAGACTGCATGGTGACGCGTGCCGTCGAGATGTTGTGTTCGACGTACCCCCCCAGCACCAGCACGGCGCCAAGCAGCGCTTCCGTGACCAGGAAGAACACAGAAGCCATCGCACTTCTTCGCGTGCGATCGCCTTTCTGAGTCACCCTGAAGGTCCACACGGCAAGCGCCACCACCAGGACGGTGCATACTCCGGTCATCGAGCGATGAGCAAACTCAATGATCGTTGCCAGTCGAGGGTGATGAGGAAAAAAATCCCCATTGCAGAGTGGCCAGCGATCCCCGCATCCTGCCCCGGAGCCCGTGGCGCGGACGATGGCTCCCCACAGAATCACGAGGATGTTGTACCCCACCACACCCCACGCGAAGGCCTTCAGCGAACGCGAGTGTTGTCTCACTGGAACCGCGGAGGTCGATGCTGTCGCCATTGCTCCATTCTACGACCCTGTCGTGCCTTGAGCGTTATTACGGTCCAGCGCGTAGGCAGGCTTAGCCGTTCGCCAGTTCCCGCGCCCGCTGCGTCGCCCGCTTAACCGCTTTGATCAGAGTCACCCGGAGGCCGCCCTCCTCCAACTCAAGAATGCCGTCGACGGTACAGCCTGCAGGTGTAGTAACCGCATCCTTCAGCAGCGCGGGATGATAGCCGGTCTCGAGCACCATGCGGGCCGAACCCAGTGTCGTCTGTGCCGCCAGCAGCGTCGCCACGTCCCGTGGAAGACCTACGTTCACGCCTGCCTCGGCCAGCGCTTCGATGATGATGTACAGGAACGCCGGTCCCGATCCTGAAAGTCCCGTCACCGCATCCATGTGCTTCTCATCGACGACGACCGTGCGGCCTACCGTCTGGAAGATCCGCTGTGCAATGGCCATCTGTTCTTCCGAGACGAATCTCCCTGCGCATAGCGCCGTGATACCTGCCGCCAGCATCGCCGGAGTATTGGGCATCGCGCGAATCACTGCCAGGTCACATCCCGCACCATCTTCGATGCTGCGCGTCTTCACCGACGCTGCAATCGATATCACTACCTTCGACGGCGAGAGCGCCGGACGAATCTGCTCTATGAGTGCGGGCACCTGGACTGGCTTCACGCCCAGCAGGATCACGTCTGCCTGGCTGGCCGCGGCAAGGTTATCGGTCGTCATCTCGATGCCGTACTGCACCGAGAGCGCCTGTGCCCGCTCCGGATGATGGACCGTAGCAAAGATCTGTTCCGGGCTCAGCAGGTTGTTCTTCAGGAATGCCTGCAGCAGGATCCCGCCCATCTTGCCTGTACCTAGAATCGCCACCCGCAGATGGGGCATCGCCGGGGCCGGCGCTGTCAGTTCATACGTTTCTTCGCTCATCTCAAAAGGCTACCAGACCTCGCCTCTTTACTTCTGTTTGGCGGCGATCCATGTATCCACTTGCTTCGCCAGAACATCCATCGGCAGTGCTCCGGAATCCAGAACTACATCGTGGAACTGCTTCAGATCGAACTTCGGTCCCAGCGCCGCCTTGGCCTTCTCCCTCAACTCCAGGATCTTCAGCTGCCCCATCTTGTATCCCAACGCCTGTCCGGGCCATGCGATGTACCGGTCCACCTCCGCCTGGATATCCGACTCGTCAATCGAGGAGTGCTGATGGAAGTAATCCACCATCTGCTGGCGGGTCCAGTGCTGGGAGTGAACGCCGGTATCGACCACCAGGCGGATCGCGCGCCATATATCCGCCTGCAGCCTTCCGTAGTCGCTGTAGGGGTCCTGGTACAACCCCAGGTCTTTGCCAAGCCTCTCGCTGTAAAGTCCCCATCCCTCCGTGTAGGCGGTGAAGTACTCCTGCTTGCGAAACTCGGGCAGGCCTGTGAGCTCCTGCGCGATAGAGATCTGTAGATGATGTCCGGGAATTCCCTCGTGGTACGAGACGGCCTCGACCGTCGCCAGCGACCGGTCTGCGAAGTTGTAGGTGTTGACGTACACACGTCCCGGCCTCTTTCCATCCTGGCTCCCCGGGTTGTAGTACGCCGGAGCCTGCTCCTTCTCGATGTACGCAGGAACTGGAAGAACCTCAAGCTTCGCCTTTGGCAGCGTTCCAAACAGCTCCGGCAGCTTGGGCTGCATCCTTGCGATGTAGCCTTTGTACGCGTCCAGCAGAGCCTCTTTCGACGTCGGATGAAGTTTGGGATTCGTCTTCATCGCGGCGTTGAAGCTTTTGATGTCGTTGAACCCGAGCTTTTTGGCGATTGCCAGCATCTCGGTCTCGTCGCGCTTCACCTCATCCAGGCCAATCTGGTGAATCTCCGCCGGACTCTTGTCCTCGGTCGTGCTTTGACGAACCCGGAACGCATAGTAGGCATCGCCGTCCGGCAACGCCCATACGCCTGGATCCTTGCGTCCCGCGGGAACGTACTGCGCCTTTAGAAACCGCGCAAATCTCTGGTAGGTGGGAAGCACGGTCGTGCTGATCGCCTCCAGCATCTCTTCGCTGATCCGCTTGCGGTCTGCCGGACTGATGCTGGGGGGAAACTTCTTCAGCGGCTGCGCAAAGGGGCTGTCATCCGGCTTCTGCGAGCCTATCGTCTCTGTCTGGGTGACTACCTTCTCCAGCAGATAGGCTGGCGGAACCCTGCCTTCATCCATCCCCAGCTGCATGTCAGTCATGTTCTGCGAGAACACCGTCGGAATCTTCTTCAGTCGGGTGATGTAGTCGTCATAGTCCTTCACCGTGTCGAAGGACAGGCTGCTGACGAGCTGAACTATATCTGTATGGAAGCCGGAGAACTGGTTGACCGGCATCTCCCACTCCTTGAAGCGTGCTGCCTCCTGCGCGTCGGTCAGATCCCGCACCATCAGGTCCCGCGACAGAATTTCCTGCGGCTTCAACCCGGTAACGTCGATCTCGCCCAGGCTATCGAGAAAGACGCGGCCCCGCTCCAGCGAAGCGTTGACCGCTTTCACGGAATAGTCGCTCCACTGGTCGTTGTAGCGCTTGTCCCCCAGGAACGAGGCAAACTCCGGCGAATGTTTCAGACGATCCTGCCAGATGTCGTTCAGCAGGGATGCCAGCGCCTTGCTGCGTTCCTCAACTGTCTGCGGAGCCTTCGCCGTCGTCGGTGGGCCCAAGGGTCCATACTGCGCCTGCGCGCTACCTGTGGCGAAGCCACCCCATGCCAATACCAAAACTCCAGCCGCAACCCGGGCCCCAGCCAACAGATATTTCTCCATGCACACTCCAGACAACACACGTAAGTGTATCGTGCGGGCCCTCAGCTGCGCTCCTGCGGCATGCTCCCGGAAGTGCATCCTTCCAGCATCCGGTAGAGCGTCGACCGGCTGATTCCGAGCACCTCAGCGGCCTTCACTTTGTTGCCGGAACACTCCCGCAGAACGCGAAGGACGTGACGATCGACCACCTCCTGCAGCCGCATCGGCGGCTCTCTATATCTCATCTCCTCAATCGCCAGCACCGTTCCAGTGTTCTTCACAAGCGCCGCCAGATCATGCGTCGCCACAGCCGTGCCCTCACATTGCAGAACCGCGTTGTGCACGACGTTCTCAAGTTCGCGTACGTTGCCTGGCCACTCGTGTTCCAGCAGCAACGGCATGGCGTCGGGCGCGATCGTGCGTATCGATCTCTTGTATCGGGATGCAAATCTCCTGACGAAGTAGTCTGCGATTGCCGGGATATCGTCCGTTCGCCTGCGCAGAGGTTCCAGCGGAATCTCCACCATCGCGAGCCGGTGGTACAGGTCGGAGCGAAACAGGCCCGCCGCAGCCATCACTCTCAGATCCTGGCTGGTCGCCGCAATCATCTTCAGGCCGGACCGTTGATCCAGCATCTCCAGCAGATCCTTCTGCGCGACCGGAGACATCTCGTCGATCCGGTCCAGGAAGAGAATCCGATCCTGCGCGGCTTGTCCGGATGTCAGGCCGCGGTCGACGTTTCGCTCACCTCCGCCCAGCCGCCCGGCATGGATCATCCTCAGGGGCATGGCAGCTCGATCGCTCTTCGCATGCAGGGCTCTGGCGACGAGTTCTTTTCCCGTGCCGATCTCGCCTCGCACCAGGACCGTGCGGAAGTGCGGTCCGATGCGTTCGATCTGCAGCCGCAGGCGTTGCATCGGCATGCTGTCGCCCACCAGCTCCGGAGCGTCCCCCGTTGCTGCGGCATCGCGATAAGAGCTGCCCGGATCAGCCGGCCGGCTATCTTCAGACAAAGAGCCGTAGAAGGTCATGTTACTTACATCTATCGGCGAGTCTGCTCGTACGATGAGGCCAAAAACACGAAGAGCCGGACACCGGGACGCACCCGCTGTCCGGCTCCTCAAAAGCGAAGACTTACGCCGGTGTCGTCGCGCAGTAGGTATCGAACGCGCGCGTCAGTTCCTGCGCAATCGCCGGTGCCGTCGAGGTCTCGATGGCAGACCGCTGCATCAGGTAAACCAGCTGGCCATCGCGCAGAATCGCAATCGCCGGCGAGGTCGGCGGATGTCCGCCGAAGTAGCTGCGTGCCTTCTCCGTCGCTTCGCGATCCTGTCCCGCGAAGACGGTTACGGAATGGTCCGGCTTCGTTGTGTGCTGCATCGCCAGCCGAACGCCGGGACGCATCTTACCCGCCGCGCATCCGCAGATCGAGTTCACCACAACCATTGTGGTTCCGGACTCCGCAATCGCCGAATCGACCTCAGCTGCCGTGCGAACCTCTTTCAGGCCCGCGCGTGTCAGTTCCTCGCGCATCGGAATAACCATAATCTCTGGATACATAAACTCTCCCCCTTGAAGATCGCTCAACCTGAACTCGGTGCATACGTTCTTCTCTCTTCTATTGTACCGATGCTCGCGAAATCACGTCATCCTGCCCCGCCTTCGCCTTTGTTCCCCGCCTGATGTACCCTCAACCCGTGCAGCAGAACCCGCTCGAAATCCAACAGCACATCTCCCTGGCACCCTTCACCACCCTTCGCATCGGTGGTCCGGCCCGCTTCTTCGCGGAGATCCGCACGGAAGCTCAGCTCCTTGAAGCTGTCGCCTTCGCTCGCGACCAGTCCCTGCCGATCTTCGTGCTGGGCGGAGGCAGCAACCTGCTCGTCTCTGACTCCGGCTTCAATGGCCTCGTCCTCCACATCGCGCTCGACTGGCCTGTTACCTCCTCGCGCGATCAAGATTGGCTCCTGTACACCGTTCCTGCCGGCGTCGAGTGGGACCCCTTTGTCCTCTCCATCTGCGAGCAGGGAATCAGCGGCATCGAGTGCCTCGCCGGAATTCCCGGCACCGTCGGCGGAACCCCGGTCCAGAACGTGGGCGCCTATGGCCAGGAGGTCGCCGAAACCATCGCCAACGTCCATGCCCTCGACCTGGAGAGCACCAGCTTCGTCACCCTCGCCAACGCCGAGTGCGGCTTCGCATATCGCCGCAGCCTCTTCAACACCACCCATCGCGGCCGCTACATCGTCACCGGCGTCACCTTTCGCTTCGACCCCGCGCGCAAGCCTCACCTGACCTACGCCGATCTCACCCGCCACTTCGGGCAGACTCAGCCCACGCCGCTCGAGGTCTACCACGCCGTTCGCGAGATCCGCCACGGCAAGGGCATGCTGATCGTCGAGGGCGAACCGGACAGCCGCAGCGCCGGCTCCTTCTTTAAAAACCCCATCGTCGCCCCGGAGACTCTCGCGCACGTAGCCTCAGCCCTCGATCTCGCGCCGGACAAGATCCCGCATTGGCCCGCCGAGGGCGACCGCATCAAGCTTCCTGCCGCGTGGCTGCTCGAGCGTGCCGGCTTCACCCGGGGCTACGCCATGGGCAACGCAGGAATCTCCTCCCGCCACACCCTCGCCCTCATCAACCGCGGCAACGCCACCGCCGCCGACATCTTCGCCCTGCGCTCCGCTATCCAGCACAAGGTGAAGAACCTCTTCGGCATCCATCTCGAACAGGAGCCAGTCCAGCTCGGGTAACCTCCGACCCAGCCTCACACGCGCCTCTCAAAAAGGGCGTCATTCTGAGCCGAAGGCGAAGAATCCCTGTATTTTGCCCGCACAGCCACAAATATCCGGGGCATCCTCAAACAAGAAAGAAACGATTCCTCAAAACAAAGTGTCATCCTGAGCGAAACCTCTCGCGGCTTTATCGCGAGAGGTGAAGTCGAAGGATCTGTGGTTTCTTCGAAGGATCTGCGGTCTAGTTCCTTCCGCCAGACCGCACCCACTTCCAATCAACCAGCCTCAACGCCCCATCCGAAGCCGCTCCAGCATCCTCCGCCGTTCCTCCGCCAGCACCTGCTCGACCGGCCCTTGATCTACCACCTGACCCTCTGCAATCCGGATCACTTGCGCATCCAGCAGAAAACACTCCCCAGCATCGTGAGAGACCGAAAGCACCGGAACCTTCCACTGCCTTAGCCAATCGCGCAGCAGGACCACCAACTCATCCCGCAGAACGGAATCCAGTCCGGCAAACGGCTCATCCAGCAGAAGCAGCGGTTTGCCCGCGCCACCATAAGCAATTGCCGCTGCCACCGCGCGGGCGACCGAGACCCTTTGCCGCTCACCTCCACTCAGCCCGTCCACCTTGCGGCGGGCGAGCGTCGTCAGCCGCATCTTTTCCATAACCTCCTGTAGCACCTGCTGCTCATCTTCAGGATGTGAACCCCACTGCACCCCATAGGCGACATTCTGCTCGACTGTCATATTAGGAAATAGCCGCGCCGTCTGCGCCGCACTGCGGACCGGTCGCAGATGCGGCGGAACGAAGATCCCCTCCTGCATATCGACTAGGATCTCTCCCTTTGGACCACAGGTGATCCGTGCCTCATCGGGCCGTACAAATCCTGCAATCGCCCGCAGCACCGTCGTCTTCCCGCTTCCCGACGGTCCGAACAGTACCGTCCAGGGCTGCGTCAGGCAGAACGCCACGTCGAGCGACACCCCACCCACGCGATGCTTCAGCCGCACCTCCAGCAAACTATCGGGCAGCACGCTACCTGGCAGCAGCCTATCGGACAACGTCGGCCTGCCTTCCATCGCTCCTGCGCGTACTCGGCAGCAGATAGATCACCACCAGCGCGATCATCGAAAACCCCACCAGCGCCAGTGCGGTCCGGTTCGCTGCTGCGTAGCTACCCTCCTCCACCAGGTCATAGAGTGAGATCGACAGCGTTCGCGTCGCTCCCGGAATGTTGCCGCCCAGCATCAGCACCACCCCGAACTCGCCCACCGTATGAGTAAAGGCCAGGACCGCACTTGTCAGCAGGGAAGCCCGTGCCATGGGCAGGACGACCGAAAAGAATACCCGCGCAGGCGCTGCTCCCAGGCCCGCCGCAGCCTCGATATATCCCCGGTCGACGGCTTCAAATCCCGCTACCAGCGGCTGCACGGCAAACGGCAGACTGTACAGAGCCGACCCGATCAGCAATCCTCCAAAGCTGAAAGCCAGAGGATGACCCGCAAGCCGTATCAGCAGTCGTCCCGGAGCCGTAAGAGGTCCCATCACGATCAGCAGGTAGAATCCCAGAACTGTCGGTGGAAGTACGAGAGGCAAAGCCACCGCAGCCTGCGCCATCGCCCTGCCCACCCCGCGCCCCGACGCAATCCACCATGCCAGAGGCAGTCCCACCAGCATCAGGATCGCAGTCGTGCTCGCCGCCAGCCGCAGGGTTAGCCAAAGCGCTTCGAAGTCCATACAGCGCAAGTCTACACAGCGCCATGCACTTGCAGGTCTGATCCCGTGCTACCGGACCGGATCCAGACCCATCTTCGCAAGGCTCGCCTGTACCTCGGGTTTCAGCAGCCAGTCCAGAAAGGCATGTGCCTCCGTCCGGCGATCGGAGTTCTTCATCACCACCGCACATTGCATGATGGGCGTGTAAGTCGAGCGGGGCACCCGCACGATCGTTCCCTCTGTCTGGAACTTGGGGCTGCTGGCCGCTGTCAGCGAGATCAGTCCCAGCTGCGCGTTCCCCGACTCCACAAACTGCGCCGCCTGCCCGATGTTCTCTGCAATCACCAGGTGCGGCTTCACCGTGTCGTACATCTTCAGCCGCTTCAGCGCCGCGACCGCCGCCTGTCCGTAGGGAGCATGCAGGTCATTCGCGATCGCCACCGACTTCACCCGCTTGTCCGTCAGCGAGTCCAGGCTGATCGGCTGCAGGGGAGAATCCTTCCTGGCCCACAGAACCAGCGTTCCCCGCGCATACTCCGTTGGCGCCCGGCTATCGGCCATTCCCGCCGCCACAACCTTCTCCGGGTAGACAAAATTCGCCCCCAGAAACAGGTCCATCGGCGCGCCGTTGATAAGCTGCGTTGCCAGGTTGCCGGATGAGCCGTAACTGACTAAAAGCTTCACACCGGTTACGCGCTCATACTGCTCCGCCAGCTTCGGCAGGACCGGCTGCAGGTCCGCCGCCGCGGCCACCCGGATCTCTTTCTTTCCCTGCGCAGCCACCGAAGAGACCGGTGCCAGCAGGCAAGCCATCAATCCCAGGCTCATCCAGAGGCGCTGAGCCTTTGGCTGAGTCAGCCGAGTACGATACCCTAGCAGAAACCATGAAAGTCGCGACACATCAGCTCCGATGCACAGAGTGCGGCGCCAGAATTGCCGGCAGCGCTGTCAATAGCATATTCCGTTGCCCCGGTTGCAACGGTCTCTATGACGTTGTTTACCCCTGGTCCTCCACGCCTTACGGCGATACCCCGGACTCTGGCAGCAATCTTCCCAACGTCAGCGCCCTTCGCTGGCTCTGGCAGGAACGCCGCACCTCGACTCTCGCGATCGATCAGTCCGGAGTCTGGCGCTACCGCGACCTCTTCCCGATCCTCGAAGACCTCGATAACGTCGTCACCCTGCGCGAAGGCAACACCCCGCTCTACGATCTTCCGCGCGCGTCCAAAGCGCTCGGGCTCGACTCGATCCAGGCGAAGCATCAGGGAATGAACCCAACGGGTTCCTTCAAGGACACCGGCATGACCGCCGCCCTCTCCGTCGCCAAGGAGCGCGGCTTTGAGTGGGTGGCCTGCGCCTCCACAGGAAACACATCCGCAGCCATGGCCGCCTATGCTGCCCGCGCCGGTCTGCGCTCCATCGTCTTCATCCCTGAGGGCAAGATCGCCTGGGGCAAGCTCTCCCAGTCCATGGACTACGGTGCACTCACCGTTCAGCTCCGCACCGACTTCGATGGCTGCGTCCGCGTCCTCACCGACCTCGTCACCCGTTTCCCCATCTACCTGCTCAACTCCGTCAATCCATACCGGCTCGAAGGCCAGAAGACCCCCGCCTTCGAGTTGCTCGAGCAGCTGGAGTGGCAGGTTCCCGAGCACATCATCGTTCCCGGCGGAAACCTGGCCAACGGCTCCGCACTCGCCAAAGGGTTCTCCGAGATGCATCACCTCGGCCTCATCGCTCGCGTACCCAAGGTCAGCATCATCCAGGCCGAGGGAGCCAATCCGCTCTACCGCACTCTCTGCGAGAACAACGGCGAGGAGCTCATCCCGGTCAAGGCCAACACGCGCGCGACCGCCATCCGGATCGGCAACCCCGCCTCCTGGCGTAAAGCCCTCCGCGCTCTACGGACGACCGGCGGCTGGTGCGAGCAGGTCTCCGAGCAGGAGATCGCACTCGCGAAGGCCGAGATCGGCTTTGAAGGCATCGGCTGCGAACCGGCCTCCGCGGTCACTCTCGCTGGGCTCAAGAAGCTCGTCGCGCAAGGAAAGATCGGCAGGGAAGAGCGGGTTGTGCTGGTCCTCACCGGGCATACTCTCAAGGACTCCACCTACACCATCGACTATCACCGCGGGGAGCTGTTTACCGCCGAAGAGAGCGCCGAGATCTCACCTGCCGACCAGCTGCTGCACACCGCCCTTCGCAAGCCGCCCATCGTCCTCGAACCCGATACGGACACCGTCTTCCGGGAGCTCGAGTCGCAGATGAAGCTGGTCCACGCATAAAGCCGTAGAACAGCAGTCATGGTTTGCCCTCGGCTCCTGTGTCACCCTTGGGCCCGGTCCGGCGCATAATGCGTCAGGCTGGGCCCAACAAATCTGCTACTCGCTCACTTGTGCTCAACAGATCGCGCCTGGACCGGATAAATGAACTCATCGTCGTTTCACCTTCGTCTTCCTGCCACCTCCGCTAATCTCGGCCCCGGCTTCGATGCGCTCGGCCTCGCGATGGCACTCTACCTCACCATCGACGCACAGATCGCAAGTACCGGAAGCTTCCAGATCGAAGCTGCGGGACGCGATGCGGACGCCTGCTCCTCCGTTGAAGACAACCTCATCCTTACGACCTACATGGATGTCATGGCGAACGTCGGGAAGCTGTCGCCCCGTCTCTCTCTCAAGCTGGATAACCAGATCCCTTTGGGCATGGGGTGCGGGTCCAGTGCTGCCGCTCTCCTTGCCGGAGTGCTGCTCGCCAACCACTTCGGCCAGCTCAACTGGTCCCGGCAGCAGATTCTTGAAGAAGCGTGCCGGCGCGAAGGGCATCCCGACAATGTCGCAGCCTGCCTGTTGGGTGGAATGACTGTCTCTTCCATGCAGAAAAGTTCAGTTATTACTGCAACGTACGAGCAGAACCTGAAGTGGAACCTTCTACTTGCGCTTCCTTCGGCGAGTCTCTCCACCAGCAAAGCCCGGGCCATGCTCCCGACGCACTACTCGCGGGAGGACGCAGTTCTGAATATCCAGGCGACAGCTCTACTGGTCTCGGCTTTTGCCCTCCTACGGGGAGATCTCCTCGCCTCCGCCATGGAGGATCGTATCCATCAGCCCTATCGAATGAACGCGTGTCCCTTGCTGCGGCGATTGTTGCCGCTCGCCGGAACCCCAGGAGTTCTCGGTGTCGCGCTCAGCGGCGCTGGCCCTTCTGTTCTCCTCATCACGGAAGGTTCCTCCTCCGATCTTCTTCCCCGCATCCGGGAGGCCGCTCAAGATCCTCAGATCGAGGTGGTTGAGACGTCGATCGCGGGCGGGGTCGAGTTCTAAGTCTTGATGCATGGAAAGTAACCACAACCCGCGTTACTTAAGATTTCTTTACCTTCCGTATTGATTTGACGTACCTTGAGCGAGTGAGCAGTTCTGGGGAGGGCTGCTACGCCGCCCGTTGACCCCTTTCGTGAGGGGTCCGGGCGTTTCCCATCTAAGGCGTGTATTTCCTCTCGCGTTGGAAATGTCTGGCGGTCAGACCTGATTTTCCTGAACTGGTCGACCACATTTGAAACCACAAAGGCGTTTCCGCATCTATTATTGTGAAGGTTGCTCGGCCAGCTAGGGTGGCAATCGCATGAGCATACTTGGGAGGAAGATACATGGCAGGTCAGTTCGTAACAGAAGTCAGCGACTCGAATTTTGAGAAGGACGTCCTTCAATCGGAGCAGCCCGTACTCGTGGATTTTTGGGCAGCCTGGTGTGGACCGTGTCGCGCACTCGCTCCCGTCGTGGACGAGGTGGCCAGCCATTATCAGGGCCAGCTTAAGGTGATGAAGATGGACGTCGACGCCAACACCGCGACCCCGATGCGCTATGGCATCCGCGGAATTCCTGCGCTGCTTCTCTTCAAGGATGGCAAGGTCGCCGACCAGATCGTTGGCTATGTCCCGAAGGACACCATCGACAAGTCCGTCACCAAGGTTCTTGCCTAACAACTTCGTTTCTGCAGAAACCGACGGTCCGGCACTCAACCAGGTGCTGGACCGTTCCTTTTAATGAATTTCTACTGCCCAATTGCATCGATCAACAGAAGCGGACTCGGCGCAATACGGCATCTGGTCCCTGCCGGTGCACTCCATCTGTTTCCGTTCGCGTACTCAATGGATCTCAGATCAATGGCGCTTATCGCTGCGAAGTGTCGCAACGTAAGCTCTGTCATGGCGTTCCCGCCGCCTGAAATATCGACCTTAATGGCGTAGACCTTCGAAAGCTCTGAAGAACTGCTCCCACCGGCAGGAATCAAATGGGGTGTAGCGTCGAAACCGTGGACGACGACGGCGGCAGCGACAATCTCCGTCTGACGCCGATTCAGCCAGCTAAGTCGCAGCTGCTGCGCAGGTTCCTGAGGCTGTCCGTTCGTGGCGATTATCACGGGCATACCATTTCGTTGTGCCTGCAGGCCGACGGGGCAGGTATCCGCCATCATGCTTAGTGTTGGAACCCCAAGCGCGTGCTGAGTCATCGTCTGAGACAACAGGTTCGGGGACAAGGTCAAACCCGTACCGCAGAGAAGGGCCGTGAAGAAGAAGCGATGACGCCACATGGGAGGCCTCCGGCTTGAGATTCATCCGGCTCCACGATACTCCCAGCAGATCACCACAGCAATCGTCCTTTTGCCTGGCTGCTCCGGCGCTGGGTATGGCTTTGTTCGATCTCCCGAACCGTTACACTTGTCATCAAATGCTTGAGTGGATCCTCTTTCGCGTGATTCTGGTGGCCTTCTTCATCCTGGCCAGCAGTTTCTTCGTCGCGGCCGAGTTCGCCCTGGTCAGCGTGCGCGAGACCCGGATCCAACAACTGATCGCCCACGGCCGCCCCGGAGCGGTGACCGTCCTCAAGCTCAAGCACACCATCGATGAGTTTCTGCCAGCCGTTCAGCTTGGCGTGACCCTCGCATCCCTGGCTCTCGGCTGGATCGGCGAGCCCGCCGTCGCCGACGTTCTTCTGCGTTTTGCCGGGGACTGGCTTCACGAGCTCCCGCCCAACGCCGCCGTATATGCCCACTCCGCGGCAGTCCTGATCGCCTTCGCCCTGATCACTTATTTTGAAGTCCTTCTGGGAGAGCTCGTACCCAAGTCCCTCGCTCTGCAGCGCACCGAGCGCATCGCGCTGGCCGTCGCCGGCCCGATGGACGCCTTCATCCGGATCACCCGTCCCATTGTGCGCCTGATGAACTCCTCGGCGGCTCTCGTCCTCCGTCTCTTTCGGGCCCCTCTGCGTGGCGAGGGCGGCGTCCACTCGCCCGAAGAGCTCAAGCTCATCGCCACCGCCACCCGTCGCATGGGCCTGCTCCCCGCAGTTCAGGAAGAGATCATCCATCGCGCCATCGAGCTGAACTACGTCGTCGTCCGCGAGATCATGACACCGCGCGGAAAGATCTTCTCCCTGCCCGCCGATATGCCGGTCGAGCAGGCAAGCGCCCGCATCGTAGAGGAGCAGCACTCCCGGATCCCCGTCTACGACCCCACCAGCCCCGGAACCGACAACATCATCGGCATTGTCTACTCCAAGGACGTCTCCCGCTTCATGCACCTGCGCTCCGTCTCGCTCACCCTTGGAGGCCGCGGTCAGTCCGGGCTCACCCTGCGGCACATCATGCGCAAGCCGACCGTCGTCCCCGAGACCAAGCTCGCTATCGAGCTCCTGCAGGAGTTCCAGCAGAACCGCCGCCAGATCGCCATCGTCGTCGACGAGTTCGGCTCCACCGTCGGCCTCGTCACCGCCGAAGACATCCTCGAGCAGATCGTCGGCGAGCTTGATGACGAGTTCGACGTCACCCGCTCCGCCCTTCCCAGCGCCACCGGAGTCATGTCGCTCGACGGCTCCACCTCCCTCCGCGACCTCCGTACCCAACTCCACTGGGAGTTCCCCCGTGAGGCCGGAGTCGAGACACTGGCCGGCTTCCTTCTCGCCGAGCTGGGCCACATCCCAGTCCCCGGCGAGAGCGTCGAGCACGATGGCAGACGCTACACCGTCGCCGAGATGACCGGCCACCGCATCAGCCGCATCAACGTGGAATCCGTTAGCGCTCCCGTCGACTTCGTTCCCTTCGAAGAAGAGAGCAGGGAAGCCACTCAATGACTCGCTCCACCGTCTGGCGTCCGCTCCGGCGCGTCCTCCTTACCTTGCCTGTTCTCTGGGTGGTGGTCTCTGTCGTCTTCCTGCTCATCCATCTCGTTCCCGGCGATCCCATCGTGCAGATGCTCGGTGAGGGAGCCACCGCCTCGGACATCGACGCCCTCCGCCATGCCTATGGCCTCGACGCTCCTCTCCTCCAGCAGTACACCCACTACTGGCACGGAATTCTGCACGGCAACCTCGGCCAGTCGCTGCGCCTGCACGACTCCGTCACCCACCTCATCCTGCAGCGTTATCCCTACACCCTCGCGCTCACCCTCACCGCCCTCGTCATTGGAGTCGCTACCTCCATCCCGGCGGGAATCGCCTCCGCGCTCCATCGCAATCGCTGGCAGGACCGCAGCCTCGGCGTCCTCTCACTGGTCGGGCTGTCGTTTCCCAACTTCGCGCTCGGACCCATCCTCATCCTCATCTTCTCCATCTTCCTCGGCTGGCTCCCCGTCTCGACAGCGGGCAACGGTGGCGCCGGAGACTTCCTGCTGCACCTGATCCTTCCCGCCATAACCCTCGGACTCTCTCTCGCCGCCGTCCTCACCCGCATGGTCCGAACCGCCATGCTCGAAGAACTCGGTCAGGACTACATTCGCACCGCACGAGCCAAAGGGCTTCCCGAGCGCACCGTCGTCTACCGGCACGCCCTGCGCAACGCCCTGATCCCCGTGCTTACCGTCATCGGCCTCCAGTTCGGCTCGCTGCTCGCAGGAGCCATCGTCACCGAGACCATCTTCAGCTGGCCCGGAATCGGTCGCCTCACCATCTCCGCGATTTACAACCGCGACTACGCGCTCGTCCAGGGCTGCATCCTCGCCGTCGGCCTCACCTATGTCGCCGTAAACCTGCTGACAGACATCGCCTACACCGTCGCCAATCCCCGCATGCGCATGTAGCTATAGAAGTAGAAACCAGCAGCAACTCCACACCGCACCGCTCCACGAAATCGTAAGGGTGCTCTGGATTTTTGTTGCTTCGTATTACATATTGCGATATAAATATTTCAATTTGTAATAAGGCGAAAAGGATGCCGCCTGAGAAGCAATCATGAGACTCGCCGATAAAATTCGCTACCTCCGCGAAGTGGAAGGAAATCTTCGCGGCCTGGGGCGGGCGATGACGCAGCAGGAGCTCGTGGGAGCGATCCAGGCGGAAAACGCCTCCAGCAGAACGTCCACCGGCACCATCAGTCAGTCGTATCTTTCCCAGATCGAGAGTGGTGCGCGCCCGCATCTGACCAACACCACCCGCCTGCTTCTGGCCAGGTTCTTTAAGGTTCACCCGGGCTATCTGGTGGACGACCCGGAAGGCTATCAGGCAGAGCTGCTGTCGGACGTCCGTAACACGGAAGACAAGCTGGACCTCTGGCTCGTGGGCGGGGCTGAGCGATTTCGACGCGACCCGGCCCTGTGCCAGGCTCTGCTCGCGCTGGCAAATCACGGAGATTCGCGGCGTTGCCTGCTTTTGATGGAGGCAATCATCGCAACACCGTCGCTGCTTGACCGTCTTCTGGATGCTCTACGTCCTCCGGCAATACTTGCTGGTACAGGCGCCGCAGACCTCAATGCGTCAGGAGACTCAAAAACAACGCCATCAATACGCACGAGGCGTAGGAGCGCAGAACCTAAGCGTAAATAACATGTCTACCTTCTTCATCATCACTTTTGCGACCGGACTGATCCTGAGCCTTCTCTCGGTAGTAGGAGGATTTGGACACTTCCACCTCGGTCATCTTCATCTCGACCATCCCATAGCTCATGGCCATGGGCCGCACGGAGGCGGGCACAATGCAGGCATATCGTCCGTCAATGCGTTCACCGTTCTCGCATTCCTCACATGGTTCGGCGGTGTGGGCTATCTGCTTCATCGATCCGCCGCATTTCCTCTGTCGGTCGTGCTCGTACTCGCCGTTGTCAGTGGATTCGCCGGTGCAGCACTGCTTTGGGCAACCCTCTTCAAAGTCCTGCTTCCCCACGAGCGTGTGCTGGATGTGGCCGATACCGAGATGGGAGGTGTGCTCGCCCGGGTGAGCAACGGCATACGCGCCGGCGACGGCGTCGGCGAGATCATCTTCTCGCAGACAGGTGCGCGAAGAGCTTCAGCTGCTCGCAGCGAAGATGGCCATGCCATCGACCGGGGCGTTGAGGTGGTCGTCATTCGTTATGAGCGAGGCGTGGCCTATGTGCGGCGCTGGGACGAGGATGCAAACACCGACCTTCCGTCATAGGGTTCATAAATTGTCTCGCTCCTCTTCGGCTGCCCTCTTGCCAGGGCTTTCCCCCGCCGCTGACTGGTTCTGTGGCAAGCAGCGTACAGGTATTACGTCCACTTAGGACAAAGGATCGGTATGTCGAACTCGATTGTGCTGATTGTAGGTTTGCTGGTTCTCGGGACACTGGCCTTGGGGCTTTTGATGGCGAAGATGTTTCGCAAAGCAGGTCCCAATGAGGCCATCGTGGTGTATGGATTTCGCGGACCACGCGTCATCAAGGGCGGAGGCGCGGTCATCTTCCCCATGGTTGAAAACTCGCGACAGCTGTCCCTCGAGCTGATGAGCTTCGATGTCGCTCCGCAGCAGGATCTCTATACAAAACAGGGAGTGGCGGTTACCGTAGAAGCCGTCGCCCAGATCAAGGTGCGCTCGGACAAGGAATCCATCCTCACCGCCGCCGAGCAGTTTCTCACCAAATCGCCAGACCAGAGAGAAGGCTTGATCCGCCTGGTGATGGAAGGTCATCTGCGCGGCATCATCGGTCAGTTGACGGTCGAGCAGATTGTCAAAGAGCCCGAGATGGTCGCCGATCGTATGCGCTCGACCTGTATGGACGACATGAGCAAAATGGGTCTGGAGGTAATCTCCTTCACTATCCGCGAAGTTCGCGACAAAAATGAATACATCACGAACATGGGGCGGCCTGACGTCGCCCGAATCCGTCGCGACGCCGAGATCGCCGCAGCCGAGGCCGAGCGCGACACCGCAATCCGTCGCGCAGTCGCTCTCCGTGAAGCTGCTGTCGCCAAGGCAACCGCGGATCAGGAGAGAGTGATCGCCGAGACAGCTTCGCTGGCAAAGCAGGCCGAGGCGCAACGAGATCTCGATATTCAGAAAGCGCAGTTCACTGAGGCGGCCCGCCGTCAGGAGGCTCAGGCCGACAAAGCCTATGAGTTGCAGACCAATGTCATGCAGCAGAAGGTCGTGGCCGAGCAGGTTCGTGTCCAGCAGATCGAAAAGCAGGAGCAGGTAAAGGTCCAGGAGGCGGAGATCCTGCGGCACGAAAAGGAGCTGATCGCGACCGTGCTCAAGGGATCGGAGATCGAGCGTCAACGGATCGAGAACATCGCAAATGCGGAGCGTGCTCGCATCACCATGGAAGCAGAAGGTCGCGCCGCCTCCATCAAGCTGCAGGGTGAGGCCGAGGCCAACATCATCTTCCAGAAGGGCGAAGCCGAGGCCAAGGCGATGAACGTCAAGGCCGAGGCCTACCAGGAGTGGTCGCAGGCGGCCGTGGTCGACAAGCTGATCTCAAACATGGCCGAGGTCGTCCGTGCGATGTCCGAGCCGCTCAGCAAAGTGGACAAGATCACCATCGTTTCGACTGGAGCGGACGGAACGACCGGGGCAAGCAGAATGACTGGCGAGATGACGAAGATCGCCGCTCAGGTTCCGGCGTTGTTCGAAGCCCTCTCCGGAATGAAACTGGAGGATCTGATGTCCAACGTCAAAGCCATGAAGCCCCGCGATGGCGGTAACGGCTTGAGTGCTTGATGTTGGCACGGCGCGGAGAGTTCCGCGCCGTGCGTCTTTTCAAACAAGCAAGGAGGATGATATGCCGCTGCTGGAACGTGTAGGAACGTTATTGCGATCGAACTTGAACGATCTTCTTGAGAGAGCTGAGGATCCGGAAAAACTATGCAAACAGCTTGTCCTCGATATGGAGAATCAGCTGATGCAGGTGAAGACGCAGGTAGCGATGGCCATCGCGGACCAGCATCTCCTGAACAAAAAACGGAAAGAACACGCAGATGCGGCAGCGGACTGGCGGCGCAAGGCCGAGATCGCGGTCGAAAAGCAGAAGGATGATCTTGCTCGTGCGGCGCTGGAAAGAAGCCTGCACAACGAGCAATTGGCAGCAGGGTTCTCCCAGCAAATAGAAGATCAGACCGCGGAGACGGAGTTGCTTCGGAATGCTTACCAGCGGCTGGAACGCAAACTGACAGAGACGCGAAGTGCGTGCGAGATGTTGATCGCGCAGAATCGGCGTGCTCGCGCTACCGTGAAAGCGAATGCGGCGCGTGGAGCGGCACTGGGCCAGAAAGATGCCGCCGTTGCCCGGCTGAAGGATAGCGTCGCCCGGATGCAGGCTTCAAATGCAGCAAGCCACATACTCCTCGAGACGGATAGCGTGGAGGACCGGATCGGTACTCTGGAAAGGGAAGAAAAGATCGAAACCCTGTTGCGTGAGCTGAAAGAGCGCCATCCCCTGCTCAGCAAGGGTTCGTAGCTTTCCAATCTGATTCATGTCCATTCCATAAACGGGGGATAACTTGTCGAGCCATGGCCCCGTATACCTCTCTTCATGGCCGTCGCTGGTGGTCTGGATATATTCTTTTTGCTTTGTCTCGGCCTATTCGGCCAGACAAAAATCCCTCACGAAGTCGCTACAGCTTCGGACAGCCAAATCCGCAAGCCTGTCATGTCGGACGTGAATGTAACGAATTCTCCAGATGTGGATGCGTCTGTCCTATGCGCTCTTGTGCAGGCGGGGAACAATCCACTCTGTTATCAGGGCCAGCTACCTCCCAGTGGAGAAGCATTGACACCTAAGCTTCTAGTAGCCTCTCAGAACCTCGGCTCCTTACCAAGGGGCTCCAGGCATCTCGCAGACGAGCGACTCGAAGTTGTTAAACCCGACCACACCATCGCACTCGCGACGGAGTACAGGCTCAGGATTCATTTGCAAGGTCCGGCGGTCACCGGGATAGCCACATCGCAGTGGCAATATCTAGGTGACAAACGCCTTACTTATCATCTCAATGACAGTAACCACGTCCAAAACGTACTCACAGATGACCAGGGTCCGTACATCAGCGTGATTCCGAGAGCACTAGGTAAATCGGAATTGCGCATCCTGGTCATGTTTTCAGATGGCGGATTTGCGGACAGAAGAGTGGAGTTCGATGTGCAACCCGGCCAGCGCCAACCAGCGAAACTTATCGTGGGAACACAAGGAGAGCCTAACAGGAATGCAGGCACAATTGCTGCAGTTCTGAATGACAACCCAGACTCGCCAAGGGTGAAACGGTCGCAGGTTTTGGAATTAAGTACAACCTATCCTGACCTGACCGGAAGGTTCGAAATAAAGCCAGAGTTTGCCTCGTTTTCCGTGAGAAGTTCCAAGCTCGCACCTGTCCTTCGGATTGAGCCCTCTACTGGTCGCGTCATACCTCTCGATACCGGCCACGCAATTGTGACCACGAATTTCCAAGGGGTGACAAACCGCACCTGCATCATGGTGGGAAGGGAGGGAGCAATGCATGCCGAACGTCCAGGATGCCGCGATCTCTTGGAGGACGGCGAAAAGATAGATCACTAGAGCGGTGTGCCCATTCATGCAGCCCCGCGCATGAGTGGGTCATCGCGAACGCGCGATCCTTCCACTATTGCCCGAACATCCTGCATCTCCGAAGCGGGATTCTTTAAATCGGCAACTCCACAACCCGAGCCTCTGCCCCGGCCTCTCCCAACGTCACCAGGGCCACGCTCACCGGTAGCTTGAACCGCCGCGGCCCCGCACTCCCGGGGTTCAGGTACATCACACCGTTCTTCCGTTCGATCCCCGGCTTGTGCGAGTGCCCGCTGACCACCACATCTACCTGCGCCGCCCTGGGATCGATATCGAGGTCGTGCACCGAGTGCACCAGGTAGAACAGCTTGCCACCCAATTCCAGCGCCTCGGTCGCGGGTAGCAGGGAACACTCTCCCCGAACATCCACGTTGCCGCGAATCGCCGTCACCGGAGCGATCTCCCGCAGAGACTCCAGGATCCCGGCCTCCCCCACATCGCCCGCGTGCAGAATGTGCTCGCACTCAGACAGGGCCAGCAGAGCCTCTGGCCGCAGCAGTCCGTGCGTGTCTGAGATCACTCCGATCAGCATGTCAGGCGAGCCGAAGACTCGCGAGTGAGGCAACGTGTTGGCTCTGAGTGGGATCATGACTGCGGTCAGGGTCGATCCGCAGCTCGAGAGCGGTCACTCCGTTCAGCTCCACCTTCAGGTCCTCAAGCTCCTCGGTCGCGCCGTTTGGCGAAAAGTTCCACTGCTGCCGCACGATCTCACGCAGCTCGTTGTCGACAAGTGCCAACAGCCAGAACTCCTGGCTGCGCTCGGAGGCGCGATCGACGAAGTGCAGTTGAATCCGCCGGATGGTCTGCGGTTGATCGAACAGAATTCTGATCCGCTGCGGTCCCGGCGCGGAGGCCCGCCATCCGGTCGGGGTCTTACCCAGCGCGTGCTCAATGGGAAACGCCGGATCCTCGGAGCTGATCTCCACCGACGCAATCTTCTCCAGCTCCAGCCATGCATCCGACTCCGGCTGACCATTCACATTCTGCGAGACCACAATCTTCCGCATCTTCACCCCCGAATCGACAACAGCGTCTTAACATCGGCAAGGATACCCGAAACTCCAGCTACGTCGGGAACGGCGCTCCTTCGTGTCGGTCAAATAGTTAAAGCATGTCAAGCGATATCGGCTATAAATTGCTGATATTGAAATAGACATTTGTGCCGAATTTGTATCGCCCTGTTCGCTACACTGGAGATGGTAGTTAAACGACGGAAGCAGGCGAATCGTTAAGCATGAGGTCCGGACCTATCTCACCTGTTTCCAAGATTTTGCGCGATATCAGGGGGGTGGGTGCCCCTCCTCATATTCCCACCCGTAGCCGCGTTCTCGGATCCATGTAATCACGCAGGGCGTCCCCGATGAAGTTGAACGAAAGCACGCACAGCATCACTGCCATCGCCGGGAAGAAGACCATGTGCGGAGAGTCGAAGAGGTGCGACCGGGCATCGTTCAGCATCGACCCCCAGCTCGCTGCCGGTGGCGGAATTCCCAGCCCAAGGAAGCTCAGGGTCGCCTCTGCCATGACAGCCGTCGCCATCCCGATCGCCGCCTGTACGATCAGCGGCTGAAGGATGTTCGGAAGAACGTGACGGCTCAGGATGCGAAGGTCGGAGGCTCCCAGCGCCCGGGCAGCCTCTACAAACTCGCGCTCCTTGACCGCCATCACCTGTCCTCGGACCAGCCGCGCATATCCGACCCATCCCGAGATCGCGAGCGCGATAATCACGTTCCAGAGCCCGGGACCCATGAAGGCGACAAACGCGATCGCCAGCAGAATCCCCGGCAGTGCCAGAAACGCGTTCATCACATAGATGTTGATGAAGGTGTCGATCCAGCCGCCATAGAATCCGGCGACGCATCCGGCGACCAGGCCGAGGGCGAGCGACAGACCGACGACGCAGACCGCAACGATCAGAGAGATTCGCGCCCCGTAGAGCGTGCGTGAGAGGATGTCACGCCCCAGCTCGTCAGTCCCAAACCAGTGCGCGGCGTTCGGACCGACCAGACGCCCATGCAGATCGAGAGCAGCCGGATCCTGTGGCGCCAGCCACGGGGCAAACAACGCGCTGAACAAAAACAGCGCTAAAAGACAGACTCCAATCGCCGCCAGCGGCTGCTGACGGATTCGGCTCAACAAATCTTCCACTCCTCCAGAATGAAGGCGCAGCCGCCCTGAGGCAAGAAGTAATCTTGTGGAACATTCGCTTCGGTAAACTGCCTTCAGTGCGAATCCTCATCTACGGCCTCAATTACTCCCCAGAGCTGACCGGCATCGGAAAATACACCGGCGAGATGGCATCCTGGCTGGCCGCGCGCGGACACGAGGTTCGTGTCGTCACCGCGCCGCCTTACTACCCCGCCTGGAGCATTCGCGAAGACTACCGCGGCAGATTCTACCGGACAGAAAGACGCACTGGAGAGCCGCTGGTCTATCGCACCCCGCTATATGTTCCGACAAAGCCGACTGGAATTAAGCGGATGATGCATCTGTTCTCTTTTATGATCGGAAGCCTTCCGGTCATGCTGCGTCAGTGCTTCTGGAACCCCGATATCGTCTTCACGGTCGAGCCGACCTTCTTCGGCGCTCCTTTGGCTCTTCTGGTTGCGCGGGCGACGGGAGCTGAGTCGTGGCTGCATGTGCAGGACTTCGAGGTGGACGCTGCCTTTGATCTGGGACTGTTGCCAGCAGACGGCCCCGTGCACTCCTTTGCGCTGGGACTCGAAAGTTTCTTTACAAAGGCTTTCACTCGCGTCTCGAGCATCTCCCACAAGATGGTTGAGCGAGCGGAAGCCAAAGGCGTTCCGGTCCAGCAGGTGGTCCTTTTTCCGAATTGGGTGGATGTTAGTTCCGTCTTTCCGCAGGATTCCTCCCGGCCCAACACATTCCGTCGCGAACTGGGCCTCGAAGGTAAGATCGTTCTGCTTTACTCCGGCAATATGGGAGCAAAGCAGGGACTAGAACTATTGGCTCCGCTGGCCTCTTCCTTCGAGTCCGATCCCCGGGTCCATTTCGTTTTCTGCGGTGACGGAGCGTTCCGGCCGACCTTGGAGATGCTCGTTCGAGATCGCTCCAACGTGACGCTGCTTCCGTTGCAGCCGCTGGAGAGATTGAATGATCTGCTGAACGCCGCGGATATCCACCTGCTTCCCCAACGCGCCGGGGCTGCCGACCTGGTGATGCCTTCCAAGTTGACCGGAATGCTCTCGAGCGGCCGTCCGGTCATCGCAACGGCAGACGAAGGAACTCAGGTAGCGCGGGTCGTGAGTGGGGACGCCGCCGGACAGGCATGTGGCCTGGTGGTTCCGGCTGAAGATCCTTCTGCGCTGCACGGCGCAGTCGATCGCCTGGTGCAGGATGCAGCGCTTCGGTCGGCGTTAGGCGACAACGCACGGCGTTATGCAGTGAAACACCTGGGACGCCAGCAGGTTCTTGAGCAATTCGAAAAAGATATAAAAGGTCTGGTTACAGAGATCGGCTAAACTGATGCAGACCCGCAGAGCAATCACAAGGAGAGTGGTTTGAAGAAAGCCCTGATTACAGGAGTTACCGGCCAGGACGGAGCATATCTCGCACAGTTTCTTCTCGCTAAAGGCTACGAAGTACATGGCATCAAGCGCCGCTCCTCTTTGTTCAATACCAGTCGCATCGATCACATCTATGAAGATCCGCATCAGCCGAATCCGCAATTCATTCTTCACTACGGCGATCTCACCGACTCTTCATCGCTGATCCATATCGTCCAGAAAGTTCAGCCGGACGAGATCTACAACCTGGGCGCGCAGTCTCATGTTCAGGTCTCCTTCGAGCAGCCGGAGTACACGGCGGATACGGACGCGCTTGGCCCCTTGCGGCTACTGGAGGCGATCCGGATTTTAGGTCTCGAAAAGAAGACGAAGTTCTACCAGGCTTCCACGTCGGAGTTGTATGGCCTGGTGCAGGAGATTCCGCAGCGCGAAACGACGCCGTTCTATCCGCGCTCCCCTTATGCTGTGGCGAAGATGTATGCCTTCTGGATCTGCGTGAACTACCGCGAGGCATATAACATCTTCGCCTGCAATGGCATCCTCTTCAATCACGAATCACCTCTGCGCGGCGAGACCTTCGTGACGCGAAAGATCACGCGAGGATTGTCGCGGATCAAGGTTGGGCTGCAGGAGACTTTGTTTCTTGGCAATCTCGATGCGAAGCGCGATTGGGGTCATGCACGCGACTACGTCGAGATGCAGTGGCTGATGCTGCAGCAGGACAAGCCGCAGGACTTCGTTATCGCGACGGGCCACCAGTACAGCGTGCGCGAATTTATCCAGCGTTGCGCAAAGCGGCTGGAGCTGGACCTGACCTGGCAGGGAAGTGGGATCGACGAGAAGGCGTTCGATGGGGACGGCAAGCTGGTCGTCGCAGTTGACTCGCGGTACTTCAGGCCGACCGAAGTCGAGACGCTGCTCGGCGATCCATCCAAGGCGCAGCAGGAGCTGGGATGGGTTCCGCGAACCAGCTTCGATCAACTGGTGGATGAGATGATCGCTTCGGATCTGAAGGCGGCGCAGCGTGACGCGTTGGTTCGTCTGCACGGCTTTGAGGCCTACAACGTACGCGAGACCTAGGCTCGACTGAGCAGGAGACGCCCTGCATGCAATTCGCAGGGCGTCAGTCTGATTGGGATGCGCTCGCAGAAGAAATACAGAAAGAAGCAAACGATGAACAAAGAATCTCGTATCTTTATCGCCGGACACCGCGGACTGGTAGGGTCGGCCATTCACCGTGAGCTTACGGGTCTCGGTTACACCAATGTCATCACGCGTCCTCGTGCCGAGCTCGACCTGCTGGATACTGAGGCGGTAAAGAACTTCTTTGCAGAAGAGAAGCCCGAGTACGTCTTCCTGGCTGCAGCTAAGGTCGGCGGCATCCTCGCCAACAACACGTACCCGGCGGACTTCATTCGCGACAACCTAATCCTGCAGAGCAACATCATCGACGCCAGTTATCGCAATGGAGTGAAGCGCCTCCTGTTTCTGGGATCCTCCTGTATCTACCCCAAGATGGCTCCGCAGCCCATGCCGGAGTCGTGCCTTCTGACAGGGCCGCTTGAGCCTACCAATCGACCCTACGCCCTGGCGAAGATTGCCGGCATCGAGATGTGCTGGAGCTATAACCGCCAGTACGGAACGCGATATCTGGCGGCCATGCCGACCAACCTCTATGGGCCCGGCGATAACTACGATCTTGCCAACTCTCATGTGCTTCCCGCGCTGATCCGCAAGACCGCCGATGCCATCCGCACGGATGCTCCCACAGTGACGGTGTGGGGGAGCGGCACACCGCGGCGCGAGTTGCTGTACTCCGACGATCTGGCCGAGGCCTGCGTCTTCCTGATGAACCTGGACGATGAGCGCTACGACACCTTGTTCACGGAGACGGATCCGCCCTTGATCAATATCGGCACAGGTGAAGACGTCACCATCCGTGAGCTGGCGGAGACGGTCGCCCGCGTGCTGGGCTTCAAGGGCAAGCTCGAGTTCGACTCGACGAAGCCTGATGGAACTCCGCGGAAGTTGATGGACGTCGGGCGACTCCACTCCCTGGGCTGGCATCATACAACCCATCTCGAAGAGGGAATTCGCCGGACCTGGGAACAGGTGAAAGATCGGTTACCTGCTTCTTGAAAGACGTGCCGGGCTCTGTTCGGCTTGTTATAAAGGGACGCTCCTCCTGCTGTTCCTGAAATGTTTGTCTGCCTTGTTTCTTGCGTACCCCGAAAGTGGGATTACGACGGTTTGCCTGGATATCTAAGATCTGGAGCATACCGGTCGATGAATTCCCTCTGAAGGGCCTACACGACAGGAAGCCTGGCAGATGGTACAGATCTCTCCAACACGGGAGAAGCCTCAAGATGCTTTCGACCGCATGCGGAACCGCACAGCCGGTGGCAGAGCGATCCAAAGCCTGTTCTCCTCGATAGCGCTTTCGCTGTGTACACTCCTGCCGATCACAGGTTGGGCGAACGCAGCCTCGATTCCGACCTCTGTGCCCCACACAGTTTTCAATGTTGGGCAGAGTCTGTTGGCGGCGGCTAATCGCGAGCGGACGGCTCGCGGAATTGCTCCACTTCGTTTCGACTCCTCACTCTCGGAGGCCGCACGCTACCATGCGCTCCAGATGGCCGCCCGCGCGGATATATCGCACCAGTTTCCCGGAGAGCCAGATCTCTCTCGCCGGGGTGCTGCGGCCGGAGCACGCTTTTCGCTGATCTCAGAGAATGTCGGCGAGGCCCCGAGTGCGTCTATGTTTCATGAACTGTGGATGCAATCAAGCGGTCACCGGAAGAACCTGCTGGATCCCGAGGTGAACGTGATGGGCATCGCAGTCGTAGCTCGCGGAGGCCAGTTTTATGCCGTTGAAGACTTCGCTGCGACGGTGGACACGGTGAGTTTCGATCAGCAGGAAGAAGCCATAACCCAGGTGCTCTCCCAGAAGGGGCTGGAGGTCGGCCCGAGCATATCGACCTCCACCATTGCGCAGGCACGCCTGGCATGTGCGATGGATCAGGGTTTCCCCGGGGCCCATAAGCCCTGGTACATCATGCGCTATACCGCCGACCGACTCGACGAGATTCCGGCGCAGTTGGAGAGCCGCATCCGGTCCGGGAAGTACCGGCAGGCTGTCGTAGGAGCCTGCAGGGACAACAGCGGACCCTTCACCGCGTATAACCTGGCCATCCTGCTTTATCCCTAAGCGCAAGACCGTCGAACAACGTCAGCTGAGGCTTTCACGCAACAGTGCTGTCAGTTTGGAATAGGCCCGTTCCGCCTGCGGCTGATTGTAGGCAGGGCTATCCGGTACGGTCCATCCATGATGCGCCCCCTCGTAAACCTCGCTTTCGAAGCTTCCGCCCCAGGCGCGAAGAGCCTCTTGGAAGTGGGCGATCGCGTCGGCATCCATGCTCTTGTCTTCCGTGGCATGACCGAAGTAGAGCCGCGCCTTGACTCGCGGAAGTACGAGATGGGGGCTTGCAGGGTCATCGCCCTTGTAGAGTCCTCCTCCGTGGAAGGAGGCGACTGCACCGACAAGGTCGGGCCGAACCGCTGCAGCACGCAGTGCGATTCCTCCGCCGATGCAGAATCCAATGGCACCGATCTTTCCCTTCGCTGTGGTCGGCTGCGAGGCAAGGGTGTCGAGATAGACCGCGAGATCCTCTTCAAGGCCTGAAGGAGTCAATGGCGCGATGAGCTCGCCCATTCGCTTCGCCACCGCCGGATCTCCGGGTTTACGGGGGAATGAAAATACCGGGGGCCTGCTGGTCCGATAGAACGGATTCGGCATGAGGATGGTGTATCCCTCACCGGCAAGCCGGCGAGCCATCTGACGCATGGTGTCGCGGATGCTTCCGATGTCGGGGATGAAGAGTATTCCTGGGAGCGGCTTGCCGTCATCCGGGGTAAACAGCACTGCATCCACACTTCCGTCGGGAACGGTAAGCTGAAGATCCTTATCATTCATCGTCTCTGCTCCTGCTGCAAATTGGTTTTACCATGTGACCGGTCGGCGTAAGATGAACTCTCATGAGCCTTTATTTTTCCGCCGGCAGCGCGACCACTGAGATGTCGGCCGACGACCTTCGCAACGCCCTCTTCTCCGCTTTGGATGCAATCGGCAGCAGGAACAGAGTGCTTGCTGTGCCCCCGGATTTTACGCGCTTTCACTCCCAGGCCGGTGTGCTCACCGAGCTCGCCTGGCAGTACTACGGTGATCGCCTGAGGGATGTCCTTCCGGCGCTCGGCACACATAAGGCGATGACAGATTCCGAGATCGCCACGATGTATGGCAAGGTCCCAAGTCAGCTCTTTCGCGTGCACGACTGGCGCAACGACGTGGTCACTCTGGGGGAGGTCCCCGGCTCGTTTCTCTACGACGTCTCCGAAGGGAAGGTGGATTATCCGTGGCCCGCGCAGGTGAATAAGCTTCTACGCGATGGCGGTCACGATCTGATTTTGTCCATCGGCCAGGTTGTTCCGCACGAAGTGGTGGGGATGGCCAACTACAACAAGAACATCTTTGTGGGGACGGGTGGCTCGATCGGGATTCACCGCTCCCACTTTTTGGGCGCAGTCTACGGGATGGAACGCATGATGGGGCGAGCGGATACGCCGGTTCGCCGCGTTCTGAACTATGCCAGCGATAACTTTGCCCGCAATCTCCCGATCGTTTATGTGCAGACGGTGGTCGGCAAGAACGCTGAAGGCAAGCTGGTGGTTCGTGGACTCTTTATCGGCGACGACGCGGAGTGCTTTGAGAAAGCTGCGGCATTGTCTCTAAAGGTCAATTTTCAAATGCTGGATCGCGAGATCAAGAAGGCCGTGGTGTTCCTCGACCCGCATGAGTTCCGCAGCACGTGGCTGGGTAACAAGAGTGTCTATCGCACTCGCATGGCGCTGGCCGATGGAGCGGAGCTGATCGTGCTTGCTCCGGGCGTTCACGAATTTGGCGAGGACGCAGCTATCGACAAGCTGATTCGGCGCTACGGCTATTGCGGTACGCCGCGAACGCTGGAGATGGTGAAAGAAGATGCCGCGCTGGCCGGTAACCTCAGCGCTGCGGCTCACCTGATCCACGGATCAGCTGAGGGACGTTTCACCATTCGGTACTGTCCCGGCCACCTCAGCAAAGAAGAGATTGAGAGTGTGCACTTCGAATACGGCGATCTTGCCGCGATGACGGCCAAATACAATCCAGACGTTCTGAAGGACGGCTGGAACATGGTCGACGGCGAAGAGATCTTCTATATTTCGAATCCCGGTCTCGGTCTGTGGGCGTACAGAGGGCGATTCGTCGATTGAGTTAAATAAGTGATCAGCTGGCATGGAATCGATGGAAAGGGAGGACGCTGTCTTCCCTTTCCTGCCTCACGCCTGTTGCGCAGGCTGACTCACAAAGATTTTCCTGCGAAGAGATCCGACTGCGCCCAACATGCCAGTTCCGAGCAGAAGGAGCGTTGAAGGCTCGGGTACAGCCGAGGCGGCAGGGGAGACCTGCAGGGAGACGGGAAGTGTCCCGGTGAAAGCGTCCTCATCTTCGAAGAAGGCGAAGTAGCCAGTACCGTCGTTGAAGATGTTCACATTGAAGCGATCGGGTCCATTTGCAGCGCTGAAGCTGAATCCACTCGCGTCAACGAAGGGATCGCTTGAGGGAAATAGCAGGTTATCGTTGCCGTGGAAGGTTCCGGGAGCAAGGATGCCAGTGACGCCGCTGCCAGTGATTCCTGTGATCAGATAATCGCCAGATCCATTGAGAGAGGTCGTAAGAACGCCTGAGCCACTAAATCCGCCGGCGCTGCCACTTACGGAGAAGTCGAAGCTGTCTGCACGTGCAGCGGGCGAAAAGAGTGCGAGGGTGGTAGCGATGGCCAAAAGACAAGAACGGTACAGAATCATGGAAGTGATCCCTTTCGCGGAGGTTTGTTTTCTAACGGGCCCGGGAGATGCAAAGCCGCCATCCAGCGTGAGATGGTCGACCCTTTGCCGGGTTAGATGCGAATCGGTTTCGAGGGGGGAGAACGGGACTTCGAAAATCACACATATTAAACTTTTTCCCGGTTTGCCTCTGGCGAGAAGATGGGGCTATGATTGGTTGGACCACTATCCCCGACGATTGGTGATTTGAGCAGATGAAACAGCTTCCGAGGTTTTCGATAGGGGTGGGTGATCGCTTCGCCCATCAGGCAAAGGCGCAGCTTGCTGCATGCATCAAGGCGAAGGACGCCGGACTGGAGGTCGTTCCTGTCTGGAACAAGTCCAATCGGGAGCACAACATCATCGGCAGTGAACCCTCGCAGACCCGTCAGGCCGCAGATGTAGCCGTCAAGGAGCTGGGCTGGACCGCGCCATACTATCTAGATGCGGACCACATCAAGCGGTCGACGGTAGAGCGCTTCCTCGCGCCGTGTGATTTCTTCACGCTCGATGTCGCCGAGATGATCGGCAAGCCGGCTGATGTGGCGGATGTAAAGGCATTTGTCTCGCGCCACCCGGAGCTCATCGGTACTGTGTCTATTCCCGGTATCGCCGAGCCGTTCCATACCGATGAGGCGTTTGTGACGTCCGTTGCCAACAAGTTTCTTGCAGCCGTGCAGGACGCCGGAAAGATCTATCGCCATCTAGTCGAGAAGAAGGGCGAGGGCAACTTCATTCCCGAAGTCTCCATGGATGAGACGGATTCGCCGCAGACGCCGGTTGAGCTTCTGATCATTCTCGCTGCCATCGCCGATGAGAAGATCCCCATCCAGACGATTGCGCCAAAGTTCACAGGCCGCTTCAACAAGGGTGTCGATTACGTTGGCGATGTCGCTCAATTTGCCCGCGAGTTCCGCGAGGATATCGCTGCAATCGCCTTTGCAGTGCGGAAGTACGGGCTTCCTTCCAACCTGAAGCTGAGCGTTCACTCCGGTTCGGATAAGTTTTCCATCTACAAGTCGATTCACGAAGCCGTCACCAGCACGGGGGCCGGTGTACACCTGAAGACCGCGGGAACGACATGGCTGGAAGAGATCATCGGTCTTGCGGAGGCGGGGGGCCAAGGCCTCGAGATTGCAAAAGAGGTCTATCGCGAGGCGTTCGGACACAGCGAAGAACTCTGCGCGCCTTACGCTACGGTGATCGATATCGATTCGGCGAAGCTCCCCTCTCCCGAAGAGGTCAACGGGTGGACGAGCGAGCAGTTCGTCTCCGCTCTGCGTCATGACCAGAGCAATCCGGCTTACAACGCCAGCCTCCGCCAGCTTCTTCACGTCGGCTTCAAGGTAGCCGCAAAGATGGGTGATCGCTACCTGAAGGCGCTTGAGGCCAATGAGGAAAGCGTAGCAAGAAACGTGACGACGAATCTCTTCGATCGACACATTCGCCCGGTCTTCCTCGGATAGGAGAGACCGAAACCTCACCGAGGCGATATCCTCAGAAATCAGTCCGGGAAAGGATGTCTGGAGCGAATGATTGTTGTATTGATGGGTGTGAGCGGGTCTGGCAAGACAACGATTGGCGAACTTCTCGCTGAACGAACCGGAGCCATCTTCGCGGACGCCGACGACTATCATCCCGCTGCGAACAAAGCAAAGATGGCAGCGGGACACCCCCTCGATGACGACGATCGGGAGCCCTGGCTCCTTATCCTGAATCGCCTCATGCGCGGGTGGTATGAGGAAGGGAAGAGCGGGATTCTTGCCTGTTCTGCGTTGAAGCAGAAGTATCGTGAGACTCTTTCGGCTGACCTCCCAAAGGGGTCGATCAACTTCGTCTGGCTCGACGGATCGCCTGAGTTGATCTCTGAGCGGCTTGCCGCGCGCCACCATGAGTTCATGAACCCGAAGCTGCTGGAAAGCCAGTTCAATACACTGGAGCCTCCGTTCGACGCTTTGCGTATAGTGAATGATCGAAGCCCTGAAGAGGTCGTCGACAACATTCTGCAGAAGATTCCGACAACAGTGAAAGCTCCAAAATAAAAGAGAAGCATGAGAGGAAGAGATTAATGGCGCACCCTTTGTTTGATCTGACCGGGAAGACGGCGGTCGTTGTTGGCGGGACTTCAGGGATCGGCCTGGCGATGGCCATCGGCCTGGCGGAGTCCGGAGCTGACGTGGTTGCAACTTCCCGCCGAGCCGAGCAGGTCGACGACGCTGCACGGGCGATCGAGTCCAAGGGACGCCGCACTCTTCGCCTGGCCTCGGACGTGGGCGATCGAGCTTCACTGGAGGCACTGCTTGCGGGAACGCTGAAGGAGTTCGGTAAGGTTGACATCCTCATCAATTCCGCCGGCAAGATCAAGCGCGAACCGACGCTGACGGTCTCGGAAGAGACATGGAACGACATTATGGATACCAACGTCACCGGCACGCTGCGCGCCTGCCAGATCTTTGGTCGCCACATGCTCGAGCGGGGATATGGACGCATCATCAATATCGCCTCGCTGAATACCTTCGTATCGCTGAAAGAAGTGACCGCTTACGCTGCCAGCAAGGCCGCAGTGGGCGCATTGACCAAATCGCTCGCCGTAGAGTGGAGCTCCAGCGGAGTCACCGTAAATGCCATAGCTCCCGGAGTCTTCCGCACAGCTCTCAATCAGAAGCTGCTGGACGAGAGCGATCGCGGCAAAGAGCTGCTGATGCGCACGCCGATGGGCCGCTTCGGCAAGACGGAAGAGCTGGTTGGCTCGGCTATCTTCCTGGCAAGCGATGCCTCAACCTTCGTTACCGGCGAGATTCTGGTCGTCGATGGCGGATTCCTTGCCAGCGGCGTCAATCAATAGACCTTCTCTAAAATCCTTTACTCAAGCGGACGCGACCTGTGGTTGCGTCCGTTTCGTCACGCATTGGCAATTAATCGTCCGTGAATTGCGCCAGATGATCCCGTCTAAGGCTCTGGTCTAAGCTCGGACCGGTAGAATCGTTATCAAATGTTCTTCGAACTGGAAAAAGGAACGTTCGATGCGCTGGTGTTTGACTGCGACGGGACCCTCGTGGACAGTGCTGGCGCTCATCTGTACTCCATACAGGCGGCGCTTTCACATCATGGCCTGAAGATGGAGCAGGAGTGGTACAGTTCACGTCACGGTCTGGGCCCCGATGATCTTCTTGATGCGTATGAGGCAGATTTCAAAGTCGAGTCCCTGGCTCGAGAAGACTTCTATCAGAAGGTCAATGAAGTCTTTCTGGCAAATCTCCACCTCATCCAGGAGATAGAGGTGGTGACGGACGTAGCTCGCCACTGGTTTGGTACTGTCCCGCTGGCAGTGGCCTCCAATGGTGTAAGGAAAAATGTGGAGGCCACGTTGATCGCGACACGCCTGCGTCCGCTCTTTTACACCATCGTTACTGCCGGAGATGTCGAACATGCAAAGCCCGCCCCGGATGTTTATCTGGAGGCGGCTCACCGCATGCGCGTAAGCCCAGAGCGCGTGATCGTCTTTGAGGACTCGAACGAAGGTCTGGAGGCGGCGCATCGTGCGGGGATGAGAGCATATGACATCCGAGAGGCGTTACACATCCGGTCCTCGCGCTAACGCTTTATAACTTGGCCAGGTAGTCCATGATCTCGGGGCTCGTCCAGTTCTGGGCGGAGACGAATTTACGGCGGAGCATGCCTTGCCGGTCGATGACATAGGTCTCCGGAATCTGCACGGTCCCGTACATGGTCTCAATCCTCTGGGAAGGATCGCGGATGCTAAGCAGGTTGACATGATTTTTTGTGAGGAAGCGCTGATACTTTTCCGGGTCGTCGTCGATGCTGATGGCGAGGACGACCACGTCGGGCATGCGCCGTTGGAGCTCCATCAGAGTGGGGAGCTCTTCGATGCAGGGTGGGCACCAGGATGCCCAGAAGTTCAGCAGCACGACTTTGCCGCGCAGCTTGGAGAGATCGGCGGAGTTCGACCCATCACTGATGGAAAATTGAGGCGCAACCCGATTCACCCGTTCAGGATGCTGTCCACGGTCACAACCCGCTATAAGCGGCATCACTAAAGCGAAGGCGGTCCATATCTTCCAGATGCGATTCTTCACCTTTCTATAATACGAAGTTGTGACAGAGAATGCCGGTCAGCAAAGCGCCGCGGACGGACCCGAGCTTTCGGTCATCGTTCCGGCCCGGAACGAAGAAGCATCCCTCGGCACTTGCCTCAACTCGCTGGTCCAGCAGTCGGCCCCCGGCTTTGAGCTTGGCCGCCAGTGGGAATTGATCGTTGTCAATGATTACTCCAGCGACCGTACCGCAGCGATAGCGGCTTCCATCGCCAAGGGATATGAGGGTATCTCCGTCATGGATGCTCCTGCCTTCACTGCGTCCGAACACGGCAGGTTTACGGGAAAGAACAACGCCTGCTGGGCCGGGGCTCAGGTCGCGCGTGGTCGCTGGCTGTTGTTCACGGATGCCGATACTATCCACCTTCCTGACGACCTGTCTCGCTCCCTCTGCGAGGCGGAGCGTCACCATGCCGTGCTTCTGTCCTACTCTCCCCGTCAGATCGTTCGGGGTTTTTGGCAACGGACGGTCATGCCGCTGGTGTTCTCTGAGCTTGCAAGCGTCTATCGCATGGCGGAGGTCAACGATCCGGATCACACCATTGCCGCGGCCAATGGCCAGTTCCTGCTGATCGAGCGCGACACCTACTTTGCTGTGGGAGGGCATCGTACCGTTGCTTCGGACGTACTCGAAGACGTAGCGCTTGCACGTACCGTAAAAGGGAGCGGCCGGACGATCCGCTTCCGCTATGCCCCCGAGGCGCTTTCGACGCAGATGTATCGGACGACCGGGGACATGATCGAGGGCTGGACCAAGAACCTGGCTGTGCTGTTTCCCCGACCGATGTATCTGGCGGCGTGGCGCGTCCTCGATCTGGTTCTCTACTTTGGGTTACCTTTTCTGGCCGTGGAAATTCCTTGGCTGGTCAGCTGGCAACGCTGGGCCCTTATGCTGTTGTGGGCGAGAGGCTTATGGCGCTTTTACACCCGGGTGGCACGCTCGAACTTCCCATTGCCTGACGTTTTACTTTCGACCTTGGGAGTGCCGCTCTTCGTTTTTCTTCTGATCCGCAGTACCGTTCATCACCGGGTCCGGGGTTCGGTGATCTGGAAGGGACGAAGCTATGACACTTGAGGTGCAGGATCCAGAGTCACCGTCACTGCTGCCGCGCTAAACTAGAGACGAGGCAAGATGATCTTTCTTACACGTAAGGCAGAGTTTTCCTCTGCCCACTTCTACTGGATCGAGGACTGGACCGAAGAAGAGAACTACAAGGTCTTCGGCAAGTGCGCGAATCGCAACGGGCATGGCCATAACTACACCATTGAGGTCACGGTTGCAGGTGAGGTGGACCCGGTCTCGGGTTTCGTAGTCGATCTCAAGCAGCTAAAGGACATTCTGGAAGACGAGGTGATCCGGGTCTACGACCATCGTCACCTCAATTTCGAGGTTCCGGAGTTCCGGTCCAATGTTCCGACCACAGAAAACATCGCTATCGCAATCTGGAAACGGCTCTCCGGCAAGATCCCCAACGCCCGGATGCACCGGGTGCGTGTTTATGAGATGCCGGATCTCTTCGCCGAATTTTACGGGGAGGAGGCATGAAGGCTTACCTCGGTCGCCGGTATCACTTCAGCGCCTCGCACCGGCTGAACAGCGGTGTCTATGATGACGCCCGGAACCGTGAGGTCTATGGTAAGTGCAACAACCCTTATGGGCATGGCCATAACTACACTGTTGAGGTCACGCTGAGCGGAATGGTCGATCCGCTAACAGGCATGGTCTGCAATCTTGCCGATCTGGATGCGTTTGCACGGGAGAACCTGCTGGACCGGTTCGATCACACGAATTTGAATGAACTTGATTGTTTTGAGAATCTTGTCTCGACCACGGAGAATCTATCCATAGAGATTCATAAGATCTTTGCGAGATTTTCCGGCGCTCACCTGGAGCGCATTCATATCGAAGAGACCAGCAACAACTCCTTCGATTATGCAGGCGGTGCACTGCCCGCCATAGGAATCCACTAAGAAAGGCCCGGACATGGCCACGACTGAAATCACTTTGGAAAAACCCTCCCTGTCTGAATTTTCGACACAGGATCTGTACCGCGAGATGCTTACCCGCATAGGAGAGGATCCTACTCGCGATGGCCTTATCCGCACCCCGGAACGGATGGAGAAGGCGATGGCCTTCCTTACGCGCGGGTACAAGATGGACGTCAGCGATGTCCTGCATGCTGCGCTGTTCGATGTGGATTACGACGAGATGGTCATCGTCAAGGATGTCGAGTTCTTTTCCATGTGCGAGCATCACCTCCTGCCGTTCTTTGGCAAGGCTCACGTGGCTTATGTGCCCAATGGAAAGGTGATCGGGCTCAGCAAGATTCCGCGGCTGGTCGATGTCTTTGCACGTCGGCTTCAGGTGCAGGAACGTCTTACACGCCAGATCGGAGAGGCAATCACGGAAGCCATTCATCCCCAGGGTGTGGCGGTCATTCTCGAAGCGCAGCACCTCTGCATGATGATGCGCGGAGTCGAAAAGCAGCACTCATCGACGGTTACCTCCGCGATGCTTGGTGTCTTCAAGACGCAGCTGCAGACTCGCAATGAGTTCCTTTCACTAGTGCGAAGGAGCGGCAGCAGCTACTAGCGTCTGCACGTACCAAAGTACCGTGGCGATCCGGGATCGCGGGTCACACCTTGCAGTGCAGCCGGTAGACTAGGCGATGGAATGAACGGACTTTTACTGATTGATAAGCCAGCCGGCATGACCTCCCATGATGTCGTTGCAATCGTTCGGAGGGCGACCGGCGAGCGCTCGATCGGGCATCTCGGGACCCTGGACCCGATGGCGACCGGAGTTCTCCCTCTTCTGCTTGGCAAGTACACGCGCCTGGCGCAGTTCTTCGGGCAGTCTCAGAAGTCCTACGAAGGCTGTATACGTTTCGGCTACTCCACCGACACCTTTGACGCCGAAGGAGAAGCTACTTCGGAGCCAAAGCCTCTGACGATGGAGCTCGAGCAGCTGCGTAAGCTGGCTGAGACTCTTCACGGAGAGATCGACCAGATACCTCCGATCTATTCGGCAAAGAAGATCCAGGGGGTTCCGGCGCATAAGCTTGCTCGCGCCGGTGCCGCGGTTCCGGTCAAACCTGCACGTATCACCATCCACGATTTCCAGTTGCTTTCACTGGCAGCAGAAGAGGCGGCGTTTACCATCTGCGTCTCTGCTGGAAGCTATGTTCGCTCCGTCGCGCATGAACTCGGCCAGATGGCGGGGTGTGGGGCGCATCTCTGTATGTTGCGGAGGACGGTCGCCGGAGCTTTCACGCTCGATCAGACCATCTCGATAGAGCAGCTGAAAACGCTCTCTCTCGAGGAGCTCAAAGCGCTCCTTCCTCATCCGCGGACGCTGCTCCCGGAGCTTCCTAGCGTCACCATCGACGAACAGACGGCTGGCAAGCTGAGAAACGGGGTTCAGGTCAATGTTCCCGATTTCTCGCAGGCTCCCCTGGTAAAGATCTTTACCAGCCCGACCGATCTGCTGGCAATAGGCAGGCGAGTTGCAGGTACGCTCATTCAACCTATTGTTGTTCTGGGGTAGCGGGTTGCTTCTTTAGCAAAGGTTCAATCAGCTCACGCACGTTCTCCGCAACGATCTTGTTGCCTGCTGCCGTCGCGTGAGTTCGGTCCGCCTGCATCATCCCGTTCACGCCGAACACTCCCTTCAGCAGAAAGGGAAGCATGGGAACGTGGTACTTCTTCGCCAGCAGACTGTAAGTCTCATTGAACTGGCGAATGTAGTCTGGACCGTAGTCCGGCGGTAAAGTGATACCAGCCAGAACCACGCGTGTGCCGCTGGCTGTCAGGCGCGAGACGATCTTGTCCAGATTGGCGCGTGTATCGGCGACGCGCAGACCACGCAAACCGTCGTTGCCGCCGAACTCAACGACGACAAGAGCTGGTTTTAGCGCGATCACGCGGTCCAGACGCTCAATGCCGTCCTTTGTCGTATTGCCGCTGACCCCGGCGTTGACCACGCGGTAGCTGTATCCCTCTTGATCCAGCATCTTCTGCAAAAAGTCCGGGTAAGCCTCGCCGGGATCGGTCCCGTAGCCCGCAGTGAGGCTGTCTCCGAAGCAAACGATCCGGGGGCGTGGATCATCGTCGAGCGCAGGTTCGGCCGGCTGGGTCATGGTCGCGGCTGGGACGGACTGTTCGGCTGTCTGGTCGATCGGGCCTGCTGTCGAGCCGGGTTGGCTGGAACGGCAACCCACGAGGCAGAACATCAGAGCCGCTAGTATAGGAACAATTGCGACGCGCTGCATTGCTACGAATCTATCAAAGAAGGTCGTACTCAGCCGAGGGAGCACAGAGTGACGGAAGCATCCACCATGATCGCGGTCAAAGATCTTCGCAAGTCGATTCGCAACGGGCCCCGGACGGTCGATATTCTCAAGGGCATCAGCTTCACCGTGCCGCACGGACAGTTTGTCGCCATCATGGGATCGTCGGGCAGCGGCAAATCGACGCTGCTGGGTCTCCTCGCGGGGTTGGATACTCCCAGTTCGGGAGAGGTAAGACTGAACGGAACAGCTATCTCCTACCTTCCTGAGGACAAGCTCGCAAAGGTTCGTGGCAAGACCGTAGGATTTGTCTTCCAGTCCTACCAGCTTGTTCCTACGCTCACCGCTCTTGAAAACGTGCTCCTTCCGTATGAACTGAATGCAGAGGACGCCAGTGGCCACGAGGGACTACAGCGAGCCCGCGAACTCCTGGCCAGCGTCGGTCTGAGTGACCGTCTCGACCACTACCCGGTCCAGTTGTCCGGAGGAGAGCAGCAGAGGGTAGCTCTCGCCCGTGCCTTTATCCTTCGGCCCCCCATCGTTCTCGCAGACGAGCCCACCGGCAATCTGGACACGACCAACGGAGCTCACGTGCTCGAGTTACTCCTGCACCTCAACCGCACGCTGGGGACAACACTCGTCCTGGTGACGCACGATCCGGTTCTGGCAGGCTACGCGGACCGTCGCATCGTGCTTCGGGATGGAGCGGTCATCTCCGATGCAGTTCAGGAGCCAGTCTCCTTCACGGTGGCAGAGTAGCCATGGCTTCGCTTTCACTTCGTTCCGCAGTCAAGATCGCAAGCCGCGAGCTGCGCTTCTCCCGCGGCAAATTCTTCTTCGTTGTCCTCTCGGTAGCGATCGGCGTAGCCGCGCTTACAGGCGTTCGCGGCTTCTCCTCTTCGTTCCGTGCGGCACTGCTCGATCGCGCACGCTCCATCATGGCTGCGGATCTCTCTGCACGCATGTTTCAGCAGCCTACTCCTGAGGAGCAGAAGGGTCTGGATGCCATCGCCGCGGAGTCCGTCGAGATGACGCCGGTGACCGAGATGCTTTCGATGGCCAGTTCGGCCCGGACCTTGGATCCTCTGCTGGTCTCGCTTAAGGCGGTGGATCCCACTCTCTATCCCTTCTATGGAGAGGTGCAACTTCAGCCAGCCGGGAGTCTTCGCGACGTACTGAAAAACGACACGGTTGTGGTTGCCGACGACCTGTTGGTGCGGCTCCATCTCAACCTGGGTGATTCTCTCAAGATCGGGAATCGCATCTTCCGCATCGCGGCTGTCGTCGTCAACGAGCCCGATCGTCTCTCCGGAAACTTCGCCGCGGGTCCGCGAGTTTTTATCTCGCGTGAGGGACTCGATGCAAGCGGCCTGCTCGCACCCGGTAGCCATGCCGGCCAGAGATATCTCTTCAAGGTACCCAAGCCGAAGGACGGAACGCCCATTTCGGAGAAAGCCGTCGCCAACCTGAAGGAACGGCTGGAGAAGCTGCTGCCCGAGTCCCAGGTGATCGACTACCGCGAGACCAATCCCGCGCTTACCCAGGGACTCGATCGTGCCACCAGCCTGCTGTCGCTGATGAGCCTGGTTGCGCTGGTGCTGGGTGCCGTCGGGGTCGCGATGGCAATGCGGGCTCATCTGGAACAGCGCCTCGACACCATCGCGATTATGAAGTCATTGGGTGCCGGTTCCACTGAGATCATCCGCATCTACCTTCTACAGACGCTCTTGCTCGGCCTTATCGGCGGAATCCTGGGCGTGGTCTGCGGTGCACTGGTGCAGATGGCCTTCCCCTACTTTCTGGGCAGGCTCCTTGGCGTTCCAACCGCCGTGCATCTGCAATTGCGAACGGTGCTGACGGGCTTGGGAGCGGGGATCCTGACGACACTCCTGTTTACCCTGCCGCCACTTCTGGATATCCGCTCCGTGCGTCCCATCCTGATCCTCCGACGTGCCGTGGATGAGAGCGCAGACCCTTTCCTGACCGCATTGCGCAAGAAGCTGAAGGATAATCTCTCGCAGATTGCCGCCATCGTATTGATCCTGACGGGGCTCGCGGCCATTGCGACGACACTGTCAGATTCCGCCACCGTTGGGAAAGTCTTCTCGGTGGGACTGGTCACTGTGCTTGCTGTCCTTCTCGCCGCCTGTGCGTTGCTGCTTGCCGGGTTGCGACGCTTCCTTGCTAAAACGCGGCTACGATTGCCATCGGCAGTACGCCATGGGCTCGCCAATCTGTATCGTCCCGGCAATCCTTCTGCTGCGTTGCTTGCGGCCGTAGGGCTCGGTGTCATGCAGATCCTGTCCGTCTTTCTCATCCAGAAGGCGGTCGTTCATGAGCTTCATCTTTCGAGTGCGCCCAATCTGCCTAACGTGTTTCTGATCGACATCACCAGCAAAGAGATCGCTGGCGTCGAAAAATTGTTGAAGTTGCAGCCCAGCGTCACCGCAGCCCCTGAGCTGCTGCCCATCGTCTCTTCCCGTATCGTCGCGATCGATGGAGTCCCGGCTACGCGGGCGACCCTGAAGAACTTCCCCAGGAGGATGCTGCGCTCGATCTCGTTGACCTCGTTTACTGCACCGCCGGAAGGAACGACCATAACGGAAGGAGCGTGGTGGTCTGCTCAGGAGGCGAAGCCTGAGGTCGCGATTGCTCAGCGCCAGGCTGAGCGGCTTGGAGTGCATGTCGGCTCAAAGGTCACCTTCGCCGCACAGGACTCGGAGATCGTTGCGACTGTTGTTGCGCTTATCAAATCCGATGGCCAGCATACCTTCTCCCGGGCGGAGTTCATTCTGCCGCCCAAGGTTCTCAATGGGCTCCCTGTGGTCTGGTACGGCGGCGTACACTCCGATCCCAGCCGGGTCGGTGAGCTGCAACGTGCCCTCTACAGGTCCTTTCCGACGGTTACGGTCATCAACGTTGCACAGGCCCTCGAAACCGTTCGCTCGGTCGTCATCCAGATCACCTACGTTATTCAGTTTCTGGCCGCGTTCAGTGTCTTTGCGGGAATCGTAATCCTCGCCAGCGCCGTCGCCGGCACGCGCTATCGCCGTGTTCGCGAGGTGGTCGTGCTCAAGACACTCGGAGCCACGCGCGTCCGGATCGCCACCGTCTTCTCGATCGAGTTCGCCGTGCTTGGTCTGGTGGCGGGCATCGTCGGCGTCACCTTCGCCAATATCGTGGCTCGCGTCCTTCTCGGTCGGATGTCGATCCCGTTCCATCTTCCATGGATCTGGGACGCACTGGCTCTCATCGCGACTGCGCTGGCGACGGTTGCGACGGGATGGGCGGCAAGTTTTCGTGTCCTGGGGCAAAAACCGCTTGAGGTGCTCCGAGAGGAGTGAGACTTGTCCTCCTTCGGAAAACCTGGAGGCCGCTGCTGGCCCACAGAAGGTAGGATGGGAGAGGTTTGCAATCTCTGAATTCCTTTTTGCGGTGCAGTGAATGAAGGTGACGAACGAGGCAGCACAGCTCGCCCATGAAGACCGTTTTGGACAGCGGGGAAGATTGTTCCGAGCTCCCGCCCGGGTCAACCTGATTGGAGAACATACCGATTACACCGGCGGCCTGGTGATGCCGATGGCGATCGACTTCCATACCGTGGCTGTCATCAGTCCACGGGAAGACGAGCGCCTCATGTTCTACTCCGAAAACTACGAGCAGGAGACCTTCATCGAGATTCCGAGCCTCGAGGGCGGCCGACGCGGCCATTGGAGCGACTATCCGGCTGGGGTTGCGTGGAGCCTGCGCAAAGAGGGGGTCGAGTTTGGCGGCTTCAACATGACCCTCGCAGGCGACGTTCCGCTGGGCGCGGGATTGAGCTCCTCGGCCTCGATTGAGGTTGCCGTGGCGATGGCAATACAGGCGATGGCTGACGAACATCTTCCGCTCGAGAAGCTCGCGACCTTATGTCGGCGGGCAGAGAACGAGTATGTCGGGGCCAAGAGCGGAATCATGGACCAGTTTGTCGTGGCCGGAGCAGTCGCGCATCGCGCGATGATGCTGGATACGCGCTCGTTGAAATTCGATCTTCTGCCGCTGCCGGGCGATGTGCGGGTTGTAATCGCGAACTCCATGGTGAAGCATGCGGTTGCGACGGGCGAGTATGGCAACCGCCGCGACGAAGTTGAAGCTGGTCAGGCAGTGCTGCAGCAGGAGCGAGGGATCGCTCTGCTGCGCGATGCGACGCTTGCTGACCTGGAGGCCTGTCGGGAGAAGATGACGCCCGAGAGCTTTGCGCGGTGCAGGCACATCATCACCGAAAATGCACGCGTTCTGCAGGCCCGCGAGACTCTGCTGGCAGATGATATGAACCGCTTCGGCGAGCTGATGGTGGAGGCCCACAAGAGCTTCCGTGATGACTTTGCAGCAAGCTGCGAGGAGGTCGACACGCTGGTCTCGATTGCTCTGCGACAGCCGGGCTGCGTGGGCGCCAGAATCACGGGAGGCGGCTTTGGCGGCTGCACCGTGAACGTGGTGAATGTATCGGCGGCAGAGGAGTTTGTCTCTGCGGTTCGCCGCGAGTACGCGCAGGCCACGGGCATCGAGGCCGATTGTTTTGTATGCGAGCCGGCGGACGGCGCGCTTGCCCTGGCTGAGAAAGGTGGTGCCGCTTGAACCCGTTGGCGCAACAGAATCCTCATCGACGGTTCAACCCGCTGAAACGTGAGTGGGTGCTGGTGTCGCCGCACAGGACGCAGCGTCCGTGGCAGGGCCAGATGGAGAAACCTGCTCAGCCTGCGGCTTTGAAGTACGATCCGGAGTGCTATCTCTGCCCGGGAAATATGCGCGCGGGCGGGCAGCGGACGGACAACTACACCAGCACTTACGTCTTTGAGAACGACTTCGCGGCGCTGAAGCCGGATGCTCCACTCTTCTCCTCGGACGAGGAGGAGAAGGGGCTGCTGGTGGCCGAGGGGGAGAGCGGTGTCTGCCGGGTGCTGTGCTTTTCGCCGAGGCACGATCTCACGCTGGCCCGCATGGAGGTCGCCGACATCCGCAAGGTGGTGGACCTTTGGGATGCACAGACGCAGGAACTGGGCGCGCGAGAGGATATTCAGTACGTTCAGGTCTTCGAGAATCGCGGCGCGATGATGGGGGCGAGCAATCCTCATCCGCACGGGCAGATCTGGGCCAGCCGCTCGGTTCCGAACGAGCCGCTGGTGGAGCAGGCCGCGCAGAAGGAATACCTGGACAAGCACGGCTGCTGCCTGCTCTGCGCGTATCGCGAGATGGAGACGGAACGTGGCGAGCGAATCGTGATGGCCAACTCCAGCTTTGTGGCGCTGGTTCCTTTCTGGGCGGTGTGGCCCTTCGAGGTGATGATTCTGCCGGTGCGGCATGTTGCCGACCTGGCGGCGATGACGGAAGCAGAGCGCGACGATCTTGCGGCGATCCTGAAGGCGGTGACTTCAACTTACGACAAGGTCTTCGATACGCCGTTTCCTTACTCGATGGGACTGCACCCGCAGCCCTTCGATGGGAAGGAACATCCGGAGTGGCACTTTCATCTGCACTTCTATCCGCCGCTGCTGCGTTCGGCGACGGTGAGGAAGTTCATGGTCGGGTTTGAGCTGCTTGGCTCGCCGCAACGGGACATTACGCCGGAGTCGGCGGCGGAGACTCTCCGGAGGGCTGGGGAGAGGTAGGTACCCCCCCCCGGTATGGTTTTCGTGGCAAAATTTTCAAAGTAAAAGGTTTAGCTTTGGACCTCCGATGCAAAATATTGATAACAAAGACGTTTAATGTAAGTTATTGAAAACAAAGTAATAGCGGTCCATTTTTGTCGCTTCGCCTTCGGCTTCGCTCCAGCCTTCGGCAGAGCGGTGCGCCGCCCAGCGGCGGGCTTTTGCGGCACGGCTAAAGCCGTGCCCTTAAACGAGGCGGCCTGCGGCAGGCTTTCGAACTCGGCTAATCCTGGGGTTCTCAGGAGCTGCTTATCGACTGCGGCGGGGTTTTAGACTCCGCCTGAACGCGTGCTGTAGAGGCAACGCAGTTCGGGCTGTTGCGCGAATGTCCCACATCTCAGAATCGAGATATGGGGCATCCCGCCCGACATCTCTAAACCGAGGCTATGGCCAACCCGGCGCCACGCTTCCTCTAGGTGGATACTTCAGAGGGAATGATTCCAGTTTTCGGCATGGCTGGAGCTGTGTTGTGCAGGAGACTCTGTCCGGTAACGATGAGGGCATCTTGGCGGTGCAGAGAATCTTCCGGGATTTGCTATGGGCTATCGGGCTCTTACTTTGGTTTAATCTTCCTTATTTAAGTATGACGGATGGACCAGAACTCATCGGCACATGTATGTTGCTGATGGAGTTTGGTTTAGCGTTGAAGAGGGCTTGACGCCTTTCTCGAATTTGGAGTGCAGTTTGAAGATAAAGATTTATGCGATCGGCGGATTTCTGCTGGTGACCGGTTTGACGACGGGAACCGCAAAAGTATTGGGGCAGTCAGGGAATAAGCCTATCGATCTGCCGACGAGCAAACAGATTCTGCCGCCGGTTCCCGGAGGACCGCAGCGGGTGAACAGCCTGCCGATCTCGATGGCTGTCTCGCCAGACAAGCGATATGTGGTGACGGTTAACGCAGGCTATGGGACCTACGAATCGCGTTACATGCAGTCGCTGTCGGTGCTGGATACGCAGACGGGAAAGGTCGAGGACTTTCCGGACGACTGGACGGTTGTGGGTGCGAAGCAGACGCTGTACTCGGGCCTGGCTTTCAGTGGGGACGGGAGTCATGTGTACGCGAGCCTGGGATCGGAGACGGATCCGGAGGGCGATGGCGCGAAGAAGATGGGCAGCGGCATCATCGTCTATGACTTCCGTGACGGAAAGATTACGCGGGAGAAGATGCTGAAGATTCCCATGCAGCAGCTTGCTCCGGGAAGAAAGACGCTGCTGGTGGGCAGCGTCGAGAGCGACAAGGGAGTGCCGTTTCCGGCTGCGATTGCGGTGCTGCATCGCGCAAGTGGGGAGAAGCTGCTGGTTGCGGGGAATCTATCGGACGATGTGCTGCTGATGGATGCGAAGACGGGAGCCATCGAGAAGCGGTTCGATCTGTCCGAGAGCGATGCGGTTCCGTCGACCTATCCGATTGCGCTGGCGGTGACGAAGGATGAGTCACGGGCGTTTGTGGCGTTGTGGAATGCGTCCGAGGTTGTGGAACTGGATCTGCAAAAGGGAACTGTCGGCAGGAAGGTTGCGTTGCTGAAACCAACGCTGGCGACTGCTGCGGGAACGCATCCCGTGGTGCTGGAGATGGCGCAGGACGGACGTACGATGTATGTCGCACTGGCAAACCGCGACGCGGTGGCCGCGATCAATCTAGACAAGGGTCAGTTTGCCGTGAAGGGTTACTTCGATACACGGCTGCCGGGCCAGAGCTACTTTGGCGCGGAGCCGGATGCGCTGGCTGTATCGCCGGACGGTAGGCGGCTGTATGTGGGGAATGCGGCCTCCGATGCGGTGGCGGTGATCGACACGACCCGGCTGACGGCGAAGGCTGCGGGCAAGGGAATGGTAGAGCCGGTGGGCTTTGTCCCTACAGAGTGGATGCCGACGGCGATGACCATGCTGAACGGAAAGCTGTACGTCGCTACGGCGAAGGGCAAGGGGACCGGGCCCAATAACTTCAAGCAACGCGTAACGCCGGAGACACAGGCGCGGTATGGGAAATCGAAGTTCACCTACATCGGGACATTGATTTATGGATCTGTGGCAGTGTTGGATGTCTCGCAGATGCGGAGCCAGCTTCCGCGGTGGACGTCGGAGGTCCTGGAGTCGAATCGGATGAAGGCGGCGGAAGAGAAGATTGCGTTTTCGCCGAAGGCTATGACGGTGGCGGGTTCTTTCTCACACTTTAATACGCGGGATATACCTGCCAGCGGACCGATCAAGCATGTGATCTACATCATCAAAGAGAACCGCACGTACGATCAGGTGTTCGGTGACCTGGAGCAGGATGGCAAGCGCGTCGGCAATGGTGACCCAAGCCTGACCATGTATGGAAAAGACATCACCCCGAACCAGCATGCATTGGCGCTGCAGTTTGGGGTGCTGGATAACTTCTATGACTCCGGTGAGGTCTCGGGCGACGGGCACGTGTGGTCGACGGCGGCGATTGGAACGGACTACCTGGAACGGACGTGGGAGCAGTCGTATCGCGGGTCGCAGAGGACCTACGACTTTGAGGGTGTGGTTGCGGATGGGTATCCGCTGCTGCAGAACATTCCTGACGTGAACGAGCCCTCGAGCGGTTACCTGTGGGGCAATCTTGCGCGGCATGGGAAGACCTACTACAACTTCGGCGAATACATCTCGTCGAAGTTCTGCGATACGAAGGCGACTGCGAACCCGCAGGAGGGGCCGATGTCGGAGGGACAGAGCTGTGCGCATCCTTCGATCAAGCCGGGTGAGGAGATTCCAGCAGAGTGGGGCGGCGGTGTGAACAAGTGGCCGTGGGCGATTCCGCGGCTTGCGAAGAATACGGCGACCAAGCCGGAGCTGGTGGGGCATTTTGCGACGGAGCAGCCGGACTTTAACCTGAGGATTCCAGAGCAGATTCGCGCACAGGTCTTTCTGCGTCACCTTGACGGGTGGGTGAAGGAGCGTGAAGGCGGCAAGGATACGATGCCGAACTTCATCATCCTGCGAATGGGCAACGACCATACGGGAGGAACCACGGTGGGCGGGCCGACTCCGAAGTCGTCGATCGCGGACAACGACCTGGCAATCGGGCGCGTGGTGGATGCGGTGTCGCACTCGGCGTACTGGGACGATACGGCGTTCTTCATCCTGGAGGATGACGCGCAGAATGGGGCGGACCATGTGGATGCGCATCGCAGCGACGTCCTGGTGATCAGCAAGTATGCTCCGCAGAAGACGGATGGAAGCGCGTTTGTGGATAGCCGGTTCTACTCGACGGTGAGCGTGATCCGGACGATGGAGACGCTGCTGGGGCTGCCTCCGATGAATAATAACGATGCGTTCAGCTCGATGATCAGCTCGCTGTTTACAGGGCCGGGAGATCAGAAGCCGTTTACGGCGAATTATATGAATCGGGATAACGGATTGATCTATACGGCCAATCCGAGGACTGCTCCCGGGGCGAAGGAGTCGGGGAAGATGGACTTTGAGCATGCGGACCGTGCCGATCCGGTGAAGTTGAACGTTATTCTATGGAGAGACGCCATGGGCGAGAAGCCTGTGCCGCAGATGCTGCTGGAGAAGAGAAAGCATCCGAAGAAGGATGACGACGATGACTGAGTGAGCTGGTTCTGGTGCATTGCAGATCTTTCGACTGCGCTACGCTTCGCTCAGGATGACACGGTCTTTGGGTTTGCCTTCAAACTTTGAGGCGGCATAGAAGAGATACAGGGATTCTTCCCCTTTCGACTACGCTCAGGGTCAGAATGATGAGCGTATTTCGCGATGAAGGATGAAAGCATAGGTAATACCGATTGTTGGAGGAGTAATGGAAGTTTCGCCGTTTCGTTTGAAGCCGTGGTTTAGCCCGCGACCCTGGGGAAGAAAGAGTCTGAAGCCCTGGTATGAGGATACGGGAACGACGGAGCTGGTCGGGGAGGCATGGCTGACTGGCCCGCAGTGCGTTGTGGAAGAGGGCGAGCTTGAAGGAAAGACGCTGGCGGACCTCGGATCGCAGATGGGCGGCGAGTTTCCCCTGCTGGTGAAGCTGCTGTTTCCAAATGAGAAGCTGTCGGTCCAGGTGCATCCCGACGACGCCCAGGCACAGGCTGCAGGGGAGACGCGCGGCAAGACGGAGTGCTGGTATGTTCTGGAGGCCGAGCCGGGGGCTTTTGTGATGCTGGGACTGAAGCCCGGAGTCGATGCAAAGATGCTGGAAGCCTCGGTTGCGGAGAACACGATGGAAGACTTCGTGGAGAAGGTTCCGGTGAGTGTGGGCGACATGCTGTTTGTCGATGCAGGAACGGTGCATGCCATCGGGCCCGGTGTGGTTCTGCTGGAGACACAGCAGACGAGCGATGTGACCTATCGGCTGTACGACTACGGCCGTCCTCGCGAGCTGCACCTGGAGCGCGGGCTAAAGGTCATCAAGCAGAAGACGGATGCGGGCAAGGTTGCGCCGAAGGAGATGGCTGGATTTACCCGGCTGATCGAGCAGAAGTACTTCGTCGTCGACCGCTTTGAGTTAGCCAGGATGGAAGAACAGAGCCTGACGCTCGACGGGCCCGGATGCCTGGTGGGCTTGAAGGGGAAGGCCTGGGTGGTGACTCCCGGGAGCGAGGTAGAGCTGGAGCCGGGGAAGGCTGTGGTGATTCCTGCGGGGACGGGGCAGGTGATTGTGGATGCTGAAGACGGAGCTACGTTTGTGCGGTGTGTGGCTCCGGTGGAGGGGTAGGGCGCAGATCCTTCGACTGCGCCCTTTGAGCTTCGCTCAGGGTGACTTTTCGAACAGCTGAACAGAACTAGCGAAGGAAGACCGCCAGTTCGGATGCGGCGTTACGGAGATGCGGGAGGAAGCGCGTCTGCATCTCGAGTGCGGAGATGCGCGGTGCGCTGCCGCTGAGGTTGATGGTGGCGACTGCGCGGCCGTTGGGTGCAAAGACGGGCACGGCGAGCGATCGTAAGCCGACCTCATACTCCTGATCGCAGAGAGCATAGCCGTTGCGACGGATGTTGCGCAGCAGCATCCGCAGCTTCTCGACCGAGGTGACGGTGCGGGTGGTGTGAGGGACGAGGTTGACGCGGGAGAGATAGGCCTCGACCTGCTCGGGTGGAAGGTAGGCGAGCAGGATGCGTCCCATGCTGGTGCAGTATGCAGGAAGGCGGCTGCCGATGTGGAGATCGACCGCCATGACGCGGTTTACGGTGGTGCGGGCGACGTAGACGATGTCGTCGCCATCGAGGGTGGCGACGGAGAAGGATTCGCGCAGGGCCGCGGACATGCGCTCGAGGATGGGCTGGGCAGCGGAAGAGAGCGTGCTCGAGGCAGTGTAGGTGTGGGAGAGGGTCAGCATGCGCGGACGCAGGGAGTAGCGCGAACCGTCCTCAGCGCCGGCGAAGCCGAGCTTGGTGAGGGTATAGAGACATCGGCGGACGGCGGCGCGGGAGAGCCCGGTGCGCACGCTGAGCTGCGAGATGGTCATCTGCGGGTTCTGCTGCGTAAATGCCTGGATAACAATAAGACCTCGCGCGAGCGAGGTCATGAAGTTTGGATCTCCGGTAAAGGCGTCGAGCGAGGCTGCCGGCGTCTGCTTTTGAGCGGGGGGTACGGGTGGAGGGGGAACTTCGGGAGAAAGCGGACGACGCGGAGTGGTACTCATGAGATCCCTTTCCGATCAGACATCGCGTGAACGGGCGATAGTCGACCACTTTTACGATAAACGCACATAGGCTACTTCCGCAAGTGGCCCGTCTTGATGCGCATATGCAGCATGGTGTGAGAACATACAGCCGAAACATGTTCCCTTTGGGTTCCCCGGACATCACAGTCAAGAAAGAACTATTTAACGGAAGAGGAGAAACAAAAGGCATGCCTACGGCAACCAAGCACACATCTCTCGTCGACAGCCCGGCCTGGAAGGCTTTGAAGGCGCACTCGGAACAGATTCGCGGAAGGCACCTGCGTGAGTTGTTTGCGGAGGACTCATCCCGGGGGGAGCGTCTGACGGCGGAGGCTGAAGGGCTGTTTCTGGACTACTCGAAGAATCGCGTGACGGACGAGACTCTGAAGCTGCTGGTGCAGCTGGCCGAGGACGCAGGGCTGAAGGCGAAGACCGAGGCGATGTTCACGGGCGAGAAGATCAACATCACGGAGAACCGCGCGGTGCTGCATGTGGCGCTGCGTGCTCCGAAGAGCGAGTCGATCAAGGTGGACGGCGAGGATGTTGTGCCGGCTGTTCACGAGGTTCTCGACAAGATGGCCGGATTTGCCGAGAAGATTCGCTCCGGTGAGTGGAAGGGCCACACGGGCAAGCGCATCAAGAATGTCGTGAACATAGGCATCGGAGGCTCGGACCTCGGACCAGTGATGGCTTACGAGGCGCTGAAGCACTATTCGCAGAGGGACCTGACGTTCCGGTTTGTGTCTAACGTGGACGGCACGGATTTTGCGGAGGCGGTGCAGGATCTGAATGCGGACGAGACGCTGTTCCTGGTGGCTTCGAAGACGTTCACGACGCTGGAGACGATGACGAATGCGCACACGGCGAGAGACTGGGCGCTGAAGTCGCTGGGGGATGAGAAGGCGGTGGCGAAGCACTTTGTCGCGATCTCGACCAACGCGAAGGAGGTCGCGAAGTTCGGGATCGACACGGCGAACATGTTCGGCTTCTGGGACTGGGTCGGCGGACGCTACTCGATGGATTCGGCGATCGGGCTTTCGACGATGATCGCGATCGGGCCGAAGAACTTCCGCGAGATGCTGGACGGATTCCATGCAATGGATGTGCACTTCCGGACGACGCCGGTCGAGAAGAACCTTCCGGCGCTAATGGGCCTGCTGAGCGTCTGGTATACGGAGTTCTTTGACGCGCAGACGCAGGCGGTGCTGCCTTACGAACAGTATCTGAAGCGCTTTCCGGCGTACCTGCAGCAGCTGACGATGGAGTCCAACGGCAAGCACGTGACTCTGGACGGATCGACGGTCGACTACCAGACGGGGCTGATTTACTGGGGCGAACCCGGAACTAACGGGCAGCACTCGTTCTACCAGTTGATCCATCAGGGTACCCGGCTGATTCCATGCGACTTTATCGGCTTTTACAAGTCGCTGAATCCTCTCGGTCGGCACCATGACATGCTGATGGCCAATGTGTTCGCGCAGGCTGAGGCACTGGCCTTTGGGAAGACGGCAGAGCAGGTGAAGGCTGAAGGGACGCCTGACTGGCTGGTTCCGCATCGCGTCTTCGAAGGCAACCGTCCTTCGAATACGATTCTTGCCGACGCGCTGACCCCGGCGGTGCTGGGTAAGCTGGTGGCGTTGTATGAGCATGCCGTGTTTACGCAGGGCGTGGTGTGGGATATCGACTCGTTCGATCAGTGGGGCGTGGAGCTGGGTAAGGTGCTGGCGACGAAGATCCTGGGCGAGCTGGAATCGAAGGAACAACCAAAGCTGGAGCATGACAGCTCGACGACGCGTTTGATTGAGCTGTATCGCAAGAATAAGTAAGCCGTGAGCGTTGCCCGGTGAAAGGTTCTGCGGAGCAGGGGGAACCTTCCACCGGGCTTTCTTCTGCGCCCGGCAAAATGGCGGGAATCTGAGAGGAGGCTAACCGGTGCGCTAGCTGCTTGCGCGCCGGGGCTTCGGCTTGTCCTTGGCCTTGCTATCGAGTTTCTCGAGGTTGAGCGCCACTGCAGCGCGGATGAGATCCTTCAAGGCCGCCTCATTGATCTTCTCGCCCTCGTGGATGTCGATGGCGCGCCTGACGTTTCCTTCCAGGCTGGAGTTGAAGAGACCGGAGGGATCCTCCAATGCAGCTCCCTTGGCAAACGTCATCTTCACCAGGTTCTTGTAGGTTTCTCCGGTACAGACGATGCCGCCATGGGAGAAGACGGGTGTTCCCATCCACTTCCATTCCTCGATGATTTCAGGGTCTGCGGCATGGATGATTGCGCGGACGTTCGCAAGCGTCTTCCCGCGCCAGTCGGCGAGTTCGTTGATCTTCGCATCGATGAATGCAGAAGCAGATTGCGTCGTAACGGCACTTTTCATGTGTGTCTCCGCGGCTCGCAGCTATCTTCAGTGCGCTCAGCATAGCCGGCCGCGCGAGCCTGGAGCCGGCGAAAGAAGAAGTATGACAGCACCCACAGAACCCCGGTCCCCGCCGCCCATCCCCATGCCTGGACCCCATCGCCTGCGGCGAAGTGCGCGATCAGGGCAGAGACGAGCGTGATGGCGAAGCCGGCGTAGGCCCACTCCTTGAGCCGCGCGGGAACCATGGGGATGAGAAGGGCGGCCACGCCCGCCAGCTTGGCCCACGAGAGCTCAACGCGGAACCAGGCTGGAAAGCCGAGGTGACTGAAAGCCTCGGCGACCTGAGGGAGTCGAAGCTGGGCATAGGCAGTGAAGCTCATCTGCAGCGCAAAGAGTGCCGTAGAGATCCAGAAGCCAAGGACCAGCCCTATGGGAACGGTCGTCCCACCAGATAGCTTCGTTCTGTTGAGCGGTTCGCAGGATTCGATCATGCTGTTGGCCGTCATTCCTGGCCTCCGCCGAGCACCCGCTCCAGCTTATCGAAGAACTTCTGCCAGCCATATTTGGCGCCGCCGTAGGCCTGCTGCTGATCGGGACGGAAGCCTGAATGTTCCATGCGGACATGGGTGCCGCCCTCGGTTGGAGTAAGGGTCCAAAGCACGACGGAGTCAAGCCCCAAAGCACCCCAGCTGTAGGAGAGCTGTTTGAGGGGATCGACGACGAGAACCTCGCAGTCGACGAGACCATTCCAGTTGGGCACGGGTTCGGAACGGAACTGGAACTTTCGTCCAACCACTGGCTCGAAGTCGTTGTTGAGGAGCCATTGCGCGAGGAGCGGGCTCTCGGTGAGTGCGCGCCACAGTTTTTCCGGCGAGTGAGGGAATACCCTCTCGATCACAAGGGTGCGTGTAGTCTCTGCTGCTGGATTGCTCATTCTTCCATCCTTTCCAAGAGAGTTTCGAGACGATCAAACCGGTCGCGCCAGAATGCACCGTAGTGATGCAGCCAATCCACCATCGGGGCCAGCGCATCGGGCTGCACTCGATAGTGAGTCTCGCGTCCATCGCGACGATGCCGCACCAGCTTTGCCCGCTTCAACACGGTGAGGTGCTTGGAGACGGCGGGCTGAGACACGCCCGCAAAATGGGTCAGGGCATGGACGGTCTGTTCGCCGTGCCGGGTCAGCTCCTCGAAGATGGCTCTGCGAGTCGGGTCGGCGAGGGCGCGGAAGACGTTATTGGGGTCGGCCTGCTTCACGAGAAAACCATAACCGTATGGCTATGGTTTGGTCAAGAGGAAAGCGGCTTGATTTCTCGGAGGGGAGTGCAGCTGGCTGGTGGTTTTTCGTCCTAGCGCAGCTGGAGCATGACGGCGGTATGGGCAGGGATGGTGATGGTCTCGCCGGAAGAGGCTTTGCTGGTCCGGATGGATTTGCTTCCGTGGGAGATATGGGTTTCGTTCTGATCGAGTGCGTTGCCGCTGAGGACTTCAACGATCTCGGCTGCTGGTGCGGTGAGGGTGAGGTCCTGGGTGGCGTCCTTGTTGAGAACGGCGACGAGCACCTTACCGTTCTTCTGACGCGCGGCGTAGGCGGTGGCGTTGACGGTGCCGGGATTGAAGTCCAGGGGGAGCATGGTGGTTCCGGAGAAGCGGGCGGCGAACTTCATACCGTAGCCGACGGGCTCGAGGAGGTATTTGTTGTTGAGCTTGCCATTGACGCCGGAGCCGGCGAGTGTGCCTTCGTTGGCGATGGGGGTGTAGAAGGGCTTGGGATGGGGAGCGCTGGGATCCTTCATGAGCTGCTCGCCACGCAAGGAACCTCCGACAGAGACGGCCTGGGCGTGTCCGCTGCCACCGTGAAGGTTTACGCCGCAGTAGCCCAGGGACATCAGCTCGAAGAGGTAGTCCGCACCCCAGAGCGCGGCGGCGTAGACGTCGCTGAGACCGGGCTTTCCGCCTTGATAGACGGTATTGCCTTCGGTCATGCGGAAGGGGACTCCCATCTTCGTCGCAGCCTCCCGGGCGAGAGCGGCCTTTTTTGCGACGGCGGGACTGGGCTGCAGCAGGCGCTCGATGTTGACCTTCGGACTGGCGGGAGGCCCGCCCCAGTAGTAGTGATGCGAAAGGGTAGTGACGTTTGGCTTGTCGGCGAGGGAAGACCACTGATCGGCAATTTTAGGAAGCCAGGAGACGTCGGAGGCGACGTCGGGCATGCCGAACTTCGCTCCGGGAACGGCCTTCTGGATGGCAAGGGCGAGTGGAATCCACTCCTTAAGGTACTGATCGACGCCCCAGGTCTTCGGGTCACGGAGGTGGCGGTTGAACAGGTCAACCTCGTTGCCGAGCTGGAAGTACTGAAGGCGCGAGCCGAGTGTCTGGGCGACGAACTGAGCCTCGGGAATATCAGCCTTGGTGGTCCCAAAGCCTAGGTTGAGTCCGTAGATGCAGGTCCAGCCGGTGGCCTTGAGAAAGCCATCCAGATTGCGGATGGCGTCGGGTGTGATGGAGAAGATGGTAGAGGGAGGAGGCTCGCCGTTGTCGGCTTTGCCGCGCGTGCGAACGGGAGCCTGGCTGGAGTCGGTGGCCTTCCACCAGCCGAATTCGCTGGTGTTGCCGCCGAGACGGAGAACTCCTCGAGGACTGATTGCCTTGAACTGAGCGATGAGGCTGGAGTTCTTCGGGGAGAAGAAGGACGGGTCTTCGAGTTGCATGGCCTCGTATGAGAGGCCGATGAAGTCTTGGGGGACGGTTACCGTCGGTGCGCCCGTGCCCAGCTTGAGAGTGGATGGGGTCTGGGCGAAGAGCGAGGTGGGACGAAGCGCAACCGCAGCCAGTGCGAGTGAGGCGTCATGAAGGAAGCGGCGGCGCGGATAAGAAAGCGTAGTCATCGAAGATGACTATACCAGCGAACTCGACCAGTGAACTCGCGCTGGATAGGCGTTTAGCGAGGAACGGTGAGGGGTGCCGAGCAAGTCTACTACCCTGCGGAGTCGAGTGCAGCCAGAACGTCGACCGGCTCGGGGCGCACGCGGAAGTCTGCGTGCGCCTCAGCGAAGGTGATGATGTTCTGCCGGTTGATGACGAAGGTGGCGGGCAGGGGAAGGCGCCAGCTCTCCTCGGTTGCGGTCTGGTAGTTGAGTCCCGCGTTGTTGAAGGGGATATTGACGAGAATGGACTGGTAGTAGCTACGCTGCTCGGGTGTGACGGTGTAGGCGATTCCGAACTGCTCGGCGACCTTGCAGTCGGCATCGGTGAGCAGGGGGAAGGGCAGGCCGTGCTGGTCGAGCATGAAGGCATTCTGGCGAGGAGCCTGAGGTGAGACAGCAACCAGAAGAGCGCCGCGCCTGCGAAGCTCGGCGCTGAGATCGCGCCAGGTCTCGAGCTCGGTGACGCAGTAAGGACACCATCGGCCACGGAAGAACTTGAGAACGACAGGACCGAGAGGAATGAGGTCCGTCGATTGCACGGGTTTACCCGTACGAGCATCGGGCAGGGAGAACGATGGAGCCTCGGAGCCGGGTTTGAGAATGCGATCTTCAATCCCGGTCGCGAAGAGCTCGGCTACGGTTCTCTCGGAGAAGGCGAGACGTTCGGGCTGGACGAGGGCACGAGTGTTCTGGGTGATGCGATCGAGCTCGTCCTGGAGGGATGTATTCAATGAGGCAGCCACCCCTACATTATCGCAGCCACTTCGGCTGGATGGCACGAGGCCTGCGGTGTGGCTGGTTTTGTGGCGTGCGCGCTCTGGTGAACGGATGCGGGCCGTACTGACGAACTCGACGAACCGGGCATCGATTTGAGCAGGGAGGTGAGACGTGAGAAGGCTCGATCCCGCGCTGTTTTGTTGGCGGGATTGTTGTTCGCGGGGTCCTCTCCGGCCCGCATGAAACCGTGGCCTGCACCGTCGTAGGTGACAGGCTCAAACTTCTTTTTTGCGGCCTTCATTGCGGCGACGGTCGCGGGAAGAGTAGCTCCGATACGTGCATCGTTGCCAGCATAGAAACCGTAGACGGGGGCCGTGATGGCGGAGAGATCGGAAGGCGGAGGGCCGTAGAAGACGAAGGCGGCCGACAGATCTTTGCGATGCGTCGCGAACGCGAAGGACTTTCCGCCACCCCAGCAGAAGCCGACCGAGGCGAGGGTTCCGTTGGCGGCAGGGAGTCTGCGGCCGTAGTCTGCGGCTGCATCCAGGTCTGCGTTGACCACACTGGGATCAAGGCCGGAGACGGCCTTGGTGATGGCGTCCGTTCCCGAGTAGGAATCGGTGCCGCCGCCGCCGGGACCGGAGCCGGAGAGAAGGTCGGGAGCGATGACGATGTAACCGGCGCCGGCAAGTTCGTCTGCCATCTCTTTTGCCCAGTCGGAGAGGCCAAAGATCTCGTGAATGAGGATGACGACGGGAGCTTTGTGGCTGACCTCCGGGTAGACCACGAAGGCCTGCAGGGAACGATCGTCGTGTTTGAGTGTCACGTATTCACGGTGACGAGGGGAGGCATCCAGGCGTGCTTTTGCCCAGTCCTGAGCGAATGCAGGGGCGGGCGCGGTGAAGGTGGCTACAAGCAGGGCGAGCAGAGCAAGCAGAGGACGTCGCATGGCAGGAGTTTATGCCCGGGATGATGTTGGGGACAATGCAGAAGATGTAAAAGTGCTGTCAGGGAATGGCAGGAGGGGAGAAACCGAGGCTCTTATACTTCTGTGTATGGCGAAGTTCGATCTGCGGGTGGCAAGCGAGGAAGATCTGCCGAGGATTCGCGAGCTCATCGAGGCTTCTGTGCGGGGCCTGCAGACGGGAGACTATACCGCGGCACAGATTGAGGCGTCGTTAAAGACAGTCTTCACGACCGATAGTCAGCTGATTGCCGACGGGACCTATTTCGTGGCGAGCACGGAAGAGGGTGAGATTGCCGGGTGCGGTGGATGGAGCCGGCGAAAGACTCTCTACGGTGGAGACCACCAGATGGAAAGGATAGAGCCGGAGCTGCTGGATCCGGCGGTTGATGCAGCGAAGGTCCGGGCGATCTTCGTGCATCCGAGATTCGCAAGGATGGGCCTCGGAGGCCTGATCCTGAAAGCTGCAGAGCAGGCCGCCGCGGATGCGGGATTCCGCAGGTTCGAGATGGGAAGCACGCTGACGGGAGTGGCGTTGTACTCGCTGAAGGGATATCGCGAGATGGAGCGCGTCCAGGTTCCGGTCGGAGACGGTGAGCAGATCGAAGTGGTCCGGATGATCAAGCATGTGGAGGATCGCCGGTTCTGATCGTCAGCTCGCGGTGGTCGTCAGCTTAAGGGCGAAGCCGATATCGGCGGTGGCGGGCTTTGCGGAAGGAAGCGTGACCCTCAGTGCTTCGGGCTGCTGGCTGAACTTGAGATTTTGATCGTGCCCGAGAATCTGTACGCGGGTGATCTTCGCTGCGTGAGGGCTTCTGGTTCCGAGAGAGGGGACGACGGCCTGTTCCTTCGGCCATCCCTGAACGAACGCATAGATGGTTGGGCCTTTGGTGGTGAAACGAATGTCGGAGGCGGTCAGGTCAGGCTTCTTGCCTTCGTTGGGGTCGAACTCCTTGCCGTTTTTCCGGATGACGACCCTGGTGGAAGGTCCTTCGCCGTAGATCTTCCATGGACGGCTGTCATAGATGCCTTCGCTGTTCACCTGCATCCAGGCGGTGATGCCGGAGAGCGTGACGAGCTCATCGGCGTCGAGTTCTCCTGAGTTGGGCAGGGGAAAGTTGAGCATGAGATTTCCGTTTTTGCTGACGATGTCGACCAGCAGATCGATGACTTTTTTGGCGGACTTGTACTTGATGCCACGCTTGTAATGCCACTGTCCGATGCAGGTGTCGGTCTGCCAGGGGTGGGGTGCGATGTCGTCGAGCACGCCGCGTTCGCGGTCGAGGGCGCAGGTTCCGGTGGTGCAGTCGCTCGCGGTCTTGCTGGTGTAGACGGCCTCGACGTTGCCGCCGTGCCTGGAGGCGCTGACGTTGTAGAGCTCTGCGACCGTCGAATATCCGTACTCCTCGAACGGAATTCCGCCGTCTGTGTAGAGCAGATCGGGCTGGTGCTGGTCGATGAGGTCCTTGATGCGGTTGAAGTAGCGCAGCTTCCACCGGTCTGGAGCGACCCGGCCCATGGCCTGCGCGGTCTTCGCGAAGTCCTTCGGTTCGTCCGAGTAGTCGTGATAGAGGTCGGAGTAGGCAGGCAGTGTGCCGTCGTAAGGAACGCCGGCGAGCGGCCCGGAAGAGTCGCTGGTGTGTGCGGGGGCGAGCCAGTCGAAGGAGTTGGAGAGATGTTCGGAGACGCCGAACTTCAGGCCGCGCTTGCGGGCGGCGATCTTCCACAAGCCGACGATGTCTCGCCTGGGACCGATCGCTACGGAGTTCCAGCGCGGCTGATATCGGGAGTTCCACATGTCGTAGTTGTCGTGGTGGACTCCCATGGAAAGGAAGTAGCGAGCGCCAGCTTTGACGTAGAGGTCCATCAGGTGTTCGGGGTCCCAGCGCTCGGCCTTGAACTTCGGGACGAGATCTTTGTAACCGACTTTGGAGGGATGGCCGTAGGTCTTTACGTGATATTCATACTGCGGAGAGCCCTGCATATACATATTGCGGGCGTACCAGTCTCCGTCTTCGACGCCAGACTGGGGACCCCAGTGAGACCATATTCCGAACTTGGCGTTCCCGAACCAGGCGGGGATCCGGTAGGCGGTCAGCGAGTCGCGTGTGCCTTTGAAGGGACCGGATGTCAGCGGTAGCGAGGCGGCAAATGCTATCGAGGGCCGCATCGCCAGCAGGGGAACAGTGGAGGAGAGGAGTTTGAGAGTCTGGCGTCGAGTGAATTTCATTTTTGAGATCGGCCCTGGAGGAGATCGTTTTGTCAGCACCACTCTAGTTGCGGTCCGGAAGATGCGCAAGGATGCGTTATTGTGAGAGTGTTCAAAGCGCGGCGAAGGAGCAATACAGATGATTGAGATGCCGATGATTGCAAAGGGTGCGGAGGAGCTTTATCTGTTGCCCGTAATGTCGAATCGCCACGGTTTGGTAGCGGGTGCGACGGGAACCGGAAAGACCGTTACCCTGCAGGTGATGGCGGAGAGGCTGAGCGCTATCGGCGTGCCGGTATTTGCTGCGGACGTGAAGGGCGATCTGTCCGGCATAAGCCAGCCCGGCAAGAGCTCGCCGAAGTTCGACGAGCGGGTGAAGGCGATGGGACTGGGCGAGTGGACGTTTTCCGGCGCACCCGTGGTCTTCTGGGACGTCTTTGGCCAGGAGGGGCATCCGGTGCGGGCTACGGTCAGTGAGATGGGGCCGCTGCTGATGAGCCGCATCCTCAACCTGAACGATACGCAGACTGGAGTTCTGACGCTGGTCTTCAAGATTGCGGACGACAACGGGCTTCTTCTGCTCGACATGAAAGATCTGCAGGCGATGCTGAGGCATGTCTCGGAGAACGCGAAGGAGTACCAGAGCAGCTACGGCAATATCTCCGCCGCGAGTATTGGAGCGATCCAGCGCGGACTGGTCGCGCTGGGACAGCAGGGAGGCGATCAGTTCTTCGGCGAACCGGCGCTCAACATCGAGGACCTGCTGCAGACCGATGGCAACGGCCACGGTGTGGTGAACATCCTGGCGGCAGATAAGCTGCTGCAGTCGCCGCAACTGTATGCCACCTTCCTGTTGTGGCTGATGAGTGAACTGTTCGAGAAGCTGCCCGAGGTCGGCGACCCCGAAAAGCCGAAGCTGGTCTTCTTCTTCGATGAGGCGCATCTGCTGTTCAACGATCTGCCGGCGGTGCTGCAATCGCGGATTGAGCAGGTCGTCCGGTTGATTCGCTCCAAAGGTGTTGGGGTATTCTTTGTGACTCAAAATCCCATCGACGTTCCAGACACGGTTTTGGGACAGCTGGGCAATCGTGTGCAGCATGCGCTGAGAGCGTTCTCTCCCAAAGACCAGAAGGCCGTCAAGGCGGCTGCGCAGACGTTTCGTGCGAATCCGAAGCTGAATGTGGAAGAGGTCATCACCCAGATGGGTGTGGGAGAGGCGCTGGTTTCTTTCCTGGATGAGAAGGGGATTCCGGGCGTGGTGGAGCGGGCGATGATCTCTCCTCCGCACAGCCAGATCGGTCCGATTACACCGGAACAGCGAGCGGCGATCATCAAGTCATCTGTCGTCGCGGGGGTTTACGAGACGCCTGTCGATCGCGAGTCGGCTTACGAGAAGCTGAAGGACAAGGTGGCTGCTTCGCCGTCGGCCTCAGCGCCGGCCTCTGCCGGAGCCCAAGCCGGAACGGCAGCACAAAGCGGTGGATGGCTCGAAGAGGCCGGTTCTATTCTGGGAGGCGTGCTGGGTACAGGGGGCGGCTCGCGTCGCGGGGACACGGTTGTTCAGGCGATGGTCAAGAGTGCGGCGCGAACGATGGGAAGCACGGTAGGCAGGCAGATCGTGCGAGGAGTTTTGGGGTCCCTTCTGGGAGGGACGACCAGCCGAAGGCGTTAAGCGGATGAGACCTGCTTTCTTTGAAGAAAGCAGGTCTCATCCGGCAGGTCTGGTTTAGATGACCTTTAGCAAAAGAAGAATGAGCACAATGGTGAGAATGAGGCTGAGGCCTCCGCCACCGTAATAGCCCAGGCCGGGTCCCATGCGATATCCGCCAAAACCGAACAGCAAAATCAGAATGATAAGCAGGAGGATCATTGTCTTTATCGTTCTCCCTATAAAAATGCGTTACAAGAGGTACGATGCAGAATCTTCGCTTCGCGGAGAGGAAAAGCCGATTATTTAGTTACACCTATGGTGTCCTTTACCTGGCACGGGGTGTGTCGGATCTGGCGCCGTTGTAGAGCTGAAATTCTCGAACGCCTGCCGAACCTACTGTGGAGAGCAGGTTAAGACGAACCCGTTGTGTCGTGACGGAGGGGAAGAGGTCAATTTTCTTGTGCCCAATGGCGTAAGCATGCGTCAACGTCTTCCACGCCCCGTTCTGCCAGGCCTCGACGCTGTACTCCTGAACGCGCTGGCCGTCGTTGAGCCACTCCATTGTGACCGAGCGGTCGAAGGTTACGGGCTTGTCGAAGTGCAGCTCAAGCGTGGCATGCCGTTCAGGAGCCGACCAGAAGGTCGATGGATCATTGTCGGTAGCGGCAGAGGCAGGCGTATTGGAAGTGTGTAGCGCCTTGACGGCGAGATTGTCGCTATAGATCTGCTTCAAGGCCTCGCCAAACTCATGGAGGCGTGCGACGTCAGCCTCGGGCATGCGGCCTGTATTGTCCGGCGCCAGACCGAGCATCAGCTGTGCACCGCGACCGACGGTCTTGGTGTAGATGTCCAGCAGCTCCTCGACCGACAGCAGGGAAGACTCGTCGTTGGGATGCCAGAACCAATGAAGCTTGCGCAGAGGAGTGTCAGCTTCAACAGGTCGCCAACGCAGATAGCCTGTGCGATCGATCACGTTCCAGTTTTCATAAGGCACCGTACCGCTCTCGGAGCCGACCCAGCGGATATCGGCATTCTTGTAGAGCGCCACATCGGCGAAGACGAGGGTGTTGGGCTGGTAGGTGCGAAGCTCCTGCACGATCTTGTCGAAGTCGTAGGTGCGACCTTCAGATCCGGCGCCGTCGAGCCAGAACTCGGTGAGTGGGCCATAGTGGCTCGCCAGCTCCGTGAGTTGCGACAGATAGTACCTGTCGTATGCCTTCGGGTCTGGGTAGCGCGAATCGTGACGGTCCCAGGGAGAGAGATAGATGCCAAAGCCGAGTCCTGCCTTGTGAGCGGAGTCGGAGGCGAGACGAACGAGATCGCCTTTGCCATTGAGCCACGGGCTGGATTTCACGGAATAGTCCGTGTGAGCGCTCGGGAAGAGCGCGAACCCATCATGATGCTTCGCGACCAGGACTGCGTATTTCGCCCCGGCTGCCTTTGCTGCCGCCATCCACTGGTCGGTGTCGACATGCGCGGGATTGAAGACCGATGGAGAGGCTGTTCCGTCGCCCCACTCTCGATTGAGGAAGGTGTTGGTCGAGAAGTGGAAGATGACACCGATCTCCAAATCCTGCCACTCAAGTTGAGCCGGGCCTGGTTTGATTTCAGGGAAGCTCTGGGCGGGGAGATAGGCTGTTGCGGCAAACAGAAGGGACAGGTTGAGCCAGGCAGCTAGTAGATTTCGCGAACGCATGGAACTCAGATTATCCCAATGCAGTTCGCCCTGTGAGTCCTATGGTGTCAGCCGAGGGGGAGGTCCACGCGGCGGATTGCCTGCTGAGCGCGGCGCTTCGCGTAAGCTTCTCTTCGTACAGATGCTTGTCGCATCGCATGGAAAGCTGTTCCCAGTCTTCGACGTCTGGCTCAAGTTCAGCGAGGCCGAAGCTGGCGGAGACACGAGTATGGAAGGAGCCGTGAACGATCTCCGTGTGCTTCACCGAGTGACGAAGGCATTCGATGATTTCAATGGCCTCGCTCAGAGGCGTATTTGGAAGGAGGATCGCAAACTCGTCTCCGCCGATGCGCGCGAGCAGATCGCCGGGGCGGATGCCGTTCCGCAGACATGCGGCGATGGTTATGAGGGTGGCGTCCCCACAATGATGTCCGAAGGTGTCGTTGACTCGCTTGAAATCGTCGAGATCGACGACGATGGCAGAGAGTGGCTGGTGATCCCGTTTGCAGAGGAGGATGCGTTTCCCGGCGGCGATCTCGATTCCGCGGCGGTTAAGGGCACCGGTAAGCGGATCGGTGATCGCCTGCGCCTCGAGTCTGCCGCGGAGCCTAGCGGCGGTCAACCAGATGTATGTGACCATGGCTCCCCATTGGAGGCAGGTGTTGACGAGGAGAATCCAGACGAGGAAGGGCCCGGCATTTAGATAATTGTCTGGAGCGCCGTGTAAGAGAATACCGAGAATCCGCACCGAGTTGCTGATTACGAGAGCGCCGACCATCACTGCCATGGACATGCTTGGGATCCTAAGGGCAGGCTCATGGTTGCGTAAAAGCAGGAGGACGGTATGAGACTGCTGGAGACCGAGAATGAGGCTGTAGGCGATCAGACGTTTGCCGGTGTCAGGTTGAATCCAGCCATATTCCAGCATCGCAATTGTTGCGAGGAGCAGAAGAGCTACCTGGAAAGACGAGTGAGAGCCCTCGAGTCCGAAGAAGTCATGCAGAGACTGGTAGAGGCAAGCATAACCTACGACCACCAGCAGGGTTCCGCCAAGAATAGACACGGGCGCGGGAATCTGACCCCGCAGAGCGATTGCTATGGCTCCCGAAAGAAGAAAGAGACTATACAGGCAGAACCAGTTGACCCCCTTTGTCTCTCTGTATAGCCAGGAGTTGGCCAGAGTGAGGAGGGTATATAACGCAAGAAGCACAGTGTGCTCAACGTGCAGCGTGTGAAGGTCCAAGTTTTTACCCCGGAGTCTTGCTGCTGCAATTCTATGACACGAGCCAATGATTCCGTTGAAAAACCTGTTATCCATTGAAACCAGAGGTAATGGGCCGGGTATTTCCATCTCTAGCAAAGCTAGAGGGGCAGAGTGTCTCTTGCATCTCGCTGAAGAGCGATGCCTGCTTTGAAGTTCTCCGCTATCCGCATCGCCTTAAGAATCGCGGTCTCGGCACCAGGTTCCGGCAGAACTTCCTTCGCGGTTTCTGTAAAGAGTTGGAGCCAGCGCTCGAAGTGCTCTGGATCGAGCGGAAGCTGGAGATGGGTCATCATGGGATCGCCTTTGTAGCGACCCGTGGTAAGCAGGATGGTCGACCAGAAATCCTTGAGGGTAGCAAGATGGTGCGGCCAATCACCGACGATGGCATTGAAGATGGGGCCAATGTCAGGGTCGCGGCGGACCTTTGCGTAGAAGGCCTCGACGAGCGTCGATATCTGGGTTTCGGTGATCTTTGGATCCATAGTCATAATCCTATTCAGGATAGATGTTCGTGCACCGGCTCCGATCGCGGCCATCGGCAGAAATTGGGCATGGGGTCGTCATGACTGAAGTCGCGACCGCCGATCACGGATAGCATCATCGAGGATCAGCTGTCTCCTTCGAGGCCGATTCTGTCATCTAACCTGGCGAGGAGTCATGAAGACCATGATGGAAAAAGGAAAAGCCGCGGTTATCAGCTTCAAGGATGAATTTGTCGAAGGAACGATTCTTGCAATGGCCGTAAACGATGAACAGCGTCGTATCTACAAGATCGATTCGCCCGCGTTTCCGAAAGACGCTATGTGGATTGCCTCTGAGCGTGTCTACGAGATCAAAGAGTGAGATGTTCAGCAAGCGTCCTCCTATGCAGGACGCTTGTCTGCAGACAGCGGAAGGAAGACAGAGAACAGGGTGCCTCGGAACGGATATCGTTGCGAACTGCGTACTCGAAGACGGCCACCATGGCGTTGAATGATCTCCTGACTGATCCACAGGCCCAGCCCTGTTCCGTTGAATCCTTTCGTAGAGAAGAAAGGCTCAAAGAGCTTTTCAACAACGAAGGGCGGCATCCCTGTGCCGTTGTCGGCAACGATGATTGCGACTCCCAGGCGGCCGCTGAGAGCATCTGTGCGGCAATAACTGCGGAGCGACAGGGTTCCTCCCGAGGGCATCGCATCGATGGCGTTGCCGATGAGATTGCTCAGAACCTGACGGATCTCATTCTCAAAACAGACAATCTGGTTGTCTTCTCGAAAGTCCTTCTTGACGCGAACTCGGGCGTTTGTGAGGCGACCCTGATGAAGTGCAAGGACCCCCTCGAAGAGACTTTTGAGCTTCACAGACGTGGGGTTCGAAGACTGGCGATGAAAGCGAAGTGTCTGATTGGCGATGAGAGCAACGCGACGAAGCTCAATATCCGCCTGCTCTAAATAGGTCTGTGCTTCGGCTGGACCGGAGTGGCGAGCAAGATAGATAAGATTGGTCACAGACTCGAGCGGGTTGTTGATCTCGTGCGCGATGGAGGCAGCAAGACGGCCGACGATGGCCAGCTTCTCGCTTCGAATTAGCGCCTCTTCGGTCAGCCTGCGTTCGTGGATGTCGACGTTGATGCCGATCATGTGCAGTGGGTTGCCGTTCTCCGCATAAAGGAAATGTGCTTGTCCATGGAGCCAGCGTTGCGATCTGTCTGGAAGGATGATGCGGAAATCGAAACCGTAGTCGCGCTGCTTCCTCCTGAGAGCCTGTTCGATCTCATTGGCTATGCGCCTCGCATCTTCCGGTACAAGGCGCTTGACCCAAGCTTCGAATGAGCCTTCAAATGACCCGACAGGAATTTCATACAGCTTCTCCAGCTCCGGTGACCAGTAGACGCGATCCTGCGGGATGTACCAATCGAACGTCCCACTTCTTCCTGCTTCCTGTGCCAGGCGCAGGCGCTGTTCACTTTCCTGCAGGTTGCGCAAGACCCGGCTGCGCTCGATCGATTCCCAGCAACGGTTGGCGACCGAGAGCACAAGGCTCACCTCCTCGGGATACCAGTGACGGGGTACGTTGCACTGAACCGCCATTACTGCCGAGAAGGTGTTGTCTTTGAGGATGGGAACGCAGATCATGGATCGGACGTCGGTTGCTCGAAGGGTCTCGAGAACTATTGGAGAATCGCTGAGGATACGATCGTCCGCTTGCGTATCTTCAACGATGAAGGGCGTTCCCGCACGCATCAGTTGCAGGCCGATGTGTGGAATCTGCTCTCCGACGTATCGACCGACGATGGAGTGGGTGTTGTGAATGTAGTTGCCGGTCACGTTGAAGGTGTTCTGGTCCGGCTCGACGTCCGCATAGGTACATCGATTTACTCTCAAGTGCTGCCCAAGGAGTGTCGCGGCCGTCAGGTTGATCTCCTCGGGCTGGACGAGAGATCGAGTTGCCTCATCGATCTGAGCGAGCAGATGCTCCCGTTCCGAAAGCAATGCAAGACGGGATCGAAGAGAATTAAGCTCGTCGGAGCCTTTGGCAGACGGTGACACAGCTAAGGGTACCCATTCTTGAATTCACTCTCTTTCAGCTTGGATGCGGCTTTTATCGATGAAGTAGATCCGAGCGCGAAGGTCTTTCGCGGAGCTTCGAAGGCTGCGACCGGCTAATGCTCGCCTCACCAGCAAGCGAATAAGGCCGCTGTTCCATGGCTGCGTTGATGGGTACCCGTCTTTAGATGAGTTTGGATGTGGGCCATCCTCATCTCTGCGGGGGCGCGCTCCATGAAGAAGGAAATATTTTGACAACCGGGCGGGCAGGTAGTATCCCTTTGTCTAGCTTTGCTCAGGTCAGGCCCCTTTTTCGGTTCTGTTGGTGGAGGTTTTATCTACCAGGCTGGATAGGATCTCCCACCACTCGGGGTCGTCGGCCGCAATCTTCTGTATCAGCTCGGTTGGGCTTCTAAGTTCACAGGCAGTCCGGTTCTCCTGGGCCTTCGTTGCGAGGACGCGGGCCATTATCCGGCAGCGAATCGTTCCATTCTCAAAATCTGAAAGGAGTTCGTATGCCATTTTCATGCGATCTGTCCGGCGCAGCCAAATCGATTGCCTGCATCTCCATCGCGTTGTCGACGTTCATTCCCGCCCTTCAGCCAGCGTTTGCCCAGAGCTGTGCCCTGCAAGACCTGGGCACGCTGGGCGGATATGCGAGTGGCGGCTCCGCTGTCAACAATCGCGGCCAGGCGGTGGGACTCTCCGACTCCATTCTGACCACCTTTCCGAAACAGCCAATGTTCGGCTTTCTCTATGACCGGGGGCGGATGATTAATCTCGGAGCTCTTGGCGCCGTCTATAGCAATGCCCGGGGCCTGAACGAGAGCGGCCAGGTGGTTGGAGAGGTCGATCCTAGCAGCCAGGACCACCAGGCTTTTCTTTACGACAGGGGGCAAATGACCGTCCTCGGAACATTGGGTGGACAATATGCCGGAGCTACAGGTATCAACAATCGCGGCCAGATTGTTGGATTCGCGTACACGTCCGATCAGGCGGAACATGCCTTCCTCTATGAACGCGGCGCGATGTCTGACCTCGGAACCCTGGGTGGAACTGCGAGCTATGCTTCCGCGATTAACGAGCAGGGCCAGATCGTCGGCAGCTCTGGCATTGCCACCGGCTCAACGCACGCCTTCTTTTACCAGCGACGAAGGATGTCTGACCTCGGTACTCTGGGTGGAGCGAACAGCATCGCTTCGGCGCTCAACGAGCGAGGCCAGATCGTCGGAAGTTCGGATACTTCGAGCGGTGAGACGCATGCGTTTCTGTTTCAGCATGGAACGATGATCGATCTGGGAACACTTGGCGGAACCTACAGCGAAGCCGAAGGCATCAACAGCAGCGGTCAGATCGTCGGGAATTCCACGACTTCGAGTGGAGAGAGCCATCCGTTCTTCTACGACAACGGCGAGATGATCGACCTCAGCAAACATCGCCGCGGCACCTTCGAGTATGCGGCCGGCATCAACGACAACGGTCAGATCGTGGGTTCTGCGACCTTCTCCAGCGGATATTCGCATGCCGCGCTTTGTACTCTGGGCCGCGATAAAGATGAAGGAGATGGCAATCATCACCGCTGAGAGTCGGGTTTAGATTGTGCCCAGGCTCTCGTCTTTAGGTATGCAGCCGCCCACACGTGCTTTACGAGTGGGCGCGAAACTCGCGTGGGAAAGGTAAATCAGACATTAAGAGCGCGTGTTATGCTTCGCCGCATCCAGTAGCCGAATGAACTCCTGTTAAGAAGGGATCAGCCATGAAGCGTAAAAGCAAGCTCACGATTGCGGGATCTGTGGCAGTGCTCGCTGTGCTGGTCACAGCGGCGGTTTATTCGCAGGAGAAGTATTCGTTGAAATCTCCGGATGGGGTCGCGTTCTCCGACTTCAAAGGATACGAGGACTGGGCGGTGGTCTCTTCCGCACGGACAGACGAAGTGCTGAAGGTGATCGTGGCCAATCCGACCATGATCAAGGCTTACAAGGCCGGCATTCCGAGCAACGGCGAGCTTTTCCCGGAGGGTTCCAGGATCGTGAAGCTGCAGTGGAAGCCGAAGAAGAGCACGGAGGCTCCCTTCGTCGTGGATGTTCCGGACGTCTTTACCCAGGCCTTCGTGATGGAAAAGGACAGCAAAAGATTCCCGAAGAGCGGAGGATGGGGATACGCGGTGTTCAACTACGAAGCCGCATCGAACAAGTTCACGGCGGACCCCAGCCCCGCAGACTGCGGGCACAAGTGCCATGTGGCTGTGCAGCCGAAGGACTACATCTTCCATCCGTACCAGAAGCGTTGAACCGCATTACCCCATATCAAGGCTCCGGGGGAGGGTTGATCGGCCCTTCCGTGGCTCGCCTGGTCTGGGCATGTTCCAGTTCTTCCTCGAGTTCTGCTTCTTCATCGAAGCTGGTGGAGGGGTCGAGTGAAGCCTGTGTCCGCTGGGCCTTCTGTTCGGTGCGCAGGTTGGCGGAGGCGATCTGGAGGCAGTAGAGGAGGAGTCCGGCGCGGCGTGAGTCGATGTTGTTGGTGGCGATGCGGACGAGAAGCTCGCCGAGTGATTCCTGGATGGCGTTGTGGCTGGTGGGGGTGAAGAGGGAGAAGCTGCTGCGGCGGGCGATGCGCTCCTGCGGGCGGACGATGGGGCGGCGAGAGTCGTGGTGGAAGTAGCAGAACTGCTCGTCACGCATACGCGGGCTGCCGCAGCGGAAGCCGTCGGGGAAGATGTGGTGACACTGGAAGCCGTTCTTTGGGTCCGGGTTGTTGACGATGGTTTCGTTGTGCATGGTATCCCCTTGTTTTTGCGCAAAATCTTCAAAGCAGAGAATTTAGGTCTGGACCTCGAGCGCAATTGGGATGCCAGACCAGCGAGTTAAAGCGAGAAGCCCCGGCGAGTGCCGGGGCTTTTTTTGCTTCTCTTTCTATTGTAGAAGATCGGCTGGGGGGATTTGGCACTTGGTGGTGGATTATTTTGGTGTGGAAGTTGTCTGGATTGTTTCGGATGTGCTGTTTGGTGCGGATTTGTGGTCTTGACAGGATTTGGGTGTGGCGCCGGGCCCGGGAGTGGAAGATGGTGTGACGGTGGACTCGTTCTCACTTATGCGATGAGACCGTATGAACGGTGCACGCATATTTGGCCTAGAGGCGGCGTAGGGGCACCCATCCAACGAATGTTCCCACTCATGTGATGAGACCGCATGAATGGGGCACCCGGCCACTCGCTGTAGTGACTGATGGATGTATGGCGGCCCGTCGTGGATAAGGGTCGTTACCTGGCCATGCAGGTAAAGTATTCGGACTTGATGGTGGAGCTCTCTTTGTAGAGGGCGACGAAGGCGTCGTAGCCGGCGTCGTGAGCGGGAGGCTGGCTGCTGTCGCCGGGGCGGGTGTGGGAGGTGAGGGCCTGGGTGTCGGAGTAGGTGGCGACCTTCGTGTCGGGGTTGCGGTCGATAATGCGCATGACGGTGATCTGATCAGGGGTGCCGGCCTGTTTGTACCAGGCCTGCTGGGCGGCGGCAGCCTGGAGGAACTTCTGCATCATGCCGGGCTTGATCTCGGAGACGCGCACGATGTTGTAGGTGCCATCGCAGGCGAGGGGGGTGGTGGGCTGCTGGGCAGCGGCCGGCGCGGGGGAGAGGGCAAGGGGCGAGAGGACGACAGCAAAGGCGAACAGACAAGATGCGAGGCGCATGGGTTTGTCTCCTGCAGGGGAAGGTACCACGTCCGTTCGTGCGGATTGTGAAGATACAACGGTGGGGAGTTTTGGAGGGTGGATTCGCGCGAATGCCCACATCTCAGAATCGAGATATGGGGCGCACTCGCTTTTTGGTGGTTTGGAATGTATGCGCCACCCGTTCTCTTGTAGATTGGAACGCACAATTTCTATGGGAGGATTTGTGAATCGATTCCTGGTGGCAATTCTTGTTCCAGCGATGGCGGCCTTTGCCAGCGATCTTCCAAGCAAGAAGTATCTGGATCTTGCCAATATCAAAGTCATGGTTGCTGCAGCGGAGGCGAAGGCCAAGGAGTTGAACGTCTCCGTAACCATTTGCGTCGTGGATGAGAGCGGCAATTTGCTTTTTCTGGAGAAGGGCGAAACAGCCTCACTCAGTACGATTCAATTTGCTCAAAAGAAGGCGCGACATGCGGCCTTCTACGGCAAACCGTCAAGGGACGGAGCAGAGACGATAAAGAAGGGCAGTACGGAAGCGCTGGCGTTTCCGGAGTTTTTCCCCAATCAGGGAGGGTTGCCGATAAAGGTCGATGGGCAGCTTCTAGGTGGGATATCGGCGAGCGGGGCTAAATCGGAGATCGACGAAGCCATTGCGCAATCCGGTCTTGACGCGCTTGTAAAGCAATGACGATCTGCGTCAGGACTGGGGCAACAGCGTGAGGGAGAGATTGGATGGATAGGCCGCCCGCTTGGAAGATGTTTGGTGAGGGTGAGGGTGGTGGCGGGGTGGAAGAACCGCAGATCCTTCGACTGCGCCCTTCGGGCTTCGCTCAGGATGACACGGTGGGATATGTTGCTGGGTGGGCTTTGAGAATTGTGGTTCGCGCTTTGCACAAATGCCCACTCATGCGATGAGACCGCATGAATAGGGCACACGATGTGTCGGCTCTAATTTATGTGTGGGCCACCTGCCTACAAAAATGGCGCCGGAGACTCACTTCGCCTCTTTCAGTGCGCTTAAGGGAAGCAGGTTACTCTCGGCATCGAAGTCCAGGGTTTGCGGGTGGGGATCGATCACGACGGGTAGCGAGGGATCGATGTCGAGGGTGAGACGTTCAGAGACGAGCATGTGGTCGAGGCTCAGCGTGTTTTTGATTCGCACGATGCGCAGATCGTTTGCGGGCTCTGTGATGAGGGAGCCGAGGGCACGGTCGAGAGCCTCGCGGTCGGTGTCGAAGTAGAGCGGAATCTTGGCGCAGGCGAGACCGAGAGAGGTAAGAGAGTTGGTGTAGGTGTAGTCGCGATTGATGGCGTTGACAAGGCGCGTCGTGGTGAAGTCGGCGAGGCCAATGCCGATGGCGTTGCCACGGGTGGACGGCGTCAGATCGCGGACGAAGATTCTGCTGATATGTGGGTGCTGCAGGCTGCCTTGCGGCTGGAGCGAGGAGATATAGCCGAAGACTCCGCGGCCGATGACGTTGGTGTCCATGCCGGTGCCGCTGATCTCTTTGCCTAGTTCGTCGACGATGAGGAGATCGATGTTGGAGAAGGGAAGGCGGGGGAGAAGTTGCTGCGACTTTACGAAGAGAGCGTCCTCTTCCTTAAGGATCTCGTCGCCGGGGATCACGCGCAGGTCATGAGTTTGATGATGCTGATCCTCAAGGATGGCGACGGCGAAGAGGACGGGAACCTTGCCGAGGATGGTCTTCGCGGTTTCGCGGATGACGGCTTCATGTCCAAGCTGCATCGCGGCTCGATGCGCGTTGGCAGCGCCGACGTGCTTGCCGAAGCCGATGACGAGCATCTTCTGGATTCCGCTGCCGAGATGGCCGAAGAAGTCGGTATGTGGCTTGATGCGGTTAAGGATGACGATGGCATCCGCCTCGAGAGCGGCGCGGCTGAAGACGACGGGATAGCCATCGCCGAAGGTGCCGATCTGGTCGACGTCCATGCTGGTGTTGAAGGGTGCATGCGTTTCGGGTGTGATGCCGAATCCGGCGAGGAGGTTCTGCTGGCCCTGTGGTGTGGCTCCTCCATGGCTGCCCATGGCGGGAAGGATGAAGGGCTCTGCACCGGAGGCGCGGAGGAGGTTGAGGACAGCGTCCAGGATCTCGGGAAGGTTGGCGATGCCACGGCTTCCGACGCCCACCGCGACGCGCATGCCTGGCCTGATCTGCGATGCGAGCGATTTGCGATCGAAACCATCGCGGAGGAGAGATTTGACGTCCAGTGCGCGCGAGGGCGGATAGCACTGGTGGAGATGAAACATCTGCGGCAAGGTCAGAGGCATGGCCGTGATGATACGCCTTGATGCACATGCGTTTGGGTGGATTTGAGCGAGGGGTAAGGTGGTGGCGGGGTTGAGGGAACCGCAGATCCTTCGACTGCGCCCTTCGGGCTTCGCTCAGGATGACACGGCGGTGGGGATCGGTTGCCGAAAGGGTTTGCTGGAATGATGGTTCGCGCTTTGCGCGAGTGCCCACGTTGGCGATGATGATGCCGTCGCGAAGATGGGCACCCGATTTCGTGAGGAGGCTCGGGCCACTCGGCCCGGGCGATCCAGATCTACTTCCACTCCCATATTTTGGAGATGGTGTTACCGGAGGCATCCACCTCGTATTCGAAGGCTCCGCAGGCGTTGTTGACGCGTGCAAGCTTCTGGGACGCGGTTTGGAAGAACAGCATGCCGCGGTAGCTGACAGCACCGCCGGGACCGAACTTACCTACGCCGGTTCCGGTCCAGGTGATGGCCTCGCCATCCTCCGTCAAGCTGAGACCCTGGCCCTGGCCAAGAATGGAGCCATCCGGACGGATGACGGAGGTGTAAGTTCCCATACCGGTGGTGGGTGTACCGAATATCTGGCCGGTGTCTTCGAAGGAAACTTCTGCGGATGGTGGGTCGACGGAAATTACCCGTCGGACAAGTCTTTTTCCTTTGGTTTCTCCAATCTGTTCTCCGAGCATGATGGATCTCTCTTTCACAAGGCTTGAATTGCGATTCCCCGGGGTGCGCAATTGTAGTCCCGGAAGGGGAGAGGTGATGGAGAGATGTTGGGAGGAGGGGGATGACTGACAGGGTTGGGTTAGGTTCGCGCTTTCGCGCGAATGTCACACTCATGCGATGAGACTGCATGAATGGGGCACCCGATGTGTCGGTGCGTTTAATGTGTGGGCCACCCGCCGAGACGTGGACTACCCGTCCGAACCGTCTCAAATTATTTGTGATCGCCGAAGTAGGCTTTGACGATAATTGTGCAGATACCTGCCACTTCGGCGACCGTCGCTCCGCCGAGCCATTTCAGGAAGCCGGAATCGAGTTGAATCGCTTTTATGGCTGCGAGGACAATCAATCCGATCGTCGCCACTGTCACGAAAATGAAGAGCGCAACCATTGTTAGCCCTACGAACTGCTGTGGCGTGCTCAATCGGTTTGTTGCGATAAAAACCCAAACTCCTATTGTCGGAATCAGTACTGAGGCAACCATGAGAAAGTAACCAAGAATCTTCAAGGGCTTCTCCTCAGAGCTTCAATTAGTTGGGACCGGTGGACTCAGTCTATTCCTCAGCTGGGAGTCGCGCCTTGATTTTTCTTCGAACATATTTAGAAAGCGCTGGATAGGGTGCGAGCTTAGGCGTTAATGCTTACATGCTCAGAATCAATTGAGGGGACACCCGATTTGTGGCCTGACGGTCAGATGTAGGCCACCCATCCGAATGTCCCACTCATGCGATGAGACTGCATGAATGGGGCACCCGATGTGTCGGTGCTTTTTAATGTGTGGGCCACCCGCCACCCGATGTGTCGGCTCTAAATTATGTATGGGCCACCCACCACTAATTTATGTGGGGGCCACCCGCCCACCCGCCTACTCGAAGCGGTACAACTGCAATCGTCTGGTGTGGTTTGAACGGTTCACCTACGTGGGTGATGCGATTGCGCGGGAGAAGCAGCTGAAGGGGTGGTCGCGTGCGAAGTGGAGAACCGCAGATCCTTCGACTGCGCCCTTCGGGCTTCGCTCAGGATGACACGGTGGTGGGGAGGATCGCTGGGTGGGCTGCTCTGGGTTGTGGTTCGCGCCTTTGCGCGAATGCCCATTCATGCGATGGACCGCATGAATGGGGTACCAAAGTATAGGTTCAATTTGACGTATGGGCCACCCGCCCACTACTTTATGTGTGGGTCACCCGCCCTGCCAGACGGTCTTTCTCAACAGTGCGGGTCCCCGGGTTGCCCTAACGCTTGGATGTTATCGCCGTTAATGTGAGGTATTCCGTTTGGATCTAACGGGATGCTAAAGCCCACACTGATGGCTGGGCCTGCGCCTGTCCAGTCATTTCGATAAACATGTCTGTCGTATTGATCCACGCCCGCTCTGATTTCTATTCGTACACCGGATCCGGCATATATGCTATTTCTTACTACAACAAAGAAGCTGTTGTCGTGACCTTTTCTGAGCAGCGGCGTGATGTCTACCCAGCCTGAGTCGTCGGCGAAGGGATAGCTTGCATATACATTGGTCAAGCTGTTCACGTAAATGTCCGCAAAATCGTCGATCTCGCTAACTCGATAAAATACGTGTGGTTGCTTACCTAGTAAGGCTGCAGCAATACTAGAATCAGGCTCGTAGCCAAGCGACCTGCTGTATTCGAGTTCGGACTTGCTAGTACGCTCTAAGCGTTGCAGGAGAGCTAGAGCTGCCCTAGTCAACACCTTGTTTTGTTGAACTTTTTGATCGTCGATGGCAACTTTAGCTCGGCATATAGTGGCGACCGTTTGGACCGGTCGCGTAAACCGAAGCGCCAACGGTACGGAATAAACCGGAGCTAAAGCTACATCAAGATCGCCGAGGAGCAAGGCTCGATCGTCAGGACTAGTCGCACTAATGAGTTTTGATAAATAATCAGCGGCTATCTGTCTATTAGTGGCATCGAGGCTAAGTCGGTTAGCATTAGCTTGTATCGAATCGGCAGCCTGAGCAATATCCTCCGCAGACTTTACCTGTGCTTGTTCAATCTCTTTTGAATTAACCGCTTGGGAGGCTGCGATATATGCCGCTGAGCGGTTTTGAGCTTCGGCAATCGATTTCGTCACTTCTTGTTGTTCCTTGTCTAGGAACGCGGTGACGACCAAGCCAATGGCGACCAAGATTATGCCGGATATCAATTGTCCGAGAATACCCGCTTTATCCCAAGTGTCCTTTTCCTTTGAAGCTTGTAGGTGCTGTAGAGATTCGGTAATCTTCGTCAGTTGGCTGGATATCGAATCGTCTGCGTCCACGGCTTACTCTCCACTCGCTGAGTGACTACGGTGCGAAGGTGGCAATTATCACACTTTTTCGCATATATTACACTCCGCATAAAACGACGTCCGTCCTAAGACAGAATGCACCCTCAAGATATAGGTGGTGATCATGGCAGAGTTTGGAGTTCGAATTTGATCTCCGTAAAAGCATGAAGCCATAGCAGCCCAGGGGGGCTGAGCCGAATTCTAGTCTTTCGGAAACGTGAAGATTTGCGAAGAAGCGAAGTTGTGCAGACCGGAAGTCGCTTTACCTCCCGAACCTTTGCCTACCCTGAAGCTGGCTCATCATTCTTTGCTGGGCCTTCATGCCTCCGCCGGAGCCCATGGTCTTGAAGACCTTGCGCATCTGGGCGTACTGGCGGAGCAGGTTGTTGACGTCCTGCACGGTGGTTCCGGAGCCTTTGGCGATGCGCTTGCGCCGGTTGCCGTTGATGATCTCGTGGTCGAGGCGTTCCTTCTGGGTCATCGAGTTAATGATGGATTCGACGCGGGTGAACTGGCCTTCGTCGACGTTGTCGATGGCCTGCGACATTCCGGCGAAGGGGCCGACTGACGGGAGCATCTTGAGGATGGACTTCATGGAGCCCATCTTTTTGATTTGGCGGAGCTGGTCGCGGAAGTCTTCGAGGGTGAAGCCGTCTCCGGAGAGGGCCTTCTTGGCGAAGGCCTCGGCCTTGCCGCGGTCGAGTTTTTCTTCAGCGCGCTCGATGAGGGTGGCGATGTCGCCGTGGCCCATGATGCGGGAGACGATGCGGTCGGGGTGGAAGGGCTCAAAGGCGTCGGGCTTTTCGCCGGTTCCGAGGAACTTGATGGGGGCGCCGGTGATGTGGCGGATGGAGAGCGCAGCGCCGCCGCGGGCGTCGCCGTCCATCTTGGTGAGGATGGCTCCGGTGATGGTGAGGCGGTCGTTGAAGGCCTTGGCGGAGTTGACGGCGTCCTGTCCGGTCATGGCGTCGGCGACGAAGAGGATCTCAGAGGGGTTGAGCAGCTTTTTGAGCGCTGCCATCTCGTCCATGAGGACCTGGTCGATGCCGGTGCGGCCGGCGGTGTCGACGATGAGCATGTCGCAGCCGTAGTTGGCGGCCTCGCGTTTGGCCTCCTTGGCGAGACGCAGAACGTCGTCGGTGCCGGGGTGGGAGGATTCGACCTTGCCCTCGTAGAGGTTGGCGCTGATGGAGCGGGCCACGATGGCGAGCTGTTCGCGCGCGGCGGGACGGTAGACGTCGACCGAGACGAGCATGGGGCGGTGACCGGCCTTCTTGAGCCACTGGGCCAGCTTGGCGGAGGTGGTCGTCTTACCGGAGCCCTGGAGGCCAGCCATGAGGATGACCGACGGCGGCTGCGAGGACTTCTGGAAGCGCGCGGTGTCCTTGCCGAGGACGTTGACGAGCTCGTCGTGGACGATCTTGACGATCTGCTCGGCGGGCGAGAGAGCGGTGGCGATCTGCGAGCCCATGGCGCGGGTGCGGATGTGCTCGACCAGCTCGTTGACGACGGCAAGGTTCACGTCGGATTCGAGCAGGGCAAGGCGGATCTCGCGCACGGCGTCGGAGATGTTCTCATCGGTGATGGTGCCCTGGCCGCGGAGGTTCTTAAAGGATCGCTGGAGCTTATCTGACAGGTTTTCAAACATGGCTAACTCAAGTTTAGCAGTGAGATTTGCGAGTCGGAGGATGGCTCTCAGGAGATTTTGGGGCCGCCGATCGGCTCCCCGCGGCCGAGGAAGGTCATCGAGACGTAGGCTCCGATCCACGAGCCGAGGGCGGCAAAGAGGACGTAGATCCAATGCCTGGTGTAGCTGATGACGGCGAAGGCTGAGAGCAGATACCAGATGCTGCTCCAAGTGGCGGCGGGAACGCGGCGACGCGAGGATACGGCGGCATTGAAGAGGACGTAGACGGCATCGGTTGCGGCAGTAGAGACAAGAACACCGGAGGCCAAAAGAAGATCGAGATGGGGCATTGGGTTTGCTCCTCTGGGAATGGGATTTCAGGAATCTGATTCTGAATTCGACACCAAGAATATGGGTTTTATCTCGTTGAATCTGCAAGGTGCAAACAATTGCAGAGGATCTGAGGGGGAGTACGAGGAAGGGTTCGTACCAAGGCTGGTACATAGTCGCTGCAAAGAGACTTTCCGGGGCTGAGCCGGAAGATAATCGGTTTCATGCAGGTACATTCTTCACCGCCAGGTAACACCCAGATCGTCAGGGAGTACATGGTCTATCTGCGCGTGGAGAAGGGAATGCGCCCGGCCACGTGCGCCGCCTACCGGATCGATCTGGAGCAGTTTGCCGAGCATGTGGAAGGACGCAACGCTCTGCTGTTGACGGCGCAGCAGGACGATGTCAGCGGCTTTATGGAAGGTCTGCGCAGCCATGGAGTAGATGCACGTTCCATTGCCAGAAAGCTGAGCGCACTTCGCGGCTTCTATCGCTGGCTGCTGATGGATAAAAAGATCGCGCATGATCCGACGGTAAATATTGAGAGCCCCTCCAGCTGGAAGGTTCTGCCGAAGAGCCTGGCGGAGAGCGAAGTCGCGGAGATGCTGGATCGGACCGGAGTTGCTGCGACGGTTCCCGATGCAGACGGGCTGGCGTTGCGGGACCATGCGATTCTCGAGCTTCTGTATGGCGGCGGACTTCGAGTGGGCGAGATCTGCTCGCTGCACGTGGAAGACCTGCAGCTGGACGCCGGCCGCGCGCAGGTTCGCGGTAAGGGAGACAAGGAGAGGATCGTTCCATTGGGCCGCTCGGCGATCGAGGCGCTGGAGCGCTACCTTTCGCTGGGCCGACCGGAGCTCGAAGGCACGAGGAGAGAGCGAACGCTGTTCCTGAGCGTGCGCGGTAAGCCATTGACCCGGCAGTGGGTCTGGGAGATGGTTCGCGCGGCTTCCGCGACAGGAAACAAGGTAAGTCCGCATCAGCTGCGGCATAGCTGTGCGACCCATATGGTCGAACATGGGGCGGACCTCCGCAGCGTGCAGACTCTGCTTGGTCACGCCGATATCGCCACCACACAGGTTTATACGCATGTCGCGCTGGGGAGACTGAAGCAGGTTCACCGGATGCACCACCCGCGCGGGAAGCGACCTCCCCGCGAGCTGGAGGTGTAAGACGTGGAGCAGGAGAAGAAGAGCGAATTCGACCATCTGGCGCAACGATTTCTGGACGTTCTCGCGAACCAGCGTGGAGCTTCCGAGCATACCTTGCGTGCGTACACGCGAGAGGTCCAGAGCTTCGCACGATATCTCAACGAGAGCATGGGAGGAGATGCCCGGATCGGCGCTGTGGAGCACATCCACATCCGTGGTTATCTCGGCGCCCTGTATGAGCGTGGGCTGACGAAGGCGAGCGCAGCGCGCGCCCTGGCTTCGATTCGGAGCTGGTTTCGATGGCTGGCGAAGGAGCGGCTGGTGGAGCAGAATCCCGCGTTGCTGGTGAGTACACCTAAACTTCCGAAGCACCTCCCCAGAGTTCCGACTGTAGAAGAGGTCAATCGGGTTCTGAACTCTATTGAGAGTTCTCGGAGCGGACAGATGGGCGAAGCTGGAGGAGAGGCGGAAGAGGGCTCAGCTGAGTCGATCACCTGGCCGGAGAGAGAGCGGGCGATCTTCGAGCTGCTCTACGGCTGCGGGATTCGGAACTCGGAGCTGGTGGGACTTAACATGGACAGCATTAGATGGGGAGACGAAGCGATCCTTGTACGTGGAAAGGGACGCAAGGAGCGTCTTGTGCCTCTTGGAGACGAAGCAGCGCTGGCGCTACGGAACTATCTTCCTACGCGTGCGGAGAGGCTGACCGCGGCAGGGAAGGGCGCGATGGTGCATGAGGGGGCTTTGCTGATCAATGTTCGCGCTCGAGGAGATTGCAGGCTGACGACCAGGAGCGTAGGTCGCATCGTCAAGGCGATCGCTCTCAGTCGAGGCTTAGCCGCCGATGTCCATCCGCACACGCTGCGCCATGCATTCGGAACCCACATGCTGGAAGAGGGCGCAGACCTGCGAGCCATCCAGGAGATGCTGGGCCACGAGCGGTTATCGACTACGCAGCGTTATACGCAGCTGACTGTGGGCCAGGTTCAGAGGGTTTATGACGATACTCATCCTCGCGCTCGCTAGAGCTTTTTTCCTGCATGCGGAGCGGCTGCTTATGTTCGAGCGCCTGCCTACTTTCCAGTTCGCTCAATGGAGCTTCGCTGATATGGGGAAGGTAGATCGAGAACACCGTTCCACTATGGGCGGGAGACTGGCTGCTGCGAACTGAGATCCGTCCTTTGTGACGGGCGATGATCTGACTGCTGACCCAAAGTCCCAAGCCTGTGCCTGCGGATCCCTTGGTGGTGTAGAAGGGCTCAAAGATCTGGCGCAGGGTTGCAGCGTTCATTCCAGCGCCGGTGTCGGCGATAACGATGCGTGCGCCGTGGGTGTCGGTCACAGAATCATAGGCGAAGCGCACCCGCACCCGCAGTCGGCCACCTTGCGGCATGGCGTCAAGGGCGTTTCCGATGAGGTTCACAATTACCTGTCGCAACTCTCCCTGATGAACGAAGAGGGGCGCTATCGAGACGTATTCCTTCTTGACGACGACATTGGTGGTAGAGAGGCGACCGAGATGGAGGGAAAGTGCGCTCTCAACGATGTCGGGCAGAGGAGTATTGGCGGACCCGCGGCTGCTGCGGAAGAATCCAAGGGTCTGGGAGGCGATGTGGGATACGCGAGCCAGTTCGTGCTGAGCCAGGGTGAGGTAGCTGCGCGCCTCGTCGGAGATGTTCTCGTGTTCCGTCAGGTACAGAAGATTAGTGATCGACTCAAGCGGGTTGTTGATCTCGTGAGCGATACTGGCGGCCATCCGTCCCGCGAGGGCTAGCTTGTCGGCGTTGCGAAGTGCCTCTTCTGCGCGGCGAGTCGTTGTGATGTCACGAGAGATCTTGGATGCGCCAACAATTGTTCCGGAACCATCGCGAATGGGGGACACGGTGATGGAGACGGCTATGTCGGTTCCATTTTTGTGGCGGCGCAGGGTCTCGTAGTGTGAGATCTGTGCTCCGGCCCTAACCTTTTCAAGCACGCGCTCAGTGTCCTCCTGAGAGTGCTCCGGGGCCAGAATGGAGGTTGAACGTCCGATCACCTCAGCGGAGGTATATCCAAAGATTCGTTCAGCCGCCTTATTCCAGCTGGTGATGGTGCCGGTCATGTCACAGCTCAGGATTGCGTCGTCCGAGGACTCCACAATTGCTGCGAGTAACGCAAGGTCCCGCTCCGTATCGTGGAGAGGAGTGGAGAGAGTGAGCGGTGTACTCATTGAGCTAACTTCAGGAAGGGCGGAGTTGCCGGTGACGTTTGATAGATAAGGAGGCGAGGAGCCACCCGCTGTTACAAGTCCCTGTGGGACGGGGGTGTCTGTACTGCTGAATTCACCGTTTGTTTCCGGTGCATGCTCGGATGAAAAGGCCATACTACTCCCGGTGAGTTCCTCCGTTTGGGCTCGGGTGGAACGTCCTCTTGGTAGTTAGGATGCAGAAATGCACCTGAAACGCTGCCAACCCGCGGAACACCGTAATTAACGCTAAGCAAGAGGAGGAGTAAGAAGGGGGTTAGTAGCGCGGGACCGTCGGGTCGACGACGCGGGACCAGCGATCGATACCACCTGCGAGAGACTGAACATGTTCGAAGCCTTGTTCGCGAAGCCAAAACGTTACGGACAGGGATCGAGCTCCATGATGACACAGCACGACAATTTGCTGGTCAGGATCCAGTTCCTGGTGTGCCCGGGAGGCAACTTCGCCCATGGGCATCAGCATGGAGTTGGGGAGGCTGGCGGTCTTAAACTCCCATGGCTCGCGAACGTCTAAGAGGAGGGTATTCGGGGCGTGCGTGCGCTGTTCTGCAAACGCTTCGACGCTTATCTCAGGTTCAAGCATAGAAAAAGGATATCGCGTACCAGGGGGGAATCACTAAAGGGAACAGCACAGGCGTGCGTGGAAGGGGCTAAACTCTAGCCGGACAGAGAGTTAGTTGCGCGGTGTTGAGATTCGGGAAGACTGTACCCACGTTGCCCTTGAAACGGTACACTTAATAGTTCAGTGGCACCCAAGCAGAGTCATCCGCCCTGGTCACTCTGGTGAGGAAAGCAGGAGATTTTGGAACGAGTTTTGATTGTCGAAGATGAGATCCACGCGCGAACGGGCTTGACCGAGCTGATCGAGAGTTGGGGTTACAAGACTGAGGGAGCGGCGGACGGTCTGGAAGGCTTGGAAAAGGCCGTCAGCTGGAGCCCATCCATCATCGTCACAGACTTGAAGATGCCGCGCATGGATGGGATGGAGCTGCTGAACCGGCTAGCAGACCTGCCCAACCATATGGCTGTCGTGATGATGACGGCCCAGGGTTCCATCGAGTCTGCAGTCGAAGCTATGCGTCGGGGAGCCTACGACTATGTACCCAAACCAGTAGATCCTCTAAGGTTACGCACAATTCTGCAGAACGCCAGCCGCCAGCACGCCGATTCCCAGGAAGATCGGGAGGGCGCACGCCGCCAGCGCCGAGAGACGGGGATGCTAGGACCGCTGGTAGGGAGGTCGGAGAAGATGAAGGCGGTCTTCTCGCTGATCGAGAAGATTGCAGCGTCCAATGTCAGTGTTCTTGTCACGGGGGAGAGCGGTACCGGTAAGGAGCTCGTTGCCCGCGCTCTGCATGAGCTGAGCTCCCGTCACAACAAACCTTTCGTGGCAGTCAACTGCGCAGCCATTCCTGAGACCCTGATTGAGAGCGAGATCTTCGGTCATGAAAAGGGAGCTTTCACGGGAGCCGTGGAACGGCGGCCTGGCTGCTTCGAGCTGGCCGAGGAAGGCACGCTTCTGCTGGACGAGATCGGTGAGATGCCGGCTGCCACGCAGGCTAAACTGCTTCGCGTTCTGGAAGATCGTAAGCTGCGCCGCCTTGGCAGCAAGGCCGAGACACCGGTTGACGTTCGCGTGGTTGCAGCGACGAATAAGGATCCTGAACAGGCGGTCGCAGCCGGAGAGATGCGGGGCGATCTCTACTATCGCCTGAACGTCTTTAACATCCAGATGCCTCCGTTGCGGGAGCATGTGGAGGATATCGCTCCGATAGCGCAGAAGATGATCATCGACATGAACGAACGTCACAACTGCTCCGTCACCGGAATCAGCGACAACCTGCTGAAGAAGCTTATGTCTTATTCCTGGCCCGGCAATGTGCGTGAGTTGCGAAATACGATCGAGCGAGCAACTATTATGGCCGGCACAGGAATGCTGGATGTCGATGACCTGCCGCCGCAGTTCGGTGAGCCTGGCTTTGCACCCATCACGGTCAGGACCGGGAGATCGGCGGAAGCTGCCTCTGACGTGCGCTCGAGTGAGGTTGAGCGGTACCTCGAGGATCAAAATACGGTACGAGTCGAGGTTGGAACCACTGTCGACGAAGCTGAGCGGCAGTTGATCCTGAAGACCCTGACGTCCACGCATAACAACAAAACCAAAGCCGCTGAGATCCTCGGGATCAGTTCGAAGACCCTGCAGAACAAGCTGAAGGAATACTCGAATAGCTCGTCGGTGGACTAGGCATGCGGCTTAAGACGAAGCTGGTCGTTTCGGCTACCGGACTGACCTTTGCCCTCGTTGCCGTCCTTTCGATTCTCTTTGTCGGCGAGCTTCTGCGGCAGAGAATCGAACAGACCGCGGCTGCAAACAGCGTGCTCGCCAGCGAGGTTACGCTGATGACGCGGCAGGCGGTGGAGACCGGGCTGCGTGCTAATCCACCAATTGATTTGAGCGAAAAGGCACTTCGATCCGCCGTCTCTGATGCTTTGAAGAGCTATCGACCTCTTGCCGATGTGATGACGTCGATCATCCGGTACTCCCCTACGGTGCAGGATGTCAGCGTGGCAGATGACCGGGGCATCATCATCGTAAGTACGGACCCCGACGAGGTTGGCAATCCTGTAGCTCATCGCAACAGCCTCGAAAGTGTCCAGAACGGAAGCATTGCCTATCAGCGGAGACAGGTGTTCGGGAGCGCACAGGTCTTCGATTCGGTGCAGCCCCTGGAGCGCAACGGCAAGCCGTTCCTCGCAATCCATGTCGGCGTGCGGTCGACGTTCCTGCGTAACTCGTACGAACCCTGGCTTCGCGCAGCCTTTCTTTTTGCATTAATGGCTGCGGGCGCCGCAATGCTTGCAGCGGCTGTATTGGCGAATGCGGCTCTCCAGCCGATTGAGCAGATCAGTCGTCAGCTTCAGAAGCTGACATTACAGGCTGGTGAAACGGCTGCCTCGGCCGCAGCGGAAAAGGCAGTCGGAGATGCGATGGTGCGTGTCTCTCAGACGATCGATCGGCTGGGAGAGCAGATGCGAACCAAAGAGGCCGGCTATACGGCCCTGCAGGCAAACCTCAACCAGATGCTCGATACGCTGCGGGATGGCGTGCTGCTGTTTACGGCGGATCTCAAGGCGGTCATGGTTTCGGACGCCGTGGCTTACTTTGTGAATCGTCCACAGGGAGAGCTGGTCGGCAGGCAGATCGAGGAGATCTTCAGGCCAGAGACGGCGCTGGGTGCCGCAGTGCTTACTGCGTTTGCGGGTGGCGACTCTGTGAGCGCCGAGAGCGTCACTCTTGATGACGGGCGCAGAGTCCAGATCTCCCTCGATCGTTTTGACAACGAGCTTGGTGAGAGTATGGGGACGCTGATCACTCTGCGGGATCTCGAGTCGATGATGCAACTGGGGCAGGAGCTTGAGATATCTCGTCGTCTCGCTGCCATAGGACGTTTGACTGCCGGTGTGGGGCATGAGGTAAAGAACCCGATCAACGCGATGGTGGTTCACCTTGAGTTGCTGCGAAGCAAACTTGCGGGGGCCAACTCTGAGGCCGTGGCTGGAGCCCAGCGTCACGTTGATATTCTTAGTGGAGAGATGCAGCGGCTGGACCGCGTCGTACAGACACTCGCGGACTTCTCCCGTCCCATGGATCTTAAGCTGCGCGAACAAGACCTGCGGCAGGTTCTGGACGCTGTGATTGAATTGACGGCAGCCGAGATGCAGGAGAATGGAGTTCTTGTGCTCGTCGATGAGCCTGACGAGCCGTTAATGGTGCGTGTGGATGCAGAACTTGTGCGGCAGGCTCTCCTGAATCTTTTATTGAATGCGATGCAGGCCATGCCTCAAGGAGGAAAATTACGGCTTACGCTGCGCCGGGATCATCAATTTGCGGTTGTTGAGGTCGCAGATGAAGGAGAGGGTATCCCTCCGGAGATTCTTCCGCGTATCTTTGAACTGTACTTCACTACGAAACCGAAGGGCAGCGGAATTGGCCTGGCGATGACCTACAGGATCCTGCAGATGCATGGCGGTGCGCTTGATGTTCGTTCGAATGCAACACCTCTTGCGGTGGACCGGGGAACCACTTTTACCCTCCGGCTTCCGATTGCCGCAGGATCTGCACAGGAAGTAAGAAAGGCTCCAGCGGGAATGAGCCGCAGAGTGCTTGGAGAGCAAGTTTAATGCTGGGCGGAACGTATATAAGAGCGGCGGCAAAGGCAAGCCTGCGATGGGGAGGGCTGGGCTGTGTCCTCGTCGTCGGTTTAACGGGCTGCAGGCATAAAACGGTGCTCGCACCCTTGCCGCCAGTCAGCCAGCCGGTAGTCCTGGTTAATCCGCCAGAACCGGATCCTCCGCCGATGATTCCGAAGCCGCAGATCGATCTTCCTCCCGTTCCGGTTGCCTCCGGCGCAACACCACATCGCGAGCGACGCCGCAAGACCACGGCAGCGCAGCCCGCTACGCCAGCGTCACAGCCAGCTGCACAGGCGGATATCCCGCAGTCGCAATCGCCGGAGAACGCCGCGATCGGATCGCTTTCGCTTGGGGGAGAGGCTGGTCCACAGGCGCAACAGGAGGCAGTCGACCTGATTGGCGCGATCGACGGAAGATTGCATCGGATATCAGCGCAGAAGGCGAGTGCGGACAGGGCGCTGATTAACCGGATCCGCAACTTCCGGCGCCAGGCGCAGGAGGCGCTGAACTCCGGAGATATCGAAGGGGCCAAGACGCTGGCGACCAAAGCCCAGCTTCTGCTCGACGATCTGGAGAAGTAGATTTTGAGGTAAAAGAAGAGGCGAACCCCTAACGGTTCGCCTCTTTCTATTTGCCGTAACTGTCGGCTATGCTTCGGCGCCGTGGCACTTCTTGAACTTCTTGCCTGAGCCGCACGGACAAGGATCGTTCCGTCCGACCTTCTCACCGGTCACGCGTGGAGTGTTTCCGTTGCTTGCGGTTGCTGCTCCCACGGCGCGCGCCTGATCCAGCTCGCGCTGCTTTCTTCGCTGGAACTCGTGTTCGAGAGCGTCGATCGTGGTGGAGGGTGCCCGGGTCTGTATCGGGACCGGCGTGTGTTCTGCAGCCGCGGGCGCAGTTTGCCGGACCGGCGCGGCTGGTGCATCCGCCGGTTCAGACGACGGCGGATTGAATCCGCCAAATCCTGCAGGCAGCTGCTCGAGGCTCTCAATGGGGGTACCGTCCGGACCGATAATCTGCATCCGGAAGAGATGCCGCAAGGTATCTTCCTGGAAGCGGAGCATCATGCCTTCGAACATGTCGAAGGATTCCTTTTTGTAGGCCACCAGTGGATCCTGCTGGGCGTAGCCGCGGAGACCGATGCCCTCCTTCAGGTGATCCATCTGAAGCAGATGATCCTTCCACAGCCCATCGAGAACGCTGAGCATCACCACACGTTCGTGGTAACGCATCGCCTGGGCTCCCAGGATCTTTTCCTTTATCTCGTAACGGCCGCCAAGCTTCTCAAAGATCGCCTCGCCGAGCTCGTGGCGGTTCAGATTTGTGATGTCCACCTCGTTTTCAAGGTGGGCCCCGAACTGATCGTAGAGGGCAGAGAACAGAGCTTCGGCCTTCCACTCTTCGGGATTTGCCTTTTCGGGGGCGAACTCGTCGAGCATGTTCGACAGAATCGTCGAGAGATAGTCGTCCGTGATGAGCTGCTTCTGATCGACGCCCTCCATCAGCTGCTTGCGCAGGCCGTAGACCGCCTCGCGCTGCTTGTTCATCACATCGTCGTACTCGAGGACGTGCTTGCGCGACTCGAAGTTCTGCGTCTCGACGGCCTTCTGAGCGGCTTCAATACGGCGGGAGATCATGCCGCTCTCGATCGGAACGCCCTCTTCCATACCGAGGCGCTGCAGGAGAGTGGAGACCCACTCGCGCGCGAAGATACGCATGAGATCGTCTTCAAGCGACAGGTAGAAGCGGCTGTCACCCGGGTCGCCCTGACGTCCGGCTCGCCCACGAAGCTGATTATCGACGCGCCGGCTCTCGTGGCGTTCGGTGCCGATGATGTGCAGGCCGCCTGCGGCGATGACGGCGTCATGCTCTTTCTGGGCCGCACTGGAGTGGGCCGCCACGGCAGCGTCCCATGCTTCCTGGGTCGTTTCAAACTCCTGCGACTGGTAGTAGAAACGGAACATTCCGGGTCCGGCGACCGGGGAGATTGCTCCCTCCGCGGCAGAGACGGCGCGTGCCTGGGCTTTCCGGACGAGATCCTGGCGGGCCATGAAGTCAGAGTTTCCGCCGAGAAGAATGTCGGTGCCGCGGCCAGCCATGTTGGTGGCGATCGTGACCATGCCCAGGCGTCCTGCCTGAGCCACAATCTCGGCTTCCTTCTCGTGGAACTTCGCATTCAGTACGACATGGCGGACGCCTTTGCGCTTCAGGATCTCCGACAGGAGCTCCGATTTCTCGATGCTCGTCGTTCCAACCAGAACCGGCTGACGCTTTTCATGCAGGCGGGCGATCTCATCGGCTACGGCGAAGTATTTCTCCTTCGCTGTTCGGTAGACCACGTCGGGGTGTTCGATGCGAAGCATCGGGCGATTGGTGGGAATGACGACGATGTCGAGCTTGTAGATGCTGTCGAACTCAGCAGCCTCGGTCTCCGCGGTACCGGTCATACCCGAAAGCTTCTTGTACATGCGGAAGTAGTTCTGGAAGGTGATGGTGGCCAGCGTCTGGTCTTCCTTGCGGATAGCCACGCCTTCCTTCGCTTCTACTGCCTGGTGGAGGCCATCGGACCAGCGGCGGCCGGGCATAAGGCGTCCGGTGAACTCATCGACGATGATGACTTCGCCATCTTTCACCACGTACTCGACGTCACGCTTGTAGAGAGAGTGCGCCTTTACGGCGACCTCAACGTGATGCTTGAGGTCCCAGTTCTCGGGATCGGCGATGTTTCCGATCCCGAGCAGTTTTTCGATCTTCTCCCAGCCCTCGTCCGTGATCGTGATGGAACGAGTCTTTTCGTCGACGACGAAGTCTCCGGTCCAGGTCTTGGTGTCAAGCGTCTCGATCAACTCGCCCAGTTCCAGTTGCGGGATGATCACGTTGACGCGGGCGTATTTGTCCGTCGTTTGATCGGTGGGCCCAGAGATGATGAGCGGCGTACGTGCCTCGTCGATCAGAATCGAGTCGACCTCGTCGACGATGCAGTAGTAGTGGCCGCGCTGGACCTGGTCGGCGATCTCGAACTTCATGTTGTCGCGCAGGTAGTCGAAGCCGAACTCATTGTTCGTTCCGTACGTAATATCGGATGCGTACGCGGCGCGGCGCTGGGCATCATCGAGATCGTGCACGATGACACCGACCGAAAGGCCGAGGAAGCCGTAGATCTTTCCCATCCACTCGGCGTCGCGCTTGGCCAGGTAGTCGTTGACCGTAACGACGTGTACACCCCGTCCGGCGAGCGCATTGAGATAGCAGGGGAGGGTAGCAACCAGCGTCTTACCTTCACCGGTTCTCATCTCGGCGATCTTGCCAGAGTGCAGAGCGATGCCACCGATCAGCTGTACGTCAAAGTGACGCATCTGCACGACGCGGCGACCGGCCTCGCGGACGACGGCAAATGCCTCCGGAAGAAGGGCATCCAGTGCCGCCTTCTCCGCCGCATAACGCTCGTCTTCGTTCTCACGCGTGTCTTCAATTCCCGCAACGGCGTCCGCGATCCGCTTACGGAACTCTGCCGTTTTGCCGCGCAGCTCCTCGTCGCTCAGGGCCTGCACCGCCGGCTCGAGAGAGTTGATCTGGGCAACCGTCGGCATCAGCCGCTTGACCGCACGATCGTTACTGGTTCCAAAGACTTTTGCTATGACTGAGTTAAACAAACCTATGTCCTTCGTGGTTGCGCGAAATCCTACCCACTTATCAGTGTAAATGGTCTGGAGAATAGACGCTCTGCCCGACGGCCGATTCGTAACCTGTTCTATTCAAAACAGAATGGCTGACACGAGGCAGGGTGTCCGCTAATCTCGCTCCAGAGGGAAGAAGCCATGTATAAATCCGCCGTTCCCGCCGCAATCCTGGGTGCTGCCCTTATTCTTGGCCCCGCCGCCAGATCGCAGACGGGCGCCGTCAAACGGGTAGCCGCGCCCGGATCCATCATGAGTTCGGCCGTCTGGGTTGGAGACACCGTTTATCTGTCGGGCACGATGGCTCCCGCGGAGTATGGCGCGGATAAGCAGAAGGGAACTCCTGCAGGTTATTACTCCGATACTAAGGCGCAGTCGATCGGCGCGATCAAGGCCATCCAGAAGCAGCTGCAGCAGCTGGGGCTCGACCTCGGCGACGTTGTGCAGATGCAGGCTTTCGTCTCCGGCGATCCGGCGAAGGGCGGCCGCATGGATCTCGATGGGTGGAATGAGGCGTATAAGCAGTTCTTCGGTACTCCGGAGCAGCCGAACAAGCCTGTCCGGGCCACGGTTCAGGTCGCCGGTCTCGTTCTGCCAACAGGACGGATCGAGATTATGGTGGTTGCTGCCCGCCATTCCCAAGCCTCACAGGCAAAGTAGCGGTCCGGTATTTCAGCTATCGCACGGATGATGCTTTGGCAACGTAGGAAATCGGCGTACTCTTGCCGGGACATAGTTCAAGGTGATTTGTGTGATGCTCAGTTATCTGCAGAGTTCTGTCGTCATCTGTGTGACCGTGGTGGTCGCGCTGATTGCGGTCAAGCTGATCAACCGCTTATGGCCGATCCAGAATCGCAAGCTCATCAATGATGTGACTGGATGGCAACTCGGTGTGCTTGGGACGACGTATGGCGTCATCCTGGGATTTATGCTGTACACCGTCGCCCAGGGATTTCACTCCGCTCAGATTGATGCCGATCTCGAGGCGACCTCCATGTTGAACGTCTATCGCCTCGCTGGCAGCCTACCTTCTCCGCAGAAACAGCGGATTCGCGACCTGACGCGACAGTACGAGGATGTTGTCGTCCACCAGGAGTGGCCTGCGATGGAGCGTCAGCAGGACGATCGGGCGGCCTCGGCTGTGCTGAACCAGATGTGGGTAGTACTGGAAACAGCGAACGCCGACACCGCATTAGCCCTCAACAGCATCGATCACATCCAGTATGCGATGACCGAGCTTGCCGAACGGCGAAACATGCGCTCCCGCCAGCGCAGCAACCAGATGCCCTCTCTTCTGTGGGTCTTGCTCGTCCTCGGAGGGACCGCGACGATAGCCTCTTCGTGCGTGCTGGGAAACGACAAGAGGTGGCTGCACTACTGCCAAGTCGGGGCATTGACCTTTGTTGTCGCCACGACGCTGGCAGCGATTGCGGACCTGGCCCGTCCTTATGAGGGGTCGGTTGCGGTCACGCCATCGTCTTTCGTTCTGGCGCGGCAGATGATGGAGTAGTCCAGAGAGGCTTGAGATCCGTACCGGGCGGAGAGCTAGGGCGCGGTGGGCTTGAGATACGCCACCAGCGGGGACCCTGCCTTTCGCAGGGCGATGACGACCGATTCCGCATTTCGCTCTGCTCCCTCCGCGCTCGTGTGGGTGTGATCCACCGGGAAGAGAGCAGCGGTCTTATCCGGCCCCAGCGCCTCCAGGCGATCCGCTTCAACTGTGGCCATGTCGACGACCGGAACATGCTCCGCCGCGGCGATCTCGTATTCGTAATCCCGGTAGCCCATATCGCGCTCGATATGCGGTTTGCCGTCGGGTCCATCCTTCCAGATGTTGCGGACGGTGACCGTAAGCAGGATGGGGTGGGCTCCCCTGGCACGCGCATCGGCGATGTACTTGCGCAAATACCAGCCATAGGAATGGACGGTTTCCATGGCCTTGCCGGCCAGCGGACCCTCGGTGAAAGGCTTTTTCACAGGAAGCTCCATCGTGTTGTCGCCGATGCCCTTGAGGCTACCGCGCGACTTTGGGTCTTTCTGCGGGTCTCCGCCGCCGTCGTTGTGGCCCATCTGGATCAGAACATAATCGCCTGCCTTCATCTCCGACAGGACTTTGTCCCAGAGTCCTTCGTTGAAGTAGCTTCTGCTGCTCCGCCCGGCCTTTGCTCGATTGGCCACATTGATACGGCTGGTATCGAAGAAAGGAGCGAGATGATCGCCCCACCCCAGATCGGCCTGATTGCGGGCAGTCGAGTCACCCACGATGAAGACTGTAGGCAGGGCAGGGTTCAGCGGAGCATCTTTTGCAACCGAGACCTGCTGCGGGGTGATTGGAATCTCCTGAGTTTGCGGGAAGGCGGCAGGGCAGATTGCGAGGAGACCTACGATCGATCCAAAGATGGCCTTGGAAAATGCAGGAGAAAACATAGCCGAAAGCGTAGCACCCTGAGCCAGATATGTCATTAGGAGAATTATGTCTCTTTGGAAATCGGCTCGGTACGACGAGAGGACTAGTGTCCTCCTAGGGCCTCTGGATCGAGCTTCATCCTCTTGTCGGGAAGACGCATGATGAACGGAAGCGGAATGAGGCAGAGGATCACGACGGAGAGGATGAAGAAGGCATTCTTATAACTCAGCATCGACGACTGTCGCAGCATCTCCTGATAAGCGCGTCCTACCGCAACTTGCGTGGCCGCGCCTGCGGACATTCCACGGGACATCAGCATTGCTGTCATGCGATTCATATACAGACGGTAGGGAAGGCTTCCTGGAACGACGTTTGCTGCCAGTGCCGCCTGATGCACCTGCGAACTGCGTGAGATGAAGGTCGTCAGCAGCGCGGTTCCCATGCTTCCGCCAAGATTTCGTGCAAAGTTCGAGAGACTCGAGATCTGATTCGTCTTGTCCGCTGGAACCCCAACGTAGTTGAGGGTGCTGATGGGGATGAAGACGAACGGCAGACCGATGACCTGAATCATGCGCCAGAGGGTCACGGTTCCGAAGGCTGTCGTGAGATCCAGGCGTGTCAGGTTGTAGATCCCTGCGGCTGTCGCGGCGTATCCGAGCGCGACCATCAGGCGGGGATCGAACTTACCCAGGGTGCGTCCGGCTACTGCCATCATGATCATCATGACGAAACCAGCCGGAGACAGGACCATGCCTGCGCGCTCTGCCGTGTAACCCAGGAGCACCTGCAGATACTGCGGGATCAGAACCGTGCTGCCGAACAGAACCATGCCGAGGATGAGCTGGAGGAAGACCGCGGTGCCAAAGTTGCGATTCTTCAGCAGCTTCAGGTCCACGATCGGATGCGAATGGTTCCACTCCCAGATGACGAAGGTGATCAGTGTGACGACGGCGAGTATGGCGCAGGTGACGATCATCTGCGATCCGAACCAGTCCTTCTCCTGTCCCTTATCGAGGGTGAACTCAAGGAAGCCGACGCCGATGGCTACGAGTCCGAGACCGAAGAAGTCCACGCGCTCATTTCGTGCTTCCTTCCTCCGAATCTGGAGGTGAGGTGGGTCCTCGACCATGCGATTGCTCAGATAAAGCGACAGAAGGCCGACCGGAAGGTTGATGAAGAAGATCCAATGCCAGTTGAAGTTGTCCGTAATCCAGCCGCCGAGCGTGGGACCGATCGCAGGAGCTACCACGACCGCCATTCCGTAGACAGCGAAAGCCTGGCCTCGCTTTTCGATGGAGAAAGTATCGGCAAGGATCGCCTGTTCGCTCGGGGCCAGGCCACCGCCTCCGGCGCCCTGCAGAATGCGGGCGAGGATGAGCACGGGAAGAGACTGTGCCAGTCCGCACATGAGCGAGCAGATGGTGAACATCGCCACGCAGGTCATGTAAAAACGCTTGCGTCCAAATCGGTTGGAGAGCCAGCCCGAGATGGGGAGGACGATGGCGCTTGAGACCAGATAGCTGGTCAGGACCCAGGTCGCCTCTTCCTGGCTCGCGCCGAGCGTTCCTGCCATATGCGGCAATGCCACGTTGGCAATTGATGTATCCAGCACCTCCATAAACGTCGCCAGCGTTACCGTCAGGGCCACGGCCCACGGATTGTGGCGCGGCTTCCAAAGGGCAGCACTGAGGTTCGGATTGGAGGCGACGGTTGACATATCAGGCAGCTGAGATAATATCAGGTAACTGATATTACGGTGGCGAAACGATCGACCATTTCGAAGCCGAAGCCCGACGCGGAACGCTATCTGCAGGGCAGACACTTACTGCGCTCCATTAAGCGCATTCTGATTCAGTTCCGCGCTCATCTGGATGAGGAGCTGCGCCCTCAGGGGCTGACGACCTCCCAGATGCAGGTTCTCTTTGCCGTGCGCAACTCGCCGGGCAGCTCGGGGGCGCAGATTGCCCGTTCCTGCTACATCACTCCGCAGACAGCACAGATGCTGCTCAAGCACCTTGAGCAGTCCGGATTCATCACTCGTGGGAAAGACACGGTCAACGACCGTATCGTCATCGCGAGCATTACTGCCGCAGGAGAGCGCCTGGCGAAGTCGGTTGAAAAGGATTCCCGTGGGCTGCAACAGCGGCTCTGGCAGGGGATCTCCGACACGGAGCTGGACTGCCTAAGCATCTTGCTTGATCGTTGCCTGTCCAATCTGGACGGTTCCGATCTGCCTGCTGCCGACTGAGGTCAGGCGCGGGCCTTGAAACGCAGCCTCACGTAGTCGGCCACCCAGTTTCCATCGCCATCACGCAGGATCGGTTCAAGCAGCCGAACCGTCTGATCCAGTACTCTGGCGCGATCTTCTACGGGGAGGCGGTCCAGAACACCATTGCGGAACGTCTCGAGCCACGCCGCCATTCCGCCGGGCAATGGCGTTGGCCGCGGGATCAACTCGATCGAATCCACCGTGAATCCCGCGTTCTCCAGCAGCCGGCGATAGATTGCGGGGGCGGGATAAAAGGAGGCGGCTGCCTCCTCTGTATCAATGCCGTAAGGGGCGAAGACTGCTGACAGGGCGCTCCGGATTGCGGCGATATTGCCTTGCCCACCCATCTCCGCGATGAATCTTCCGCCGGGTTTCAGTGAACGGTGGATCGCGGCAAGAGCTGCGGGATGCCGATCTTCGGAGAGCCAGTGCAGGGCGGCGTTCGAGAACACCGCGTCGAACTCGTTTCGGTAAGGAAGTGTGTCGGCGCTATGCTGTTCGACGTCCAGTCCGCGCTTCTTTGCCGCAGCGAGCATGGTTGGCGACAGATCGGCGCCTTTCACGTGCGCTCCGCTTGCTGCGATCTGCTCGGTGAGGGCTCCGTCGCCGCAACCGACATCGAGAATGCGTTCTCCGGACTTCGGGGCCAGCAGATCCACTACTGCCAAGGCCATGGTTGCTACGAATCTACCGTTTGCCGCATACGCGTCTGTGTTCCAGCTCTGCTCGATCGTCGCCATGCACTCTATTGTCTTCATTGCATGCGGTCTTCGCGACGATCATTAGAAATTCTTGCCCGGCTATAAGGACGGGAACGTCCGTCTGACAGCGCGCGTCTATGACGCAACGGCCCAGGAGACATTCCTTAGGTGCCATAGCCGCGATGTTTCATCTCCAGCAGTTCACTGTTGCTGGGCCACGAGATTGTCAGGAGGAAGGCGGAATCTTCGACGGCTTCCACTTCATGCGGGATGGATGCGCTGAGGGTCAGCAGATTCCCTGAGGTGAGCGACTGCGTCTTCCCGTGCGCTGAGACATTGATCTGTCCCTGTAGAACCTGGATGGAGAGTGTTCCGTCCGCATGATGTTCTTTCATTCGGGACTTCGGCTCCATGGCGATCAGGACGGTTCTGAAATCGTCTTTCTTGAAGAGTGTCTTCGCGTAGTGTCCTGCGGACCACGGCTTTTTACTCTTGCTGTCTGACAGCTCCTTGGTCAGGTCGAAGCACGCGATCTCGTCGATCATGTTCCCGTCGTCTTGTGAAGTAGTCATGATTCTCCTCTCTTGTGGCCGGGCAAAACATCGTACGCCACTCCTGCCAGAGAATGCATTAGGGCCTTCGCGATCTCGAATGTTCCTGGCTCATATCCAGAGGAAGATGGGGTGGTCGATGCCGGTGATGGCACGGACGATCCGTTCATTGACGTGCTGGCCATTGCTGCCATTGGTAAAGATCGCAATCGCGGTCTGGGTAGGTGGGTCAGCGAGGATGATGTTCTTCCAGCCGCCATTGTCGCCCCACTGCCACAGGTAGCTGGCGGCCTCGGTCTTCTCCACGCCGATGCCGAGGCCCCAGGAAAGTGCGGAGTTGATATGGGACACGGGGGTCCACATCTGGGTCCGTGTGGTTGCCGAAAGGCCGAGACTCGTGTCTGCCGGATCAAGAAGTGCGGCGAGAAAACGTGCGTAGTCGGTGACGGTGGTGAGCAGAGAAAAGGCGACGTTAGGAACGAACTCGTTGGGCGGAGGAGGCGAGGTGCGATTGAACTTCTTCATGAGCGCGGCAGCAATCTCTTCCTGGGTCCAGAAGGAGAGCGGCTTTCCGCCGGACTGAACGATCCCGAATATGTTGATCGCGAGGTCCCTGTTGTAAAAAGGATCGGTTCCCCTGTGACCTGCCACGAGGCGATCTTTTGCGTCAGCAAGCCAGAGGAAGGTGGAGGAGTGCATGTTGAGAGGCTTGAAGATCTGCTCCTGCATGAGGGCTTCAAAGCCTGTGCCGGTAACGTGTTCCACAACCCGCTGGAGATGGAAGAATCCTTCCCCCGAGTACCCGAACCGGCTTCCGGGTTCGAACACAGGTGTGAGCTTTTGATCCTTTTCCCAGCGCCAGTTGGGGAGGCCGGTGGTGTGCGAAAGCACATGCCTGGCGGTGACTTGGTCTCCCCAGTTTCCAGTAAGCGCGTCGTCTTTCAGGTAGGTGTTGAGGGGGAGGTCGAGATCAAGTCTGTTCTCCTGGGCAAGCCGAAGAACGAGGCAGGCGAAGATGGGCTTACCAAGCGAACAACCCGGGAAGAGGGAGTCAGGAGTGATTGGAGACTTCGTATTTAAGTTGGCGACACCGGCATAGTGCTGCCACATCGGTTTTTCGGGTCCGATGACTGCCATCCCAATCCCGGGAAGGGTAGCGAGTTCCATGAGCGAAGGCAGGCGGCCGAGAACTTCCTTGTTCGGGGGATGTATGGAGGCGTGAGTCTCAGACGCCGACACGGAACGGAGCGGTGTGAGAAAGGCAGCTGATGCTGCGCTGGTTCGCAGGAAGGTACGACGATTCATTTGCAATTGCCTTTAACAGTGCGCGGCATCCGCCCGCACGGGTATCTGTGAGATGAGAGGGATACGGGTGGGATCGCCGGAAGTTCCGTTTGCCCGGATGCCCGCTTACAGGTAAGCCATGGATAATTGCAGCGATCCCGGGAGTCGATCTGGAGTTCATCCACAGGCAGTCGTGCTGACGTCGGTGCTCCGTCCATTGCATACTTAGGGTTCAGGCGTATCTCTCCAGGTCCCAGACGGCACGAGAGACCTAATCCAGGAGAAGAAAAGGAATCCATGTCACAGAACACGGCGGCGGCAGTCGAGTTTGCACGAGGGAATCAGCAGCGGTTTGTGGACGAGCTCAAGGCGCTTCTGCGCATTCCATCCATCTCCACGCTTCCGGAACACGCGGGCGATGTCCGCCGCGCTGCCGAGTTCATCGCCTCGGAGCTTCGCCGGATAGGCCTGGAGAATGTCAGCCTGGTCGAGACCGCGACGGGTGGCCACCCGCTGGTCTACGGCGACTGGCTGCACAAGGAGAATGCCCCCACCGTGCTCTGTTACGGGCACTATGATGTCCAGCCGGCCGAGCCTCTGGACGAGTGGACTACCCCGCCGTTTGAGCCTGCCGAGCGCAATGGAAATCTATATGCGCGCGGCGCTGTCGACGACAAAGGCCAGATGTGGATGCATGTCAAAGCGCTCGAGGCACTCTTCGAGGCAAACCAGGGCACCCTTCCAGTGAACATCCGCGTTCTGATCGAAGGGGAAGAGGAGGTGGGTGGAGAGGGAATTGCATGGTTCGTTCGCGAACACGGCGGCCGGCTCCGCTCCGACCTCGCGCTTATCAGTGATACGGAGATGTTTGCGCCCGATCTTCCGACCCTGTGCGTCGGACTGCGCGGCATGATCTACACAGAGATCGAGGTTCGGGGTGCGGCTATCGACCTTCATTCGGGAATGTACGGTGGTGCGGCTCCGAATCCCTTTGTCGCCCTTGCCCACATCATCACGAAGCTCAAGGATGAAGACGGACGCATCCTGATTCCGGGCTTCTACGACAAGGTGGAATCCCCCTCGGCGGAGGAGCTGAAGGCATGGAAGGCGCTCCCCTTCGACGAGGAACACTATCGCCGGACTGAGGTCGGCTCGCCCGAGCTCACGGGAGAAGCTGGCTACTCCGTCCTGGAACGTACATGGGCGAGGCCCACGCTCGATGTCCACGGAATGCCCGGCGGCTTTATCGGGGCCGGAGCTAAGACGGTCATCCCGGCCAAGGCCGTGGCGAAGATCAGTATGCGTCTGGTGCCCAAGCAGGTTCCCGCAGAGGTCTTTGAGCAGTACAAGTCCTTCGTTGCGTCCATCGCGCCGCGCGGTGTTGACGTGAGTGTTCGCCTCATCCACTCGGCGGAACCGATTGTCGTCTCCACGGACAATCAGTTCGTCAAGGCAGCTGTGGAGGCCATGCACGAGGTCTTTGCAACCGATACGGTCTTTGTCCGCGGCGGGGGATCGATTCCGATCGTCGGCGACTTTATCCGTGAGCTCAGCCTGCCGACGCTGATGATGGGCTTCGGTCTGCCTGATGACAACCTGCATGCCCCGAATGAGAAGTTTCACCTGGCAAACTTCCATCGTGGGATCGAATCGTTGATTCGCTTTCTCTCCGCGGCAGGAGCGTGATGAAGGAGGGTTGTCTCGCGGGCTGCGTGCTGGCCGGTGGCCGCAGCACGCGGATGGGACAGGACAAGGCTCTTCTTCCACTTGGAAATGCTTCGCTGGCCCAGCACGCTGTTTCCAAACTCAGCATGCTCACACCGCATGTTTACATTCTCGGACGCCGTCCTGAGCTGGCGGCGATCGCCCCTCTCATCCCCGACCTGCGGGAGAGCTGCGGTCCCATAGGGGGCATGGAAGCCGCTCTCTCTCGTACACCGTGTCCGTGGACCTTGATCCTGCCCGTGGATATGCCCTTCCTTCCAGCAGAACTCCTGCACAGGTGGACGGCCTGGGTTCTGCGTCATCCGGCAGCGAAACTCGCCTGCTTCATCGTGGACGAGATTCCCCAGCCTGCCCTCTGCCTTCTTCATCGTGACGTACTGCCGTTCCTCTCGAGCGCAGTAAACGAGGGCAGGCACAAGCTGTTTCCCGTACTGCAGCAGGCCGCGAACGAACTCGCCCAGCGAGGCGGAGTTGCCATTGAGGAGATCCTTCTTGTACGAGACTGGCGTCAGGCCAGGGCATCTGCTCTCTTCGAGGACTTTGAACCCGGTGAGCGTCCCGGGAATCAGGGCGTTCTTACTCCTGCTCAAAGAGCCGCATCCAATCTGTGGTTCGAGAATCTGAATACGCCGGAGCAGTTTGCGGAAGCGCAGAGGCACTTGGATGCTCTCGTTGATCCCTGACGACCTTCGGCGGTGCATTCGATGCAACAATAGTTTTCAGAGGGAATCCAATGGCTGGTGAACCATCCCATAGTCTGCCGAACGGTAGCGCCACGCAGGACCCGACATACAAGTCGCCTGCGGAAGAAGCGGTACAGAAAGATGACACCGAAGGCTCCATGCACGTCTCCGATGACCGGCAAGACACGTCCGCATCGGATGCTCCACTGATCTCCGAAGTCTCGGCAGAGGTCGCGCCTGCCGTTGAGGAGTTTATGGAGCAGGCGGCGCAGCAGAATGAGGCTGCTGCCGAAGCAGTTCCTGAGCACCGTGATAAGCCGGGATCCTATATCTCCTTCGAGAAGGTCTCAAAATCTTTCGGCGGCTTCGTCGTTCTCGAGAACGTCAGCTTCTGTGTTCTGCCCGGAGAGACGCTGTGTATTCTGGGTCGCAGCGGCGTCGGAAAATCCGTCTCCCTGCAGATGCTGATGGGTTTTTATAAACCTGATAGCGGTATTATCCGGGTGGCGGGCGACGATATCACAGGCTACAGCGAGAAGCAGATGCAGGCGGTTCGACGCAAAGTTACCATGGTGTTTCAAAACGGCGCTCTGTTCGATTCCGTTTCCGTCGGCGAAAATGTGGCCTTTCCCCTACGCGAACGGGGGGAGCTCTCAGAAGAGCAGATATTTCAGGTTGTGAAAGGTCTGCTGGAGATGGTGGGGGTAGCCGGTATGGAAGACATGCTGCCGTCCGATCTCTCCACGGGAATGAAGCGTTCTGTAGCTATCGCACGCGCACTGGCGGCCCAGCCGGAGGCCATTCTCTACGACGAGCCCACCACGATGGTTGATCCTCTGATGGGACATCTGTTGGGCGATCTTATCGAGCGGCTCAAACAGCAGCTTCATCTCACCAATATCGTCGTCACGCACGATATGCGTTTCGCCAAGAAACTTGCAGACCGTGTCGTCTTTCTTCACGGTGGAAAAGCGCATTTTTTCGGAACGATGGAAGAGATGGAAAAGAGCGACGATCCCATCCTGCGGGAGTTTCTCGAGCTCGATGAACTTGTAATGCCTCGTTAATATAAGAGGCATCTGGACCGTCAGCGGACCATCTTCGATCTTATGTTCGAACAACTCAGCAAGGAATGCCACCATCGGGTTATGGGGAGATCGGTGGGTGTGGGATATAACCGCATCAGGGCTGAATGTTGCAGAGCACTTACCTTCCCGGGTATCCTGAACAACACAGGGACATCTAAACCCTGCAAGAGAAGAAATTAGGGGACTTATCCCCTGCTGTCGAAGATTTGACAGATTTCCAGAACAACTTTCTTTATCAGCCTTGAGTCAAACCTATTGACTTACTTAACATATTTGTTGGTAAGGCGTCCCGTCTTTATTTGGATCGTCATCACCAACCTTCCAAGCCTGAAAACCTGGTTAAGGCGTGAATTTTTCTATGGCGACTCCAGACTATTTGCAGCAAGTAATTGTAGCGGGCCGAAAATCAGCTAGCAGGGGAGGCAGTCGAGAGCGAGCGACCTCCGGGCTCATACGTCGACCATCGATGACCAGCCTTATCTGGGCATCTCTTGACCTTGTCACCGTTCTGGTCGCAGGCCTGATTGCATTGCGGGTCCATGTAGCGATTCCATCACAGGTCTCCGCTTCCTGGGTCCTCATCCATCGTTTTCATGTGCCACCCAGCATACTGCTGCTCTACCTCCTGTGGTATGCGGTGTGCCTGATGTTCTTTTCGCGCTCCTACGGGCTGTACGCTCCTATCCAGAGCCGCAGCGGTCTGCATGAGCAACGCATGACGGTGCAGGCATCCTTGACTGCGGGCCTCATCCTTTGCGGAACGCTGTACCTTTCCAACGGCGCCGGTGTTTCACGCACAGTGGTCACGTTGATGGTTGTCTTTTCGACAGCCTTTCTCTGCGTGAGACGCATGATTCAGCGCCGCAGGTTCTATCGCCGCAGTCTTGCAGGCTTCGAGACGCGCAACGTCCTGATCGTAGGAGCCGGACGCGTCGGCCACGCTCTTCGCAATCACCTCGTATCCCTTCAGCACCTCGGGTACCGGTTCAAAGGCTTCGTTGCCCTCACCGAGCGGGAGGCTGAACTTGGCGATGCAGACGTCATCGGTGATGTTCGCAACTGCCTCTCGCTGGCACGCTCGCTCTTCGTCGACGAGATCTTTTTCTCGGTGCCTGGCGATAAGAAGCTGATCGTCGGCATCGTGGAGGAGGCGCGTCAGGCCGGCATCGACGTTCGTGTTGTCCCTGATCTGTACGATGGTCTGGCCTGGAACGCTTCCGTGGAATACGTCGGCCAGTTCCCGACGATCCCGCTTCATCGTCGCGAATTCCCGATCGGCGCCTTTCTTCTCAAGCGTGTGCTCGACATCACCGTTTCGTCGATCGCTCTTGCGATTCTTTCGCCTGTCATGCTCGCCATCGCTATTGCGGTGCGTATGGACTCCGAAGGGCCGATCTTCTACCGCGCGCATCGCATCGGCCGTAAGGGCCGTACCTTCTCCTGCTACAAGTTCCGCACCATGGTGCAAAATGCGGACAAGCTGAAAGAGAAGCTTGCACATATGAACGAGCGCGACAGCGTGCTCTTCAAGATCTCGAACGACCCTCGCATCACCCGTGTCGGTCGGCGCCTGCGCAAGTACTCGCTCGACGAGCTTCCGCAGTTCTACAACGTGCTGCGCGGAGATATGAGCCTCGTCGGTCCTCGCCCTCCTATCGCTCGCGAGGTCGAGCAGTATGACCTCGATCACCTGCGCCGCCTTGAGGTACTCCCCGGTATCACGGGTCTGTGGCAGGTCGAGGCCCGGCAGGATCCCTCGTTTGACAGCTATATCTCTCTCGACACGGCTTACGTCGATAACTGGAGTCTGTGGCTCGATATGAAGATCCTCGCCCGCACGCTCGGCGTGGTCTTCGCCGGAACCGGCAGCTAGGGCGTGGTCTCCATAGACCGCTCCAAAAGGCGTTAGACTAGAGCTGTGAAGATAGCTCTGGCGCAGATCAATCCCACGGTGGGAGATTTCACCGGAAACACGAAAAAGATTCTGGAGTTTGCAGCGCGGGCCGAGGAGCAAGGGGCTGAACTCGTAGTCTTCCCTGAGCTCTCGGTCTGCGGATATCCTCCAGCGGACTTCCTCGAAAAAAATGCCTTCGTTGAACGCGCCGTTCAGGCGGTACATGAGATCGCCACCTGGACCTCTGCCGCCGGACGGCCCGCGCTCCTGGTCGGTTCCGTCATGCATGCTGCCTCGCAGGTAGGGAAGCGCGTCTCCAATGTCGCGGTATTGCTCTCAGAGGGCAAGACAAGCTTCGTTCAACAGAAGATGTTGCTGCCCTTCTACGATGTCTTCGACGAGCAACGCTACTTCGAGCCTGCAACTTCGCAGTCCCTCGCAACCGTTGCTGGACAGCCTGTCGCCATCACCATCTGCGAAGATGCCTGGAACGATAAAGACTTCTGGCCGCGGCAGCTTTATCCCGTCGATCCCGTCAACGCGCTCATGCAGCAATGGCAGGCTGACGCTACAAGACTCGATCAGTATCCCCGGCTCATTCTCAACATCTCTGCGTCCCCGTTCTGCGAGGGGAAACCGGCCGTTCGCCAGCGCATGCTCGCAGCGATCGCTCAGCGACATCGCGCTTTCGTTCTTCTCGTCAACCAGGTCGGTGGAAACGACGGTCTGGTCTTCGATGGCTCCTCACTTCTTCTCGATCCATCAGGAAAGGTAGTTGCGCGGGCGGCCTGTTTCGCGGAAGATCTTGTGATCACTGACGTTCCGGCAACGGTGGAGGTCGCGCGCGATCCCTGTGATGAAATCGCCGAAGTCTGGCAGGCGCTTGTCCTCGGGACCCGCGATTATGTTCGCAAGTGCGGTTTCAGCAAGGTGCTTGTGGGCCTTAGCGGAGGCATCGACTCCGCTCTCGTTGCTGCTGTCGCCGTCGAGGCACTGGGAGCTGAAAATGTAATCGGCATCGGAATGCCCAGCGAATACTCCTCGCTTGGCTCCATTGAAGATGCACGCAAGCTGGCGCGCAACCTCGGAGTTCGTTTCGAACTTCTCCCGATTCACGATATCTTCGGCCAGTTCCAGAAAGTGCTGGAGCCACTCTTTGCAGGAACTGCGTTCGGCCTCGCCGAGGAGAACCTGCAGTCCCGCATCCGGGGCACCCTGTTGATGGCGGTCTCCAACAAATTTGGAGCTCTGGTGTTGACGACCGGAAACAAGAGCGAAATGTCGGTGGGCTACTGCACGCTCTACGGCGACATGGTGGGCGCGCTGGCCGTCATAGGCGATGTCTATAAGACGCGGGTCTACCAGCTCGCTCATTATGCCAATCGTTCCGGGGAGGTCATTCCGCAGAACACGATTGAAAAACCACCTTCAGCCGAACTCCGCCCCGGCCAGCAGGATACTGACTCCCTGCCTCCCTATGAGGTGCTCGATCCTATCCTTGTCGCTTACGTTGAGAAGTTTTGCTCTGCCGAACAGATTGCCCGCGAACAGAATGTCGATCCTGCTTTGGTACGTTCAGTCCTCAAACTCGTCGAACAGAGCGAGTACAAGCGCCAGCAGGCGGCCCCAGTCCTGAAAGTCACGCAAAAATCCTTCGGTACCGGACGCAGGTTTCCGATCGCCGTCAAGGTTCAGGTCTAAAATCACCCACGGCCGTGCACGGCCAGAGATCCAGAAGTATAGAAAGGTTCCTGATTTTGAAGAAAGCCCTCATCCTATCGACCGTACTGGCTCCCGTCCTCGGCGCTACCATCTTTGCCTCGGCGCAGGCGCCAGCATCTCCCGCCCCCGCGCCCGCCGCTCCGCAGGCAGCAGCCCCAGGGCAGCAGACTCCCGCTCAACCTTCCAGCGCGGCACGGCGGCCGCTGCAGCTGGAGACGCTCGATCCCTCCAGCCATCCTGACCCGTTTCCACCCGTAAACCAGAAGTTCTTCACCGCAACCACGCCGACGGTTGCGACTGTCGATGCCTTCCTCAAAGCGCTCTGGGGCTATGATCCAGCTCGTATTTGGAGAGTAGAGGCCATCCAGACCACGCAGGCGCCCGGCGTCAGCAAGGTTGTGGTCTTCGTCTCCGACAAGCGACCCAATGCCAAGGTCGCGACCGCGTCCTTCTTCGTCACTCCTGACGGCAAGCATGCCATCGCAGATGCCTCCGGAATCATCGCCTTCGGTGCTACGCCCTTCGCGGACGCACGCAAACAGCTCCAGGATCGTGCCGACGGAGCCCACCGCGGAGCCGCAGGAAAAGACCTGATGCTGGTCGAATTCGCAGATCTACAGTGCCCGCACTGCAAAGAGGCTCAGGCCACCATGGATCGCCTCATCCAGGACTTTCCCAACGCTCATGTCGTCTTCCAGAGCTTCCCCATAGCCGACCTTCATCCCTACGCCTTCAAGGCGGCAGCCTACGGCTACTGCATCACCAAGCAGAAGAACGACGCCTTCTTCCCCTACGCGGCGGATGTCTATGAGAAGCAGGCAGCGCTCACCCCGGCGACGGGCGATCAGACCCTGAAAGATGCAGTGACCAAGGCCGGCCTTGATCCTGCGGCGATCGACGCCTGTGCCGCTACCGACGAGGCAAAGAAGGAGGTCGAGGCCTCCGTCAAGCTCGGTCAGGATGTCGGCGTAGAGCAGACCCCGATGCTCGCCATCAACGGACGCCTGCTCCCCCTCAGCCCGAATCTGCCGTACGAGACACTTAAGACCATCGTCTCGTACCAGGCGATGCAGGACAATGTCCCCACAGAAGGGGCAGCACCTCGCACCGCTCCCAGCCTCAGCAAATAGTGTTGCCGGACGTTTTATAGCTTGGCGCACGTGGATGAGTTCTTCGCCAGGCAGGCAATAAACAAAAGAGGAAGCCCGTATCAGAAAGGGCTTCCTCTTTGTTTTGGTTCACCCCGCCTCGCCTTCAGTCTCTGTTGAGAACTTCTACGAACGGGCGAAGCTGCGCGAGGCTGCTCGTGACGCTCAGTGACCAGCGTCGTCGGGGAAGAGGCGAATATCTTCGACGCCGCGGTAACGCTCCGCGTAGTCCATGCCATAGCCGATGACGAACTTGTTAGGAATCTTGAAGGCCACGTAGTCGGCCTCGATGGGAACGAGACGACGGTCCGGCTTGTCGAGGCAGGTAGCGATCTTCAGAGATGCGGGCTTGTGCTGCAGCATCATCTGGCGAAGAAAGCTGAGCGTAAGTCCGGTGTCGAGGATGTCTTCGACCAGGATGACGTGCTTGCCTTCGATGGGATTATCGATATCCTTGATCAGCTTGACGGCTCCGGAGGAGACACGAGCCCGGCCATAGCTGGAGACCGCGACGAAGTCGAAGGTGTTGTCGACCTGGATGGCGCGGGCAAGATCGGCGAGAAAGATGGCTGCGCCTTTGAGAACTCCGATCAGGACAATGGACTGACCCTCGTATTCGGCCGAAATCTGAGCGCCAATCTCGCGTGTGCGTGCGGCGATCTGCTCTTTGGAGAGGAGAACCTCCATGGTTTCTGGTGCGGGGAAGTTGGATGTAGGTGCGGGTGTGCTACTGGGCATATGAAAAAGGTACGCGAAGCGGGCCCGCAAACCAAGTGTGAAGCGAGGGACAAGCCGGTGGATGAGAAGCCAGGGCGATACACTGGAAGAGAAGCGAGGACTATGTTTCCCTATATCGATTTTGGCCCGGTGCACCTGGGTACGTTCGGGCTGTTGTTGTGGCTGGCTGCCGTGGTGGCGACGATTGTGCTGCATAAGAACTTCGTCCGCAACGGGGTTGAAGCCGATGCCCTGAACATCGTGGCCTTCGTCGTGATTGCTGGTGTAGCCGGAGCAAAGCTGTGGCACGAGCTGCAGGATCCAGCGACGTTGCAGATGGCGATGGCAAGGATTGCGGCTCCAGGATGGAAGCATCCGCTGGACGTGGTTGTCGGGTTTCTGCACTGGTTTCAGGCTGGCTTCGCCTGGTTCGGCGGCATGGTCGCTGGCATCCTGATGCTCATGTGGATGGGGCGCTCGGCGCGGTTCCGTTCCGTCGAAGGCACTTTGGGCAGACCGGTTGGAGCTTTACGCATGCTGGACCTAGCGGCGCCGGCGGCGGCTATCGGATACGGAGTTGGGAGAATCGGCTGTCTGCTATCGGGAGATGGCGACTACGGCATCAAGACCACGCTGCCGTGGGGAGTGCATATGCGTGCGGATGCTCTTGTGCCGACGTCCGATCTCGTCCAGCCGACGCCGGTGTACGAGTTGCTCTACTCGCTGGCGCTGGCGTGGTGGCTCTGGCGCCGCGCAAAGAGCCGCCCGCCGGTCAGTGTGATCACGGGAGAATACCTTGTGCTGAGCGGGGTCGGCCGCTTCCTGGTGGAGTTCGTGAGAATCAATCCCCGGCTGTATTGGGGAATGAGTAATGCCCAGGTGGCGGCGCTGGGATCGATCCTGGCCGGTGCTGCCCTGGTGGTTGTGGCGCGCGCAAAGAATGTGCAGTGGGATCCGGCGATTTCGCAGGACAGCGTCGTCTAGACTACGAAAGCGAAGAGGGTCTGCCAGGATAGGAAAACGCTGGCAGACCCTTTTTGCATTCAGCGAGAGAGCTCTTCGCGGATAGGCGGTTGCGGAGCGGCGAAGAAGAAGTTCGAGATGAGGCCGCCCAGTATGGCTCCCAGGATCGGTGCCACCCAGAAGAGCCAAAGTTGTCCGATCGCCCATCCTCCTACGAACAGCGCAGGGCCGGTAGACCGAGCCGGATTCACTGAGGTATTCGTGACCGGGATGCTGATGAGGTGGATCAGGGTAAGGCAGAGCCCGATGGAGATGGGGGCAAATCCTTTGGGAGCCCGCTCATCGGTTGATCCCAGGATCACGAGGAGGAAGAAGGCCGTCAGAACGACCTCTGCCACGAAGCATGCCATCAGGGAATAGCCGCCCGGCGAATGGAGACCGTAGCCGTTTGAAGCAAAACCTCCGGCAAGGGAGAACTCGGGCTTTCCGCTGGCGATCAGGTAAAGCACACCCGAGGCAATGACTGCACCAGCTACCTGGGCAACGATATACGCCGGCAGTTCGTTTGCGGGGAAGCGCCTGCCTGCAACCAGACCGATTGAGACCGCAGGATTGAGATGGCAGCCCGAGATATGGCCGATGGCGAAGGCCATGGTCAGTACGGTAAGCCCAAAGGCAAGAGCTACACCGGCGAAGCCGATGCCGAGTTGAGGGAAGGATGCGGCGAGAACGGCGCTGCCGCAACCCCCGAAGACCAGCCAGAAGGTTCCAAAGAACTCGGCGGCTGCACGTTTGTACATGGGCATCGAAGATACCTCTCGAGATGGGATTTCAGTGCATGGTCTGCAGCGGGGCCCATATCAGGGATCTCGGACGGTTATCCGGCTCGCCTGTTAAGCAGGAAACTTGGATGGGGAGGATGCTACCACGGAGCCGTGAGAACACGGCCGGAAATTGCTAGCAGTAGGAAACTTACAGCTGCCGCAGGTATACCTTTGCCTCTTCAAGATGAGGGAAGAGGCGCTCCTCTGCCTGAAACTCGCGGGAGTGAACGCAGCGGCGCCCACCCTTGACGCGAACGGGGTGTTTGAGGTGAAGCATCTCGTGATAGAGCAGATATTCGATGGCGCAGCGAGGTGTATCGGGCCGGTCGAAGACCCGGCTGACCATGATGGTGTTGTGCGCCGCGTCGTAGTGGCCCAGCATGCGGCGAGCATGATGAGCGCTCCAGGTCAGGACAGGGCGGCCCAGCAGGCCGTGGAAAAAACGGGTGTTGAGGGAATCGAAGACTTCGTTGAGATCGAAGTGATGCCCTACGGGAGTAAGGATTCGCTTGCGCCCGCGAGTCTGCCGGATGTGCTCGGCTTGGCGCGAGACGGCTTCAGAGGAGACATGACGGCGGTAGCGATCTGCGTGGGATGCGGCGATCGGTTTTCGATAAAGCTTGGCAAGCAGGATGTGCGCGATGGCGTGGTGGACCGTCTCCGGTGCATGCTCAAGCAGATCGGAGAGCCGGACGTGGAGTCGGCCTTCCCTTAGCCGGATCGTCGTATTCAGGGAGGTAAACCGCCGGAAACGGATGTCGAACGCAGGGATCGGCGCACGTGGACGGAGAGCACGGTACTGCTCCTCAAAGATTGGCGCGAGCACGGACGACACGATAGCTCCAGATTAACATGGCGCAGAGTGGCAGGCGGTGATCCGCAAGGTCAGGACCATGACGGGTTACGCTGTTTTTCGGCCTCGCCTTTATGTCGTCCTTCGCGCTCTTCATAGGCTCGGCGTTCCTCGGCAGTAAGAGGGAGCGGGAGAATCCGTCCCTGTTCGCTCGAGGCAAACGTCGTCTCCAGAACCGCCATGACCGCAATGGCCGACTCGGGAGAGACCGGCAACGGCACATCGCCGCGAATCGCATCGCGTACACCGATGTAGTAACCGATCTGGTCGGCGGGCGGCACGGGAATCTCCGTTCGGGTTCCGCTAGCTCCGTCGAAGAGAATCCCTGGGTCGGGATCATCGCCGAAACCTTTCGTGCCGGGCAGGAGGGTGCCTTCGATCAGCTGCTTCTCCTGAACATCGAGACCGTACTTCGCCCAGCTACCCCGGGTGCCGTGCAGCAGCGTCCGCGGGATTCCTCCGGAGGAGAGCAGGGTAGCGTTGAGGATGACGCGGAGGGTCGGATAGATGAGCTGGACGTGCGCCCAGTCGTCCGTCTTTCCTCCCGGACGCAATGTAGCCAGCGTCGCGAGGACGGCGTCGGGAAGACCAAAGAGGTGCAGCGTCAGGTCGATGAGATGGGGGCCGAGATCAAACCACAGACCAGCGCCGGCGCCAGGATCTTCGCGCCAGCGCTGTCGGACGAGCGGGCGAAAACGGTCCATGTGGGCTTCGAAGTGAGTGATCTGACCGAGGACGCCGGACTCGAGGATGGATTTCGCGGCGAGGACATCGCTCTCCCAGCGGCGATTCTGAAAGACGGACAGGAGGCAATCGTGCTGCCGCGCCAGCGTGACGAGCTCGCGGGCTTCAGCCAGATTGAGGGTGAAAGGCTTATCGATGACAACGTGTTTGCCTGCTTGGATGGCAGCCGCGGCGAGAGGGAAGTGACTGTCGTTCGGAGTCGCGATCACGATCAGGTCCAGATCGGGATGCGTCGCAGTCTCCATCGCGGAGAGGACTTCGACCTGCGGGAAGTCGACGACGACGCGCTCAGGACGGCTGGAGCCGATAACGGCGAGATCGAGGCCGTCGACCGCGTGGATCAGAGGTGCATGAAAGGTTTTGCCAGCATAACCATAGCCGATGAGGCCGACGCGAATCGGGTCAGAAGAGGAACTTGTCATTGTCTGTTGTTTAGGGTAGCAGCAGAATGACGGGCAAGCCGATCTAGGGGCCGCGCGGCCCGAATCAGTATGGCGTCGAATCAGCGTGGAGCGGGATCAACGTGGTGCCATGTCGGCATCGGCCGGACTCTCTTTCTTCGCAGGAGGATGAGCGGCGAACCAAGCCTTCTGCTCCGGGATCATCTCGTCCGCCTGTTGATGCAGATCCTGCAGTGATTCAAGAGCAATGGTGCGGGAGACCTTGTAGGCCTCGTTGTTAGGTGGCGTCTTGATGGCTGTTCCCCAGCGCTCGATGGCATCGACCAGCTTGGGGAGAGCTTTGCGGATGTCGCGATGGCGCTCGCTATAGTCATCGAGATTGTCGCTCAGCTCGTTGGCGAGAGACGAGAACTGTTCCATCAGGTCGTGCGTGTCCTGCTCGCGTCCGGGGCGCCGAGGTTTCGCGTACATGTCCTGGAGAGCCTTGACGCGTGTATCGATGAGCTTGATGAAGACCAGAACGCGATCGTTGGCGATGTAGGCGGAGTCGCGCAGCTGCTCGATCTCGCCTTCGGAGAGGGTGGCTTCGTTGCGCTGCGGGAAGGCACAGGGCGCCACGAGAGCGAGTGCGAGCAGAGAGAAGGCGATGCGTGAATGGAAACGCCACATGCTGGTTGATTGTAGCCAGAACGTCAGTGACTGAAGACCTGGGTCAGGAGCTGCGTCTGCACCTGATTGAGTTGCTTCAGTGTGGCCTGAAGCGTTGGCTGATCTTCATACGAGGCGCTGTGTACATATTGATTCAGCCGGAAGGTCGTGTCGTGCATCATCTTTTCGGCGTTCTTCAGGCGCTTGGCATCACGGGTGAGGCTGAACTGGATGCGCTGCGCGTACTTGGCTACCTTCTGCAGGGTGGCGTAAGCGCGGTCAGGTTCGCCGTCTCGCATCTGCTGCCCGGCGAGGTTTGTCATCGCGGAGACAAGCTCAGTGTAGAGGAAGCACTGGTCGCGAGGATTCGCCTGCTCGGCTTTCTGCTCGAGCTGAAGCAACTGCTGTTCGTCCAGCATGGCGGATTTGTCTGCCGCGCGGGAGGAGACGCAGGCGAAGACCAGAAAGAGAAGAAGAGCAAAAGACCGAAGGATGATCCGCATAACCCACCTCGTTATAGAGGCGTCGGGCTTCAGAATTCCATGGAGTCGACGTCCGTTCTGTTGTAGTTACTCGTTCGCTGCTACCTGGTATGTTCCAAGGCTGCCAGCCGGTGCTTCGCCTCCCATTCTTCGTCTGGAAACTGGCCCTTTGCTGCCGCGAGGAACTGTTTGTACAGGTCAGATGCTTCTTTGACCTGGTGAAGTTTGTCGTGCGCCGTCGCCGCTAAGAATATTGTCGACGTCGAAGGTGGCAGAACTTTAGCACGAAGTTCGAGAGCATGCAAGACGGTGGCGGGATCATTATTATTGGCGGCGGCAAAGGCCAGATGGCTGGCAGCGATCCCGTAGGCCTCTGGGGAGGGAAAGGCGTTGGGGTCGGCAACGGCGCGCTTCAGAAGAGGTTCCGCGTCCGCGGCGCGGCGCATCCGGATGAGGGTATCGGCCTGATCGTCGAGCAGCGTGGGATCGCCCGGCGACGCCGCGGAGAGCGCCACATAGATTGGCAGCGCTTTGTCGTACTGGTGGTCGCGAACGTAGAGCCGCGCCAGCAGGCGAGCGACGGCGGAGTCGTTCGGATTGGCAGTGTGAAGCTTTTCAACGATCGGAAGTGCTTTGTCGGCTTTGTTCTGCGACTCGTAAAGGCTGGCGAGCTGCGAGTTGAGAGCCGGATCGTCAGGATGCTTCTGCAGGGCTGCCGTCAGCAGCGATTCCGCCTGATCCAGCTTTCTCTGCTCCAGATAGAGGTGAACGAGCGCTGCCGTCGCCTCGGCGTTGCTGGGGTCGGTGGCGAGGACGCGGCGGAAGGAGGACTCAGCTCCGGCGGGATCGTTATTTGCCTGAGCCAGTTCACCGGTCAGGAGGATGTCGTCAGGAGTCTCGGGAGAGAGTTTAAGAGCGGCCAGAAGCTCTTCGCTTGCTCCTGAAGGATTTCCAGATTGGTCGAGCCGGGCCATGGCTCGGTAGGCGCGGGCGCGGAGGGCGGGATCGCCTTTGGGAATGGCGGCAGCGGCGGCGAGCTCGGTGTGAGCCTCGGCGGGTTTACCGCTTCGAGCGAGGAGGAGGCCAAGGGCGAGGTGCGGCTCAAGCAGATTAGGACTGGCGGCGATGGCACGTCGATAGCTGGCTTCCGCCTCGGCGGTCTGATTGAGCGAATCCTGAACGGAGCCGAGGTTATAGAGGACCTGCGCGTCTTTGGGATTCTTCTCGGCAAGGGTCGAGAGCAGACGGGCGGCGGTCGCGTAGTCCTGGCGGGCGAGGGCATCGGCGGCCTGGGAACGGAGCGGATCCTGTTGAGTCTCCGGCTGAGCGGTGGCGTCGCGCGTTCCGGCCGGGAGCTGGGCGAAGCCCAGGGGAGTTAGAAAAATAAATGTTGCCAGCGTGGCAAAGCGGGCCGCCCGTAGCAGGCTTCTACCCGGATGGACGTGATCTCTGTGGTACACGGCAAGTGCCTCCCCCCTCCCCGTCGAAAGTGTGCAAAGTCTTCGAAGCAGGAAGGTTAAGTCCGGACCTCGGTCGCTCCGAACGGTAGCAGATTAAAGGAAAAAGACCCGACCGGATGGCCGGGCCTTCTGTTCCTCATTGAATCTATTTTATCAGCGGCGTCAAGCGATCCGGCTCGAAAGCCATGCAGCTTACGAGAGGAAGACGCGACTGGAAGAAGATTTCAACATCGCAGCCTGGGCAGGGACGTTCTAATGAGATATGCGGATTCAATGGCCCAAGTGGGCGCTGGCGGTGCTTTTCCTGGTGGATGGAACGGGGTTCGGACTGTGGGCGGCCCATGTACCAGTCTTCAAGCAGAATCTTCACCTGGGAAACGGTGCGCTGAGCGAGGTCCTGCTGAGCCTGGTGGGTGGCGCGATCATCACGATGCCGTTGACCGGTCACCTGATTGAGCGGTACGGAAGCAGGACCGTCGTCCGGGTGGTTGCCGTGCTGTACGTAGCGATGGTGGCCTGCCTGGCGCAGGCGACGAGCCTGGGCGTGCTGATGTTGTTTGCCGGACTGTACGGAGCCGCGAAGGGAGCACTGGACGTTACGGTCAACGCGCAGGCTATTGCCGTGGAGCACCACTTTGGCCGTTCGAGCATGAGCCTGCTGCAGGGCTGCTGGAGCCTTGGAGGCCTAACGGGGGCCGGGGTCTCGAGCCTGCTGTTGAAGCATGGCAACTCCCTCACCTTCAACCTCTCGACGGGTGCCTCGGTTCTCGGAGTTGCGGTGTTTGCTGTGCTGCCCCTGCTGGTTGCGGAGGAGCGTAAGGCGCACAAGGTAAAGCCGAAGTTCATTCTGCCGGATGCGGCGCTGCTGCGGCTGGCGTTGATTGCCTTCTTCGGGCTGTTTGCGGAGGGGGCGATCGGGGACTGGGCGGCGGTCTACCTGCGATCGAACATCGGCGCGAGCCTGTCCGTCGCGGCAGCAGGGTATGCGACGTACGCCATCGCCATGGCTGCGGCACGTTTTCTCGGCGACTGGCTGATAGGACGATTCGAAGACCGGACCATCCTGATCTGGAGCGGTTCGTTGATCGCATTTGGCTTTGGCTGCACGCTGATCTCGCACTCCCTGGGTCTCGCGGTGTTCGGCCTGGTGCTGACGGGACTGGGCGTGGCGAACATCATTCCGGTGATCATGACGCTGGCGGGAAGGAATACGCGGATGGGCGCGGGACCGGCGATCTCGGCGTTGTCGACGATCGGGTACTTCGGCTTTCTCGCCGGGCCGCCGCTGATCGGATGGCTGGCGGTAGCGGTGGGATTGAACAAGAGCCTGGGACTGGTCGTGCTGGCCGGAGTGATCGTCGCCGCGGGTCCGGTACTGCTTTCGATGAGACAGACGGAGGGAATTGGGGTCGGAGCTTGACGGAGTGGAGAGAGGCGAAGACCGGTGTTCGGGCCGCAGCCTGCTGAGTTAGCCGTTTTCTACGCGGGCCTTCATATCCGAGTAAGCCCTCTCGATGAGGTTGTGGAGCGATGAAGCATCTATCTCTGCTCCTGGCTTCAGCTTAACGTGCCGCATGAACTTCCCGGTGCCTTGTAACAAACGGGCGGGATCCGGTAGGGCTGAACCTCGATAGAACCCCACATTTACGTGCGAAGTGAAGACATTGACATAGCCAAAGGGTGCGTCGCCCAGACATGCAACGGGAGAGCCGTCATGGAGGATCTCCCGGACTTCGTCCCCGCACTTTCGCATTACCTCAAACCACTCACGCGCGATAACTCCCAACGCACCTCGCTCTTCAAACCATCTATCGATGGCAGGATCGCGTTCCACCGTACCGTTGAATCGTAGCAATTCCGTCCTGGTCATCGCTCCATCTCACTCTTTCGCAAACCTAGTACTCGGTGCCCACGGGGAATGAGTCCTTTTAAACGGCTTTCGTCAGTCGAGGAGCCGCTCCCACGAAACCAACTTTCATAGCTTGCGAAAGCGGAGGAGAGAAAGCATAGGAATGCGACTACGGTGGACCAAGCTGCAATGACGTGAAATCGCCTGGTTCTTTCCACGAGCGTCCGCCACCCTGACCGTGGAGCTTCGGGATTCCACTCCCGATGGTTTCAAAATGTACCCCGAAGTCCGTTTGAAATTGCGAGGCGAAAATAGCGGAGAACTCTGGCCAACGCGAGGGCTAGCGCAGTCATCCATTCTGACAATCGACCCGTGTGCATTTTATGCGGGAGCAAGGTTCGTCGCCGGTTGTGTTCGATCCTCCGGCACTTGTTCGACATCCGTCCGTGAGTGTTTCCGCGATGTGATGGCGCCCCTGGTGAGAACGACCTGAACGAGTCCAGGCTCCACCCTCCCAGATCGGAAGATGCTCTGAATCTTTACTCGCCACTCGTCACCTGTGCGGTGAAGGGCGGCCCTCATGCTTACAAACGACAAGGAGTATGTTCATGCAACAAACTTCTGATAGATCTTCTCCACAGATATTGTCTTCGCTTCCGTTTGGTCCCAAGACGCTGCTTGTCGGGGCCGGGGCGTTAATCGCTTATGGTCTGAGCCGCCGTTCTAAGACTGGAACGGCGCTGGTAACGGCGGGAAGCGTGCTTGCATTCGGAGCGGCGAAGGCGAAGTCTGCGAAGCACCGGGGGACGGCGAGGGCGACGTTCCTGGTCAACGTTCCTGCCGCCAGAGCGTATGAACTGTGGCGCAACTTCGATAACCTGCCCCGATTTATGACTCACTTGAAGTCGGTGCGCTCCCTGAATGACGGGCAGTCGGAGTGGGTCGCGCGTGGACCGATGGATCGCGAGATCCGGTGGCGGGCAGCCATTAGCGAAGATGTCCCGAACCAGCGGATTGCTTGGCGAGCGCTGCCTGGATCGGATGTAGATAACAGCGGCTTCGTGGAGTTCAGGGAAGACCCGCAGAACCGTGGCACTTTTGTCACCGCGGAGATCAAGTACGAGATTCCCGGGGGTGCGCTTGCCACCGCAGTCTCGACGGCGATGGGGAAGAATCCGGAGTTTATGGTTCGCGAAGACCTGCGGCATTTCAAAGCACTGCTTGAGACCGGTGAGGCTCCAACGACGGTGGGGCAGACCCATGGTCCACGTGGAATCCACGGGCATGCGGAGCAGGTGCTCTTCCGAGAGACGAGCAATCCGCCCCAGCCGCAGGCAGCGTCCCAGCTGAGCAAGAGCGCTTAGTGCAACCCGAACGCACCGCCAACCGATGCGAGAGAAGGAGTTTCTATGAAAGCAGTCTGCTGGATGGGTAAAGAGAAGATACAGGTGCATGATGTTCCAGATCCGAAGATCCTGAATCCGCGTGATGCAATTGTGCGGATTACGACGACTTGCATCTGCGGCTCGGACCTTCATCTTTATGATGGCTTCGTTCCAACGCTGGAGCAGGGAGACATCCTCGGCCACGAGTTTATGGGTGAGGTGGTCGAGGTGGGATCTGGTGTGGACAAGGACAAGCTGAAGGTGGGTGATCGAGTCGTGGTGCCGTTTACGATTGCCTGCGGAGCCTGCCAGTCGTGCAAGGACCAGTTGTGGTCGTGTTGCGATAACTCGAATCCAAATGCGTGGATCGCCGAGAAGATGATGGGCTACTCGCCATCGGGTCTGTTTGGCTACACCCATATGCTGGGAGGCTACTCGGGAGGTCAGGCGCAGTATGCGCGAGTCCCCTTTGCCGACGTAGGTCCCATCAAGATTCCCGACGGCCTATCGGATGAGAAGGTGGTCTTTCTGTCGGACATCTTTCCGACGGGCTACATGGGGGCGGAGAACTGCAACATTAAGCCGGGCGACACGGTTGCATTGTGGGGCTGCGGGCCTGTGGGGCAGTTTGCGATTCGCAGCTGCTTCATGCTGGGCGCGGGCCGGGTGATTGCGATTGACCGTGTGCCGGAGCGGCTGGAGCTGGCCAGGAAGGCAGGAGCGGAGACTCTGAACTTCGACGAGGTGGATGTTATCGATGCCCTGCACGATATGACAGGAAATCATGGGCCGGATTCCTGCATGGATGTGGTGGGCATGGAGGCCTCGGGACACGGTGTGATGTTTACGATCGATCGTGCCAAGCAGATGACGCGCATGCAGATGGATCGGCCGCTGGTCCTTCGCCAGGCGATCATGGCCTGCAAGAAGGGAGGCACGGTATCTGTTCCGGGTGTCTATGCCGGTTTTATCGACAAGGTGCCGATGGGTGCATTTATGAACAAGGCTCTGACGATGAAGACGGGGCAGACACACATGATGAGGTACATGCAGCCGCTGCTGAACCGGATTGAGGCGGGTGAAATCGATCCATCGTTTGTGATCAGCCATACCGTGCCGCTCGATAAGGCACCGGATGCATACAAGATGTTCCGGGAGAAGAGCGACCACTGCACGAAGGTTGTTCTGAAGCCGTGGGAATCCCTGGCGGCATAGAGCAAGAAAGCAGTACGCATCAGCCCTGAGAAGAAATGAGGTTTGCATGAAGTTCTTTGAAGATCGCGATAGCAGCGCGGCAGAGACGAAGCTCTCCAAGACCATCAGCCCCACGGCTCATGGGGTGATCGATTACTCGCACTCGGCCTTCTTCTTCGTGGTGGGCCTGTGCTGCAGCCGCTCCAACAAACGGGCGGCTGCGGCTGCCTTTGCAACCAGCGGCTTCATCCTGGCGCAGTCACTGCTTACGGACTACCGTCTGGGGTTGAAGCCGCTGATTCCATTCAAGACGCACGGCAAGATGGACTCTGTCTTCGCCTCAAGCTCGTGGCTGATGCCTCTGATCTTCGGCTTCCGGGGAACAGCCGCAGCCAAGATCTTCGAGGTGAATTCTCTGGCTGAGGCGTCGGTTGTCGGAATGACAGACTGGGACAGCGAGCGGGCCCATGAGGAGCGAGAGGCGGCCTAAGGGATGTCGGGCACCCCTTCGAAAGGATCAGAGATTGAACAGGGCGAAGGGGTGCTCTTCATTGCGGTCGTGCAGGATGTGGAGCGCTACGTTGTAGATGGGAATTCCGTTTTCGTTGCGGGCGCAGAAAGTTCCTTTGTGAGCGTGGCCGTGCAGCGCCATGAGGGGCTTGTGACGGCTGATGGGGCGCTCCAGACGTGAGCTGCCCAGAAACGGGAAGATGGCCTCGGGTTCGCCGACGATGGTTTCTTTGATGGGAGCGTAGTGGGTGATGGCGACCTTCTTCTCGGTGTGAAGCTGGGCGAGGCCGTAATCCAGCTTGATCATCTCGCGATCGGCGATCTCGACGAAGTTCTTGATTCCGGTCTCGCCGAAGGGCATCAGCTCGTAGGGAGCGAAGCCTCCGCAGAACCCCTTGGTTCCAGCGAATCCGACGCCGTCGACTTCAAAGCAGTTGCCGTCGAGAAGATGGATGCCGGCGACGCGAAGCATGCCGGCGAGTTCATCCTGATGACCGCTCTCGTGATCGTGGTTGCCGAGCACGGCGATGATGGGAATGCGAATGTGCTCGAGCACACGAAGACAGGCGGTCATCTCGTTGGGGAGGCCGTGGTTGGTGAGATCACCGGCGATCACCAGTGCGTCGGCGAGATCATTAACCGCGGAGAAATTGCGGATGTCCTCTTCGTAGTTTTCCTTCCGGATGTGAATGTCGGCGACAGCCGCAAGCCTCATCGAGTGGGTTCCTTCCATTGGTCTTCATCGGATTGGAGGAGACAGGGGTGATGGAGCCGGTACTCCTCGTAGAGATTCCGTTCGCCCCATTCGTTGACGTTGATGGCGAACATGAGCGGATCGATGAGCGATCCACGAAAGGGCTCGTTTTCGTGCGGCTGCTGGACCTCGCGGTGGAAGCGATCGGCAAGCTGCTGCCAGACAGAGGCAGGAACGAGATGGATCTGTGAGGGATAGATGTAGGCGAAGAACATGAGGGACCAGTAGAGCAGCTGCCAGTGAGGATTGAGCAGGTGCAACAGGCGATCCCAGTCAAGCTTGGCACCGCAGGCGCGAAGAAGCTGCACGACGTCGGAGCCGTCGAAGCGTTCGCGCCGGGTGACGAAGATTTTGGAGGCGATGAGCTCTTCGGGGGCGAGGATGCAGCAGGGGGTCTCAAGGATCCTGCCGGGAACGGAGCGCCGGATCCAGCTTTCGTCCACGATAAGACACGCGTTACTGATGCCGGTGATGAGGTCGACGAAGTACTCGTCGCGCCGGACCTTGGCGAGCCATACGGAGTCCTCGATGCTGGTATGAAAGCCGCGAGCATTGAGGCGGCGAAGGGCGTCGGGAACGGTCTGTGGCGCCAGGAGGAGATCGAGATCCTTGGTGGCCCGCCAGATGCCGGTGTGAAACTGCAGCGCGAGCGCACCACCGACGGCCCAGGGGAGTTCCCGAAGGTTCAGCAGAACTTCACGGTAAAAATCGCGAGCGTCGCCTGCCCAGTCGGGCTCGGTAGAAGAGGTGATGGGAAGCTGTGCGTCCGCGGACATGAGCGGTTGGACGCCAGAGACGGTTCAGCCGTCGCCTGTCGCAGATTACAGAGTGGGAAATCTTTATGTCAGGGGAGAAGGGGAGAGTGACCCCGGTCGCCGCCTTCAGCGCGGGAAATGCTGGGGAAAATTGTGATCTTTTCCGGGTTGGTGGATGGGCTAGGGAGTCGCGGGCTGGAGCTCGGGCTCAGTCCGCGGTGTGGATGTGGATGCGTTGAGAACGGGAGCCAACCAATGGCCGGTGTGCGAGGCGGGGTTGGCGGCGATCTCTTCGGGAGTTCCGGTGGCGACGACCTGGCCTCCACGGGTGCCTCCTTCGGGGCCCATATCGACGATCCAGTCGGCGGATTTGATGACGTCCAGATTGTGCTCGATGACGAGCAGGGAACCTCCGCCTTCGATGAGTTTGCGGAAGGCGGCGAGCAGTTTGGCGACGTCGTCGAAGTGGAGGCCGGTGGTGGGCTCGTCGAGGATGTAGAGGGTGCGGCTGCGGGCACGTGCCGCGGCATCGTTGTTGCCGGCGCGGTTGGAGGCGGAGCGGGTCGAGGCCAGATGCGAGGCGAGCTTGACGCGCTGGGCTTCGCCGCCGGAGAGAGTGGTGGCGGACTGGCCGAGGCGGACGTAGCCGAGGCCGACCTCGTCGAGCACGTAGAGCTTGTCGACGATCTTCGGGTGTCCGGCGAAGTAGACGAGGGCTTCCTTGACGGTCATGTTGAGGACGTCGTGGATGTTCTTACCCTTGTACCGGATGTCGAGGATAGAGGGTTTGTAGCGGGTGCCGTTGCACTCTTCACAGGGAAGCTCAACGTCGGCGAGGAACTGCATCTCTACCGTGACGGTGCCGTCGCCTTCGCAGACGTCGCAGCGCCCGCCGGGGACGTTGAAGGAGAAGTGTCCGGCGGTGAGGCCGCGGCGCTTGGCGTCGGGCTGCGCGGCGAAGAGCGCGCGGACGTCATCGAAGGCTTTGATGTAGGTGACGGGGTTGGAGCGCGGCGTGCGTCCGATGGGCGACTGGTCGACGAGGACGACGTCGTTGAGGTGCTGGACGCCGGAGAGCTCACGGTAGAGCTGTGTGGGATCGACGCCGTCGTTGGAGCCCTCCTGCCCGAGCGCCTGCATGAGGGCGCGGTAGAGAACCTGGTGTACGAGCGTGGACTTCCCGGAGCCGGAGACGCCGGTTACACAGACGAGCATGTTGAGCGGAATGTCGATGTCGACTCCGCGCAGGTTGTGAATGCGCGCGCCGGTCAGCTTGAGATGCTCGCGGCCGGGTTCGCGGCGATGCCTGGGTACCGCGATGCTGGCGCGTCCGGAGAGGTACTTGCCGGTGATGGAGTTCGGGTTGTGCGTAACCTCGGAGACGGTTCCGCTGGCAAGGAGCTGACCACCGAGCTCGCCTGCGCCGGGACCCAGGTCGAGGAGGTGATCGGCGGAGCGGATGACATCGGGGTCGTGTTCCACGACGAGGATGGTGTTGCCGAGATCTCGCAGCTCTTCCATGATGTGGATGAGGCGGGCGGTGTCGCGCGTGTGCAACCCGATGGAGGGCTCGTCGAGCACGTAGAGCGCACCTACGAGGCGGGAGCCAAGCGAGGTGGCGAGCTGGATGCGCTGGGATTCGCCGCCGGAGAGCGTGGAGGAGAGGCGGTCGAGTGTGAGGTAGTCAAGGCCGACCTGATCGAGGAAGTGGATGCGCTGGCGAACCTCTTCGAGGATCTTGCCAGCGATCTCGGCCTGGGCAGGAGAGAGCTGGAGCGAGTCGAAGAAGTCGCGGGCGGCAGTGACGGTGAGGGCGGCGACCTCGCAGATGTTCCTGTCGTTGAGCAGAACGGCGCGGGCCTCGGCACGGAGACGCTGGCCGCGACAGTCGGGGCAGGTGGCATAGCCACGATATTTGGAGAGGAAGACGCGAACGTGCAACTTGTACTTCTTCTGCTCGAGCGCGGCGAAGAAGCCGCGAATTCCGGGGAAGACGCCGGAGCCGTCTTCGATGAAGCGCTGCTGGTCGGCGGTGAGATCGTACCAGGGTACGTCGGTGGGGACTCCGGCGGACTTGGCAGCGCGAAGCATCTCGCCGTGATGTGGGCGGTATTTCGTGGTGGTCCAGGGGGCGACGGCTCCCTGCGCGAGCGTCTTCGACTTGTCCGGGATGATGAGGTTAGGATCGAAGTCGATGGTGTTGCCGAAGCCCTGGCAACGAGGGCAGGCGCCGTAGGGATTGTTGAATGAGAAGAGGCGCGGTTCGGGCTCGCGGTAGGTGCGGTGGCAGGTGGTGCACTCGAAGGCCGCGGAGAAACGGAGGTACTTCGTACCATTCTCGCCTTCGGTTGACTCGCCCGACCTTGAGACGGTCATGAACCGGACCTCGCCGGATTCGCGATAGCCGGTCTCGATAGCGTCGACGAGGCGCGAGCGGATCTCGGACGAGAGCGCGAGACGATCGATGAGGACGAAGATGGGCTGCGAGAAGTCGAGCTCGAGGAGCGATTCGGGTGTTGAGAACTCGACGATATTTCCGGGCTGGCCTGGATCGAGCGTCGAGGGCTGGTAGAGCCGGTTGTAGCCGCGGCGACGCAGCTCGGTGAGGCGCTCCCGGAGGGAGTCGGTGAGATCGAACGCGGGTTCGGGCTTCGTGGCTTTGGCGGTCTTTTTTGCTACGGTCTTCTTCGGCTTGGCGGGTTCTACAGGTACTTCGGTCGAGGCGGCCTGCATGGGCTCGAGCCGAATCTCAGCGCGTTGGATAGGGAAGAGAGCGTAGACGCGGGTGCCTTCGGGGAGGGCGAGGAGGGTGGAGACGATCTCGTCGACGGTGTCGGTCTTTACGATGCCGCCGCAGTGCAGGCAGGTAACGGTGCCGCAGCGGGCGTAGAGCAGGCGCAGGTAGTCGTAGATCTCGGTCGCGGTGGCGACGGTAGAGCGGGGATTGCGGGTCTGGTTCTTCTGCTTGATCGCGATAGCAGGAGCGAGGCCGTCGATGTGGTCGACGTCGGGCTTTTCGATGCGCTCGAGGAACTGGCGCGCATATGCGGAGAGGGATTCGACGTAGCGGCGCTGACCTTCGGCGTAGACGGTGTCAAAGGCGAGCGAGGACTTGCCCGAGCCGGAGACGCCTGAGACCACCGTCAGGGCGTTGTGGGGGATGTCCACGTCGACGCCCTTGAGATTGTGGGTGCGGGCTCCGCGGATGGTGATCTGGTTCAGATTCTGGTCGGGCTTTAGGTCGGGGATCGAGTCGCTCATAGCCAAACTTCTATTTTCAGGCATCAGGCGGAGAATCGCCACTTAACCAAGGCAGAGGTCGAGTAAGTGCGAGAAAAAGCGGAAGTTGGCAGCCAAGGCGTACGCCGGGCCGGAACCGCACAAAGAGATTCAGGCAATTGAGGCTGGAGGTTGTGGAGCGATCTCGGTCTGTGGCCCCTTTTGCATCAAGTTCACGATTGTCTCGAAGAGCTGGTTGCGTTTTTGCAGCCTGAGACCGGCGCGCGTGATGTAACGGACGACGATGTCGACTCCGGCACCGACGGGCCGGAGGTTAACCGAGGGCATGGCGCTGAACTGGGGCGAGCCCTCTTCGTGGGTGACGCGTTTCCATTCTGCCTCGGCCATCTTGGCATCGTTCTCTGTAGCTTTGACGCTGACCTCGTAGATGCTCTCGATTAGGGGATGGATTGAGGTTCCGGCCGGGACGCTGATCCGAATCTCGTCCCACATCCATTGGCCCACGGTGGAGAAGTTGAAGTATTTGCCTCGGATGGCGTAGCCGTTCAGGAAGGAGACGCGGCGACCGGTGGGATGGCCGTTGGCGGTCCAGTTTCCAGTCTCGAGCAGCCAGGTGCGGAAGATGTTGAGTTCGACGACCTCGCCGCCAACGCCGTCGATCTCGACCCAGTCGCGAACGCGAATTCCGTGAGGGCCCATCAGAACGAACCAGCCGCAGAAGGCCAGGATGAAGTCCTGGAAGACGACGGTGAGCCCGGCGGTTGCAAGGCCAAGGATGGTCGGGGTCTGGCTCGGTACGCCGAAGACCACAAGCAGGATGAGCAGAAGCCCGAGAAGCTGCGTCCCAAGGTTGAGCACAGTCTTGAGAGTGTGTACCTGGCGACGCTCACTCACGAATCTCTCCAGAGCGAGTTGCACGGCCCAGCCAGCCAGCAGCGTGAGCAGACAGATCGCTGCGATGGCCGCGATGGACTGCAGGAGAAGGTGAATCACGATCCTGCGCTGGATCTCGACCTGCCTGCCCCACCGACCGTAGAGAGTTGCGAGCTGTCGCTGTGCGCTGAGGCGGTCACCAAGGATGCTCAAAATATTCTGCTGCGCTGCCATCTGCTGCAACTGCTCGATCCGTTCGGAGCGGGACAAAGCATTTGCTGACGTCTCCCGACTGTACTCCGATTGGAGCCGCGTCTGATCGGCCGTGAGCGCTGCTACGTCAGCGTTTGCCAGTTGTTCGGCTTGTGCGATGAGCTGACGGCGCTTGCTGAGCGAAAGGAGGGCGGAGACCTGATCTGCGAGGGTGGTGTAGCGCTCGGCTGAAGCGACGGCGTTCTGACCTTCGCCCCGGGATGCTGTGTCGCTCTCGTACTTCTTCATAGCAGCCTGATGAGCCGAAAGCTCCTGCTGGATCTTGCTGCGCTGGTCGCCGCTTGTGCGGGAGAGATCTTCAAGAGCATCCTGGAGCTCGTTCTGGTCGAGCCCGAGCTGGGCCTTCGCAACCTCGAGGTCGCTTGCATTTGAGGCGGCGTCTTCGGGCTTGGCGTCTTTACTGAGAGCGGTGATGCGAGCCTGGTCGTTCCTGATGGTCTCCTGAAGCCGGCTCACACGCTGTTGAAGCTCGAGAGCCCTGCCCGTGAGCTGAGGCTTTTCAAGACTTGCCTGCCGGAGCGACTGAGAGAAGGCCTGATCGACCTCCTGGTCGGCCAGCCGCTCGGCCTCACGGGCGAAATCTCTTTCTTCCGCAGACTGGGCGAGGGCGGAGAGCGTGGAGGCTGTTCGCCAGGGACGTTGATCGACCACTCCGCGCGAGACGTAGTCACCCGCCCAGTTGCCTCTCTTTGCCTGCAGGAATGGGAGGTATTCCATCACACCGCGCGTGAAGAAGACTCCTGCCGAGGTTGCTGCGAGCAGGGCGAGCGTTATCAGGAGGGAGAGTCTACGGGCCCGAGTCATGAACACCTTTCAGCCGGAGGGCTGAGGTTATTCAATCATCAAAGTGGGATCTCGATGAACCGGGGCTGGGCTCGATGCCGGGTGCACTGTCGCCGCAGGGATGGACTCGTCAAAAGGGCTTGGCGGTGCAGTAGTTATGTGGCGCCGTCTCGGTGGTGGATGCGGTCTGGAGCCAGGCAGGGTCCTGGGGCTTCTCTTTCCACAGGCAACGCCCGCTGGCCAGATCCTCCCGCTTGGCCTTGAAGGCGGCGACCCACTGGCGTATGACAGCATTCTCGTCGAAACCGGTTTTGAAGCTGCCATCGCTATTGTGGTACTTCGGCATCTCGGCAGCCTGCGAGAGCTTGAAGATGTCCTCGATCTGGTGGTCGGAGAGCTGGCATAGAAGCTCGGCGTCAAAGCGGCGTCCTTCTTCGCTGATGGAGGGGTTGCTGAGGCCACCGTGAGCCGTGAGGCTCTTGCGCAGAGAGGCGTGGCACTCCTTGGGCGAGGCGTCGGTTCCGACGGAGCTCCAGAGCTTCGTGTGAGACCAGTTGTCGATATTCATCTTGGCGCCGTCGTTGGAGGTGAACCAGCCTCCGCTGCCGAAGGAGGCGCCGACATCCTGCACGAGCATGACGGACTTGTCGCAGGTCGTGGAGGGAGGCTGGGTTTTGTCATCGACTATGACCTTGTGGCAGACGACACGCTGCTGTTCGGGCTTGTTATCGCTGTGCTGAATGAAGGCGGCGAGCAGTTTGATGCCGTCGCGTTCGTAGGTAGGCCGACCGTTGAGCGCATCGAGCTCCGCCCAGCTCCAGCCCTGGTTGTCCTTTCCGATCTCGGTCATCTCGTGCCAGGGAAACTTGCGGACGATGATGGCGGGGTAGAAGGTCTTTGTGCCGACAGGTCCGGATCCGGAGATCACGTCGGCAGGGCAGTTGTGACATTCGACATGAACCGGAAACCAGCCATCGGCATAGTATCCAATCGCCCAGAGGAGACGTGTTGAGGCCACCTCGGCGTATACCTCGTTGTTGTTCGGATCGAATTTCACCTTTACGGGACCGCTTTCCTTCATCTCCGGGGTGAGAGTCTGTACGGTTCCGTCAGGGCTCACCACGCTGGTGATCTTGCAGCCGAACTTCTGAGTCTTGCCGTTCATCTGCTTGCCCGGCGTTGCAAAGTCGCAGATGACCTTGTCGTTGTAATGAAGCTGAAATTCCTTCTTGTCCTGTTCCGGACCCTGGACAACATCTACCGTGGAGATGGTCCCGGGGGTGAAGAGGAGGGCATCGTGCGCGGCTTTCTGCCGCTCTTGTGGAGTGTGGAATCCCCTCTCGGGCTTGGCAGCCCCGGCGAGAGCCTCCGGCTCCTGCGCGAACAGAGCCGACGAGCACGGCACACACAGCAGAAGAGCGAGGGGGAGCGCCTGGCAGAGAACCTCAGGAAATTTAAAAGGAAGGCGGCAGATCATGGGACTTCTCCTTGCGTGCCTGACATCCTGGAGCGTGGCCCGGTAGAAGTGGCAAGATGATCCTCCCTCGCACAGTCCATGTCAAGAGCGACGTCAGGTTGCGATGGGATTATTCAGCCAGCCGGTTCTTCGCGCAACGTAGAGTGGCATCGCAACGGAAGCGAGAATTGTGGTGCTTCCGAGAGTCGGCGTAATAATGATGCTGTCATGCGATCGGATTATTGCTGAACGCCTCAGAGAAAGGAACGCCTATGCTCTTTGTAACGTTTCACGGAGGCAAGCCGGATAAGCATCTGCTGCTGAATAACGTGCATGCATATGACAAGAACGGAAAGAGGATCACCTCTTCCGTACTGGACGAGACGAACGGCATAGAGCTTAATGAGTTGCGCGGCATCTGTCTGCGCAACGATCTGCTCTACGTTGTTGTGGCAAATAAAGGCCAGAACCGCGTGCTCTGCTACGAGGGCAAGGAGACGAAGTATAGCTTCGTGAGTACCTTTGTGTCGCAGGCGATCTGCCCGGCTCTCATCCATCCGTTCGATCTGACCTTCGACGATGCGGGCTTCTGTTACGTATCGAACCAGGACAGCAATACCGTCACGCGACTGAAGGTCGCAAAGGATGGACGCACAGGCACACCCGCCGAGATTGCCCCCGCGCTGGAAGGGCAAGGGAACTTTCTGACCGGGACGTTTGTGGCTTCGAGTGTAGGTTCACTGACGAATCCGGCAACGACTGCGATCGCTGCTCCCATGGGACTTGGTTACTCGGATGCTGGCTCGAAGAAGCACTCGGTCAGAGGAATTCTTTGGGTGAATGACGCTCTGTATGTAGTCGATCAGCCCTCGAGCAGAGTCAAGGTCTACAACAAAGATGGACGATACCTTGGTCAGAGCAACGAGATTGAATCGCCTGTGCATCTGGCTGTGCGGGGCGACTGCCTCTATGTGAGCGGCGCGAACGACGTATTGACCGCGAAGCTGAAAAAACCTGCGGGAGATTTTGAGCTGGCGCTGGCGCAAGGTCTGCAGATCAAGAATGGAAGCGGGATGGCGTTCACGGAAAAGGGCAAACTCTACCTGGCGAGCAGGACCGAGAACATTATTCGAAAGTACGATGCCGACTTCAAGCCGACGGCGTTCGACTGCGACCTGCCGGATAATCCGGAGTTTCTGCTCTATGTACGTGAAGGGGTGTAGAGCGGGTTAGGTCGACACGGTCCCGCTTCCCGCTGACTTTGGATCCGGGAAGTTCCGATCCAGGAGCTTCCGATCCCACTTCGCTGAGTCAGCGGCGGCCGAGTAGGCGTTTTCGAGGAATTTCAGCAGTGTGGTCTCCGGCGAGAGGTCGAGTCGCAGATCGTCGTATTTCAGGATGAATTCCCCCAGGTTCTTATCCCAGAACGCTGCGGGCGGTGCGATTGTCTTCTCCGACAGCCCATCGGGGACGGGGGCCGCATAGCAGTAGAAGGCCGCGTGGCCGTAGCCACCGTTGCCGGGCCAGAAGCCTGCGGAGATGACCTCGTGGGAGTATGCCTCTCGCTGGATGGAGTCGGCACCGGGACGGGGTGGCGCGGGGCGACCGGAGAAGCGGGTGACGGCGAAATCAAAGCTTCCCCAGAAGAAATGCGCAGGGCTGACCTTGCCCAAAAATCCCGGTGCCCAGGCGCGGAACACTTTTTCGGTCTGGGTGAGGACCTGCCAGAAGCGATGGACGTAGTCTGCGTCGTAAGACTTGTGCTGGGTGTCGAGGTCGAAGCGGATGGGATGTGGCAGCTCGACCGGCATTGGCCATATCTTTACGGAGATGCCCATTGCGTCGAGGCACTGGAGATATTTGCGATAGAACTCCGCGACGGATTGAGGCTTGAGTGCAAGGAACTCGTTTTTGCCTGAGCCCATGCGCAGGCGCAGCACGTGATCCCGAAAGTCGAACTCGATATCGAGAACATCGTCGTGGTACTCCATGGCCGAGGTTCCGAGACCGCGTGCCGTGACATAGAGAGGCACGTTCCACCAGTGGTTCTGCAGCGGAGTGAGGGCGAGGCGCGTCTTGCCGACGATCTGTGTCCACATGTGCAGCGTCTCGGCGGTGTCCGCCCAGGCGGACCAGGCCAGCTCAGGCCATGCAGGGTTGCTCATATCGCGCCTCGGGAGAATTCTAGCCGAGAGCATATCATCCCTCGGCGCCGCAGCTTCTGTTCAGGGGCGAGCTTCGTAGACGATGTTGAAGGGCGTTTCGGTAGCTCGCCGGAAGTGAGTGAAGCCGGCGGAGCTGACGATATCGCGCATACGGGCCTCTCCAGCCTGGGCTCCCAGGCAAAGTCCGACCTCTTGCGAGCGAGAGCAGGGTGTGCACAGCAGCGTCGAAAAAGAGTAGTACATCCGGCCGACGGGGTTGAGATTGTCCTTCAGATCGTCGTTCGCGAAGGGCTCGACGATCATCCAGGTCCCGTCTTTCTTGAGCGACTGCAGAATGTGGGTGGCCGCTCCGAGGGGATCGCCCATGTCATGGAGAGAATCGAAGACGGTGACGAGGTCGTAATCGCTACCGGGATACTCCTTGGCCTTGGCTACCTTGAAGTTGACGTTGTCGGAGAGCTCCTGCTTCTTCGCGGACTGTTCTGCACCCTTGATGGATTGAGCGTGATAGTCGAATCCGAAGAACTGGGAATTGGGGAAGGCTTCGGCCATAAGGAGAGTGGAGACGCCTTTGCCGCAGCCGACGTCGGCGACCTTCGCTCCTGACTCCAGCTTTTTCTGGATGCCGTCGAGCGAGGGAATCCAGGAGCTGAGGAGATTGGCGATATAACCGGAGCGGAAGAACTTCTCGCATCCGTGGAAGACGCCTTCGTCGTGTTCGTTCCACCCCATGCCTGCTCCCGTGCGGAACGCCTCGGTGATGCGGGGAACAGCAGCAAGGGAGCCGAGGGCCAGCTCGAAGGCTCCGGGGAGATAGGCCGGGCTGTCTTCGTCAGCCATGGTGAAGGCCTGTTCGTCATTGAGGCTGAACTGATTGTTTTTTTCGTCGTAGGTGATGTAGCCGCCTGCTGCCTGAGAGGCGAGCCACTCGCGGACGTAGCGCTCGTCGGTTCTGGTTTTGGCGGCGAGCTCCGCCGAGGTCATAGGGCCGGTCGCAAGTGCCTTGTAGAGGCCAAGCTTCTCTCCGATAACGACCATTCCTGCGTGTGCGGCTGCTCCGAGGTCCCCGACGAAGCGGCCGACAAATGCATTGAGCCTGTCCATATCCAACGCCATGGTCCGTCCCCTCCAGGAGGAAGGAAGACAGTTTAGATCGAAGGCCGAGAGGATGTCTGGCCAGCAACGACGGCGTGATCCGCTGGACGGAGCGGATGGAGCACTCAATCTCTCAGGGGTGTGGAGTTAGAGTCCGCCGATAAAAATTTCAGATCTCCGGTTGGGGGCGGATGATCTCGATCATCAGCAGACAGGCTCCGATGACGATGGCCGAGTCTGCGAAGTTGAAGTCCGGCCAGTGGTAGGGGCCGACGTGGACTCCGATGAAGTCAATCACGTAGTGATACATGACGCGATCGTAGAGATTACCCACGGCTCCGCCGAGGATGAGAGCAAGAGCGATGGAGGTCAGCGACAGGGTTGCGCAGGAGCGGAGCAACATGACTCCGACGATCAGCACGGCGGCGATGGAGAAGAGGATAAGCCCGCGCAGCACGAGATCGGGGGAGGCAGTATCGGCGAGAAAGCTGAAGGCGGCTCCGCTGTTGAGAACATGCGTAATGTTAAAGAGTCCCGGGATGACGGTGTGGACGTGACCTACGGGGAGCCGATGGCTGATGAACTTCTTGCTGACGTGGTCGGCGATGGCAACGAATGCCGCGAGTGCGAGCAGCAGCGGGAAGTAGCGCCGGCGCTGATCTTTGACTTTTTCGCGGCGCGGGGGCTGAGGGTCGAACTCGGTCGGCGGATACTCGTAGCGCTCGGACATCTCTTGCTTGCTCCATTCGCTTGCTGAACTTGCTGGCTCAGTAAAGCGTACCTCAGGGGGTGAAGCCCCTTTTCTTCTGCATCCTTGATCGGCACTGCTGAAGCCGTGGCCTAAGCAGAACGGTTATCTCGCGGAACGGCCGTTTGTAAAACGGCTGTCCAGGCTAAACGGCTACTTCTTATCGTCAGAGACTGCATAAGGAGGATACCCGATCGCGTCGAGCGCCTCTGCGCAACGCAGGCAGACGGTTGGATAGCGGGCATCGTCGCTGACATCGGTGGTGTAGTTCCAGCAGCGCTCGCACTTGACGCCTTCGGCGGCAGCAGTGATGACGCGGGTCTCGCCGTTCGGGTGCTCGATATGGCTGAGCGAGACCTGGGAGACGTTGAAGAGCTCCTTGAGGCTGGACTCGTACCGCTCAAGGAGGGAGAGTGTGCCTCCGCTGGTCTCAATGTGAATGCGGGCGTCGAGTCCCTTGCCGACGAGCTTGGCCTGGCGTGCGGATTCCAGCGAGAGAAGAACTTCGTCGCGAACAGCGAGCAGCTTCTCCCAGTCTTCTTCGATGGCCTTCACGCGGCCGGGAACTATCTCTGCGATATCGGGAAAGAGTGCGAGGTGAACGCTGCCTTCGCGACCTTCAACGTGGGGGAGCGACTGCCAGACCTCGTCTGCAGTAAAGCTGAGGATTGGAGCGACCAGACGGGTAAGGGTCTCGGCGATGCGCCACAGAGCGGTCTGGGCCGAACGACGCGCGGGATGGTTGGGAGCGAAGGTATAGAGCCGATCCTTGAGCACGTCGAGGTAGAGCGCGCTCAGGTCGGAGTTGATGTACTCGTTGAGCGCGTGATAGGCGCGGTGGAACTCGAAGTCGTCGTAGGCCACGCGAATCTTCGCGTCCAGCTCGGCGGTGCGGGCGAGGATGTACTGGTCTAAAGGCTCGAGCTTCGCAAAGTCGTGAACCGCGTTGGTGGAAGGATCGAAGTCGTGCAGGTTGCCGAGCAGGAACCGGAAGGTATTGCGCAATTTGCGGTAGTTGTCGCTGACGCGCTGCATCAGGCTTTCGCTGGCGGCAACGTCTTCGCGGAAGTCGACGGAGGCGACCCAGAGGCGGACGATCTCACCGCCGAGACGCTTGGCGATGTCTACAGGATCAACCCCATTCCCCAGGCTCTTTGAAAAGGCGCGGCCCTGCTCGTCCAGGGTCCAGCCAGAGGTGGCGACCATCTTGTACGGAGCCTTGCCGCGTACTGCGACCGAGGTGAGGATGGAGGAGTGGAACCAGCCGCGGTGCTGGTCGCCGCCCTCGGTGTAGAGATCGGCGGGCCAGTGCAGCTCCGGCTCGACGTCGAGCACGGCGTGCCAGCTGGCGCCGGACTCGAACCAGACGTCGAGGATGTCCATCTCCTTGCGGAACTCGGTGGCGCCGCAGGAGGCACAGGCGGTTCCGGCGGGAAGCAGTGAGGCGACATCGTGCGCGTACCAGGCGTCGGCGCCTTCGCGGCGGAAGAGCTCGACGATGCTCTTGTTGATCCCGGGCTCGTTCAGCGGCGTGTGGCACTTCTCGCACATGAAGACTGCGATGGGCACGCCCCAGATGCGCTGACGCGAGATGGTCCAGTCAGGCCGGGTGGCAATCATGTTGGAGATGCGCTCCTGCCCCCAGGATGGGTCCCAGACGACATTGGCGATCTCGTCGAGAGTGCGCTGACGGAAGGTGGTCGGAGAGCCGTCAGGCGCGATCATCGGCGTCTCCATGGAGATGAACCACTGCTCGGTGGCGCGGAAGATGACCGGGTTGTGGCAGCGCCAGCAGTGCGGGTAGGAGTGGTTGATCTCGCTCAGGCCCATGAGAGCGCCGCGCGCGCGGACCAGATCGATGATGACGGGATTCGCCTTGAAGATCTGCAGACCGTCGTACTCGGGCAGGCCGTTTCGGATGCGCCCGGCGTTGTCGACATCGCAGAGCTGCGAGAGCCCGTAGCGTGTTCCGGTGGCGAAGTCGTCGGCGCCGTGCGAGGGAGCGGTGTGGACGGCTCCGGTGCCCTGCTCGGTAGTGACGTAGTCGGCGTTGACGCCCAGGATCTCGCGGTCGAGGAAGGGGTGCTGGAAGCTGACGCGATCGAGCTGAGTCCCTTTGAAGCGCGCAATCTCTTCGGCCTCCGGGAGATTGCAGGCCTTCTTGGTTGCCTCGACGAGAGCTTCGGCGACGATGTAGACGTTCCCGTCGGTGTTTTTGAGGGCGACGTAATCGAGCTCTGGATTGAAGGCGACCGCGAGCGATGCCGGCAGCGTCCAGGGGGTGGTCGTCCAGATGATGGTGTAGACCGGAAGGCCGCTCAGTGCGGAGTTGACGGCCGCGGGGTCGCTGGTGAGCTTGTAGCGGACGTAGATCGAAGGCGAGGTGTGCATCTCGTACTCGATCTCGGCCTCGGCGAGGGCGGTCCGGTCGTGGATACACCAGTAGACCGGCTTGAGGCCCTTGTAGACGAATCCCTTCTCGAAGAAGTCGTAGAAGGTCTCGACTATGGAAGCCTCGTAGGGAAGCGACATCGTGAGGTAGGGGGTGGCCCAGCGGCCGAAGACGCCGATCCGCTCGAACTGCGACCGCTGCAGGTCGACGTACTTCTGGGCATACTCCCGGCAGGCCCTGCGGACGGCGAGGGGGTCCATCTCCAGCTTTTTGCGGCCCAGTTGCTCGTCGACCTTGATCTCGATAGGAAGACCGTGGCAGTCCCAGCCGGGAACATACGGGGAGTCGAAACCAGCCATTGTCTTGGTCTTGACGACAAAGTCCTTGATGCATTTGTTGAGAGCATGACCCAGGTGGATGGCCCCGTTGGCGTAAGGAGGCCCATCGTGCAGGATGTACTTGGGGGCGCCGGCGCGAGCAGCGCGAATCTGTGCGTATAAGTCCTGCTGCTGCCATGCGGCCAGGCGAATCGGCTCATTGACCGGAAGATTAGCCTTCATGGCGAAGGCGGTCTGGGGCAGGTTCAGAGTCGACTTCAGGGGCTTGGCCTGGAGTTCGGTCTGGGCAGTCTCGGGCTTGCTCGCGGTTACTTCCGGCATCGATTCCTTTGCTCGCTTTTCAAGAGGTACGGCAAACATCTATTGTATCCGGGCTGGATAGAGTCTGCCGTCGCCTGACGGACGCCACCGGCGCGGTTGGAGCGCATTGCAAAGATAATGACAAAAGGTTGTGAAGAAATGGACGAGACTATCCGGGGATGGAACGCGTCCAATGAGACGAGCGCAGCGAGGCGAATCTTTGTAGAATATTCTCGGAGCCAGTTGCCCTGCCTTCGCGGTACAAATGTGAGAAGCTGGCGCAAGACCGGCGAAGAGACGGGAGATGTCTGATTTCCCCAGGAAAACGATGGCGAGAAAGAAGATAGTCCGCTGTCGTCGAGGCAAAGCAGCTTAATGGCGAATACTTGGCTGAATTCAACGGAAGAGGAAACCAAGGATGCAGGTCCGATTCTGCATCCGGCGGCAGAGGCTCCGAAGCTGAACGAAGAGACGGAAGGCTCAATGTGGGCCTCGCTCATCGCGAATCTGCGCGACCTCTTCAACCCTGTAAAGCAGGCGCCGCTCCAGCTTGAATCACAACCGGTGGAGAGCGACCTCGTCATCGAGGAAGAAGGCATCTTCACGTCGTTGAAGAACAGCTTTCGCGACGTGTTCTTCCCGCAGAAGTTGCCACCGCTGGTTCTTGAATCGAAGCCGATTCCGGTCCAGGACCTGCTGAGGGGCAAACAGGACCCCAAGGCGACCGGAAGCGCGATCGCCATCTATGTTCTTCTGTTTCTTCTCTTCGCCTGGCTGTTGCACAAGAAGGTTCCGTTCGCGGCTCCTGTGAAGCAGCCTGAGTTGACCAGCGTGACCATTCCGCCGCTGGCCCCCATGAAAGCGCAGGCGATGGGCGGCGGCGGTGGACAGCGCGGGCCGACCCCGGTGACCAAGGGAACTCCCCCCAAGTTTGCGGATACGCAGATTGTTCCCCCCAAGGCTCCTCCGCTGCAGGAACCGAAGATCAAGATCGAGCCGACGGTCGAGGTCCAGAAGGACGTCCATATGGCCACGAGCATCCCGCAGATCGGCGTCGCGAATTCGCCGCTGGTGGGAATGTCGATGGGTAACGGTTCAGGAACCGGACTGGGCTCAGGCAATGGCTCCGGTATCGGACCGGGCTCGGGAGGAAATACCGGTGGAGGACCCAGGCGCATCGGCGGCGGCGTCTCTGCGCCCCAGCTGATCTACTCGGTCGAGCCGGAGTTCTCGGAAGAGGCACGGAAGGCAAAGGTTGCCGGAAACGTTCTCGTGAACCTCTGGGTCGATACCAACGGCAATCCCAGCCACGTACGGGTGATCCGCGGAGTCGGCATGGGGCTCGACGAAAAGGCGGTGGAAGCGGTGAAGCAGTATCGCTTCAAGCCCGCGATGGAGAACGGCAGGCCGGTGCTGGTGGAGTTGAACGTTGAGGTCAACTTCCAGATCTTCTAAGTCGTTCCATCTCAGAAAAACAGAAGGGCCTGCCGCGATGGCAGGCCCTTTCGTTTTCATGTCCCGGGGCCTAGGCGGCCTGGGCGGCCTGGGCGGCGTGCTTGGTCTGCGGTGCAAGTGTGCCTGTGGACCGCGTCATCTTGATGGTGTTGGATTCCAGGCGGAAGCGATCCACCTGTTCCTCCAGCATGACGGCGGTAGTGCGCAGCGACTCGATCCCTGAGGCGGTGGTTGCCATACCTGCGAGGTTCTCGTTGCTGAGCGAGTGAATGGAGTCGAGGCTGGCCGAGGACTGGTCAGCGGCGGCGGCCTGTTGCGAGGCGGCGATGGCGATCTGCGTGATCATCTTGTCGACGCGTTCTGCCATTCCTATGATTCGCTCGAGTGCCTCTCCGGCCTGATTGGTCGTGACGACGCCCTGCTGCACGGTCCCGGTTCCACTCTCCATGCTGGAGATGGCGACGCGGGTGCGGTCCTGGATCTCCTGAATCATGGTAGCGATCTCGCCGGTGGCCTGTGCTGTGGACTCGGCCAGGCGGCGAACCTCTCCGGCGACGACAGCGAATCCACGACCGTGATCTCCCGCACGCGCAGCCTCGATGGCAGCGTTGAGTGCGAGCAGGTTGGTCTTGCGGGCGATCTCGTCGATCGTGGTGACGATCTGGGAGATGCGCTTGGAGTCTTCCCCGAGCAGACCGACCGTGGAGGAGGTCTCACTTACCGCCGAGGCGATGGAGTGCATGGACCCGAGAACCTGCTTGACGATGTCGCCACCGTCGCGCGCGGTCTGGGCGGCACTGCGCGCCGTCTCTGCTGCTGACTGGGTGTGACGTGAGACCTCTGCGATGGAAGCCGACATCTCCTGCATCGCGGTGGCTGCCTGCTGCGTCTGTTGGCTCTGCTGATCGATGCGGCGATGGATCTGGTCGGAGGCAGAACGCATGGAGACGGCGCTGCCGGTGAGCGAACCCGCAGTCTGCACGACCGTGCCGATGATGGAGCTGAGATTCGACTGCATCTTCTGCATGGCGCGTGCGAGTGTTCCAATCTGGTCGCTGCCGTAGAGATGATTGAGCTCTTCTCCGGTCAGGTCGCCTTCGGCGATCGCGTCGGCACGCTCGGCCACGAGATCGATGGACCGTGTGATACGGCGCGAGAGCATGAAGGAGATGCAGCCGCCTACAAGAGCGCCGAGGATGGTTGCAATCCAGAGAGTCCACAGGGTGGCGCTGTTCGCGTGCTGCAACTGCGCGATCTCAAGATCGGCCTGGGTCATCTGCGAGTCGCCGAGGTCGCCGGTCATCGCGAAGAGAGATTTCTCGAGCGGAAGAACCTGGTTCTGGAAGATGTCATAGGCCTGGGCAGTCCCCTGCGAGGTCTTGGATTCGTTGAGCTGTTCCACCTTCTCTTCAAAGCCCTTCAGCGAGGTGAGTCCCGATGCGAGCTCATGAATGCGAGTCGTGTCATAGCCAAGATTATTGTTGGTGTCGGCATACCGCTGCAGCTTCGTCATCGACTCATCCGCCTGCGAAAGATACTGCTGGCGAGCGTGACGGAAGGTGGCGGAAGAGGTGGGATCGATGCCGAAGAGCATGTAGGACTCCAGCGCGTGAATGCTGTAGATCATCTGCAGGCGAAGATCGCGCGTGGCGGCGTTGATGGGGATGTGCTGGGTTGTGGCGCTTGCGGCCAGGCGGTTCGCCTCCTGGATGCGCATGGTTGCCGTAAAGGCGCTGAGGAGCATCGCAAAGATCAGAGCGCCTGTCGCGAGGCCGAGTTTCTGTTCAAGTTTCATGAGCCTTCCCGTCCGAGAGAGGTGAGTACAGTTTTGAGGTTTAGCCGTTGGTCGCAGGCAGAGGAGATCTATTGGTTCGCAAAGCTGACATCGACAGTCATGCTGGTCGTCTCCGAGGCCGGTTCGAAGCGCCAGCGGCGAACAGCATCCTGTGCAGCGTTGCCGAGGAGCGCATGACCGGACTCGATCTTGGCGTCAGAGACGGAGCCATCGGGAGCGACCGTCAACAGGACCACAACGATTCCGCTGACATGCATGCGCTTTGCGAGTTCCGGATAAACAGGCGCTACCTTGCTGACGATGGCGCGATGCGTACCGGCCAGGGCCATAGTGGAACAGGCCGTAAGAACGGCGATCAGGAAGAGGGATGAGAGAGAACGGCGAGAGAGTGCCACGATTTGCCTCCGAAGTAGATTTCAGAGGATGTATCGGCAGAATGACGCCTTGTCTTTAGGAAGTGGCCAGTGCGGGAGCAGCAACCTCCGCAAAGGTGAGGTTCTCTGCCGGGCTGCCGGTGCTCTTTTTCCATTTGAGGAAGAGAGTGCCGTAGCTATCGGTGATGCAGGTAGCCGGATCGATTTCGAGCAGCAACAGCGTGCGATCGATCCACTCCGGTGGGCCTTCGAGCTCGGCATAGGTCCCGATAGGAGTCTCATCGACGACGACATGCGCTGTAGGCACCTCGGCGCTGGCCCATTCGGTGCGGTACTTCTCGTAAATGAACGCTGGAAGATAACCGAGGTGTTTGAAGATCGAAGCTAGTGCCGCTCCGTCAGCGACGGTCGTCTCCGTCTCGATGCGCACCTTGTAGCGGGAGGAGCTGGGTGCGCTCTTGGGATCGGCGAGACCTTTGTGGGTCACGGTGTACGTGTCGCCATACTGCCGGATGCGAAGAATCTCTGTGCGAGAGCGGAGTTCGCGGGACGGCGTATCGTACAGCGTGTTGTGTTCGAAGGTGCGCGGTGTCTGAGTATAAAAGCCCAGATCGCGGAGACGTGACTGGAAGGCCTGTGGATCCGAGACGGGGAGCTTGAGTTCGATCTCAGCATTCGCCATGGGGTGAGTATACGGCGGTACGAGGCGTAGATGTGGCGATAGCATGGAGATATGTCCGGTGGAAAAACAGAGATTCTGACAGGAGAGCAGGGGGTTGGGCGCGCGGCAGCGCTTCTGTGCGAGGGAGCGACGGTGGCATTCCCGACCGAGACCGTCTATGGGCTTGGCGCGAATGCCCTTGATGCGGCAGCTGTTGCAAAGATCTTTGCGGCGAAGGAGAGGCCCGGGTGGGACCCGGTGATCGCGCATGTGAGCGATCGCGAGATGGTGGACAGGATTGCGGAGGTTCCGCCTGAGGTCGAGAGGCTGATGGAGTTTTTCTGGCCGGGGCCGCTGACCCTGCTGCTTCCAAGGACGGCAGCGGTTCCGGACGCAGTGACGGCGGGGAGGCCGCTGGTCGGAGTAAGGATTCCGGCGCATCCGCTGGCGCTCGAGCTGATCCGGCGGGCCGGGGTTCCGATTGCGGCTCCGAGTGCGAACCGCTTTGGCAGGACGAGCCCGACGACCGCGGCCCATGTTCTGGGAGATCTGGAAGGGCGCATCGACGCTGTTCTGGACGGCGGCCCGACGAGCGTGGGCGTGGAGTCGACCGTTCTCGGGCCGGCGGAGAGCGGATCGGGCTGGATGATCTATCGGCCGGGAGGAGTCTCGCGGGAGGATCTGGAGAGGGTGCTTGGATCCGGAAGCGTGGAGATCTTTCGCCCGGCGAGGATAGAAGGGACGCCGGAGAGTCTGCCGTCGCCGGGAGTCGGGATTCGGCACTATGCTCCGCGGGCGCGGCTGCTGCTGGTCGATGTCTCCGGCAAAAGACCAGTTGTGATCGAGCAGCGCCTGGTCGAGACGATCGACCGGCTGGCGGATTCGAAAGATGAGATTGGCGTGATGCTGCCGGACGGCTGGGACGGCTCGTACGCGCCGCTGGTCTATCGCTGGGGACCGTGGGGCAATGGAGAGGTGCTGGCGCGGCGGTTGTTTGCCGGGCTGCGCGAGCTCGACCATGCGAACGCGACGGTGATCGTCTGCCCGGTCCCGGAGATGGATGGGATCGGCGAGGCGATTCGCGATCGTTTGAGGAAGGCCGCGCGGGAGAAGTAAGGCGAAACGCAGATCCTTCAACTTGCCCCTGCGGGGCTTCGTTCAGGATGACACGGTTTACTGCGGCCTCCGGGCTTCGCTCAGGATGACACCTCCAGTGCGGGTGAGATTTCGTGTCAACGATTCGAAGTGGCTAGTGCTCCAGCGAAGGAGTCGAGCGAGAGGGAGCGCAGAAGGTTGCGGCGCATGCCGGTCCAGACCTGATCGAGCGAGCGTGATGCCTGCTCGATCCACTGGAAGGAGACGGTCTGGGCGATGCGTTCGAGCTCGGATCGAAGGTCGGTGTTGCGCAGCAGCTCCGGGGTTCCGGCCTGAATCAGGAGAATGTCTTCGAGCAGCAGCGAGAAGGTGCGGAGGAGCTCCGAGGTCTTCTGCTGGCCTTCGGCTCCGGCGCGGTAGGTCTCGGTCATCTTGAAGAGCACGGTGTGGTCAGGCTCATGCGTGGCCTGGCGCAGCAGAAGCATGGCGTCGGCGCGCGCCGCAGTGTAGGCGGCGAGATCGAAGCCGAGGGCGCGGCCCGCAGCTCCCTGGGCGAGCCGGGCGATGAGGGTGCGCTGTTTGGGGGGAACGTCGGGGCGACGATCGCGGAGCATCATCTCGATCTCTTCGACCGGAAGGGCGCCGAGCCGGACGGTGGCCGCGCGGGATCGGATGGTGGGCAGAAGCTCGCCGGGATTCTCCGACAGCAGGATGATGTGGACGGTCGCCGGCGGCTCCTCGAGAACCTTGAGGAGGGAGTTGGCGGCCTCCTTCATGAAGCTGGAGGCCGTGATGATGAAGACCTTGCGGGGAGCCTCGGCGGGGAGGTAATGGGCGCTCTGGATGATGGAGCGGACCTGACCGAGCTTGACGAGCAGCTGGGGAGGATCGGGCGGGATGATGAGGACGTCGGGGTGCGGCTGGATGAGGACGCGGGTCTCTTTTTTGTCGGTCTCGCGCAGATCCTCACGGGCGGCGATGGCCTTGTCGATCTCCTCATCGAGGGGAAATGCGGTGGCGATGCGGGTGCAGTTGCGGCAGACTCCGCAGAAGCTGGCGAGGGACTGCCCGGTGGACCCGAGGGCTGGATTGTAGGAGTGAAGCTCGCGGGGCTGACGTTCGCACTCGAGCGCCATGGTGAGCATGAGGGCGAGGGTGTATTTACCTGCGCCTGCGGGGCCGGAGAGGATGAGGGAGTGAGGGAAGCGACCGGCGGCGATGGCGGTCCGAAGATGCTCGACGGCGGCAGTGTTGCCGAGAAAGGCGCTGAAGTCCGCTGGACGCGTGAGCTCGATCTCCTGTTTTTCCGCCATACCCCTCCCCCTACCAAAAGTGTGCAAAATCTTGGAACGATGATACTTAGGTCCGGACCTCGTGTGATTTGGCGCTGAGACCTCACGCCATCGATCCACTGTTTCTATCTTAGGCTACGGAAGTGAACTCGTCGGCAGATCGGCGTGAATTGTAGTGGGCCCGGAAGTGTTGGGAACAGGGAGGTTGGCGGAGATTTCTGCGCGCATGGAAGGGGCGGAGGGGTTGACAGCATTTCAGGGATCCCCAGCGGCTGAATCCGCTTCGTTGCGGCGGAGGGTTCGGAACGGCTCGTGCCGTGCTCTTAGGCAAGGCGGTCCGATTGGGTGTTGAAGCGGAGGGCAGCAGAGAGGGTGGACCGCAGATCCTTCGACTTCGCCCTTCGGGCTTCGCTCAGGATGACATGCTCGAATGCTGGTTGGTTGTTGTGGTGCTGGTGACAGGAGTAACGCCGAACTATGACACGTTTGGGGAATAACGTTAATGGCGACGACCGATCAGAATTGAGGAATGCATGCAGCTCTCAAGTATGTCTGCGTTGTGGCTCTCGCCGGACAGTTTTGCGTCACGGCGGGTGCGACACCTCGAACGGACTGGCGCGTGCAGCAGCCCGTGGTGATTGCTTCTGCTGAGGAGACCGCAGACGGGGCGATGCTCGAGAGTTTGCGCGACGACGTGAATCGTCATCCGGACAACTTCGTTACCTTCACGACCAAGACCGAGGCCAGCCATTTTCTGGAACAGCATGCGGTGGATGCACGGCATGAGACGTTGCAGAGATTGCTGGAGTTGGGTGTGTTGGGGTACTGGCAGGGACGAACGGTCGTCGTCCTTCCGCTTGCGCCCGGAGCAGTGCGCGGCGGTGCGTGGGGAACAGGTAATCTTCGCTAGGCCTTTGTGTGTGAGCTCTTGAGTTTCGATCCATGAGACAGACTGTGCCCCGCCCACGTTTTTCGGTGCCGAGATCGATGAGCGAGAGATGCGTAAGTTGACCGGTCTTGCTGTTGCAGGGCAAAGATGGAAGGATCGTTGGTATGAGCAAGCGGGTGACTCTGGCGCAGAGGGCGATGTCGAGCCTGCCGATCTTCTGTGTCATGGTGGTCATACTCTGGCGGGCTCACTGGATCAGCAGGGGTGCGGCGATTGCGATCTTCCTCGTGAGCCTGATTCCGCTGGCGGCGGCGAAGGCGTTTCTGATGCTGCGTGAGAGGGAAGAGCGTGAGGAACCCCTGGACCGTTGAGGGCGCGCAAGCGTGTGGGTTCAAACTGGGGGCGGCGCAGGTTTATAAGGACGTCCCTCGTAGGAAAATAGAGCGATGACCTCGGTGCGGATGGACAAATGGCTGTGGGCGGCGCGGTTCTTCAAGACACGTGCGCTGGCGTCGAAGGCGTGTGAGCTGGGACGAGTGGACTGGAAGAAGGGCGAGATCGCATGGCAACCGGCGAAGCCGTCGCGCGAGGCTCATGTAGGCGAGATGCTGCGGGTGAAGAACGACTCCGGCGAGTTTGCCATTGAGGTGCTGGGATTGAGCGATGTGCGCGGCCCGGCGGCGGTGGCGCAGGGTCTGTATCGCGAAACGGATGAGAGCAAGGCGGCACGGGCTGCGGTGCTGGAGGCGAAGAAGGCAGTGCCGGTGTATGAGTCGACGTGGGAGAGCGGACGGCCGACGAAGCGGGACCGGAGGGTGATGAGCCGATTACGGGGCCGGTAGGGGGCGCGAGTCTGGGGGTGGAGAGCGGCAGGACGTGTGGGTATATGGAAGGAACCGGAGATCCTTCGACTGCGCTCCTCGCGATGAAGCTGCGAGAAGCTTCGCTCAGGATGACACCTTTTTGGGGTGGCGAGTGAGTGGGGAGATGCCGAGAGTCTGGTGATGGCAGCGCGGATGTTGACTGCGCGCGAACTTTTCTCAGACCTGTCGCCAAACAAGTTCTTTTGCGGCTAAACTTTCCGTGGTTTTGAAACGTCTCAATTTTAAAGGTCTGAAAGTCATGCCAATGTTCTCTCCATTTCGTCGAGCCGGTCTCGTTCGTTCCTGCGTGTGTGCCGCTGCAGTCTTCTGCGTTCTGCCGATGGCAGGTGCGCAGGAGGTTCCGCCAGCGCTGGTTTCGCCGCCTGCGCGGCCTCCGGTGACCGGGCCGAACGGGGAGAAGCTGCCGGGCATGCCGAAGTTCCATGATCCGGCGCCGTATGACATCGATGAGCATACGGGGTACAAGGAGATCTTCGATGGTAAGACGTTCAACGGATGGGATGCGGACCCGAGCATCTGGCGCGTGGAAGACGGGATGATGATCGGCGAGACGTACGAGGGTAAGCCGAAGGGCAACAACTACATCGTCTATCGCGGCGACAAGACGCGGGACTTCGATCTTAAGCTGCAGATGAAGATCGAGAAGGGTGGGGGCGGTGGGATCCAATACCGGAGCGTGACGGGAGAGCCGTGGACGCGACCGCAGCCGAAGGGTGTGCCTCCGTACGACCTGAAGTTCATGATGACGGGACCGCAGGCGGACTTCTGGTTTCCGGTGACGGCGACGTCGGCCAACCACACGGGGCAGTGGTACTCGGAGAACACGATGCAGGGGATCCTGGCGTATCGCGGGCAGGTGACGCAGGCGTTGCCGGGGCAGCCGAACCGGCTGGTGGCGAACATCCGCGATAAGCAGGCTCTGGGCGGCTATGTGAAGGTGAATGAGTGGAACGACTATGAGGTTATCGCGCGCGGTGGCGTGATGATGCACATCATGAACGGGCAGTTGATGGCGGTGTTCATCGATGACAACAAGGACTCGGTGAACAATCAGCCGGGACTGATCGGGTTTGAGATCGAAAGTCAGCCGTCGAAGATTTCGGTGCGTGATATCTGGCTGCGGACGTTCGATAAATAGAGGTAGTGGGTGGAACGGGAGCGGAACCGTCTCAGGCCATGCTGTCTGGCGTGGGGCCAATGGTGGTGTGGGACGGTTACGACTCAGTGAAATGCAGGCTGCGGCTGAAAGAGCGCCGCAGGTTTCTGCTACAAATAGGGAACAATCCTTCCGCAGATATGAGAATGAGGCCGGGCTCGGAGCTTTATCCGATGATCCGTTCGCTAGACCACTTCCTCTAACCCCGTTGTGAGATGAAGGAGACCGACGATGCCGCTTCCGAACGATGAGAAGTTGATCGCGCTAAGCGAAGAGATATTGAGTGAGTTCGCAAAGATCTTTGGACCACATCCCGGATTCAGACCGGTGCATGCGAAGGGCATGATGCTGACGGGAACCTTCACGCCTTCGGCAGAGGCGGCGGGGCTGACGCGAGCGCAGCATGCGGTGCAGGCCTCGACTCCGGTGACGGTGAGGTTTTCGGACTCGACGGGGCTCCCACTGGTTCCAGATAACGATGCTAATGCGGACCCGCGCGGGATGGCGATCCGGTTCAACCTGGCCGAGCATGTTCACACGGATATCGTGGCGCACTCGGCGAATGGGTTTCCGGCGACGGACGGCAGGGAGTTCCTGGAGTTTCTGCGGGAGGTGACGCAGGAGGATAAGGCGAAGGTCCAGGAGTTTGTGGGGAGCCATCCGAAGGCGCTAGCGTTTGTGCAGGCGATTACTCCCCTGCCAGCAAGCTTTGCCCAGGAGAAGTACTTCGGGCTGACGGCAATGAAGTTCACGAACAAGGACGGCGTGAGCAGGTATGGGCGATACACGATCGCTCCCGAGGCTCCAGAGGAACACCTGAGTGCGGAAGAGGCAGCAGCGAAGGGCGAGAACTATCTCTTCGAAGAGTTGACGGAGCGGGTAGGCAAGGGAACGATCCGGTTCAAGCTGACGGTTCAGGTTGCGGAAGATGGAGACGTGGTGAACGATGCCACCGTTCACTGGCCGGAGGATCGGAAGGTAGTCGAGTTAGGAACGATTGAACTGAAAGAGCTGGTGGCGGACGATGCGCAGGAACAGAAGAAGATCATCTTCGATCCGATTCCGCGCCTGGACGGGATTGAGCCTTCGGAGGATCCTCTGCTGGAGCTGCGGGCGGCGGTGTATCTGATCAGTGGACGCAGGCGGAGGGCAGCGCCGGCGGAGTAGATGGGAGAGGCGGACCGCAGATCCTTCGACTTCGCCCCTTCGTGGCTGCGCTCAGGATGACAAGCTCAGGTGGCGAGTGAGATTGCTTCAATGGTGTGGGTGGGTGTGGTTCGAGCTTCGCTCGAATGCCCCTTAGGCGCGATGGAAACTGCGCCGAAGATGGGGCAGGCCGGCTGTCGCATCCGCTGGAGCAGAGCTTAGGGCGAGGAAGTTTATGAGAGGCCGTTCCGTGTGGTGTTCACGCGGTGGTGACTTCTTATGCGGCGGCGATTTTGCGTGTGAGGTCGTCCTGCTGCTTGCGGGATTCGGCGCCGATGGTGAAGGCGTCGAGCACGCCAGTGGAGAGGGCGTAACGGATGGCTTCGGCGGGGCGGTCGCGGAGGTCTCCCTGGCCGAGGATCTTCATGCCGACGATGCCTTTGCCTTCGGCGCGCATCTTTTTGATCTCCTTGATGACAACGGAGGGGTCTGCGTCCATGTGGGAGCCGATGGGATTGAGGCGCACGAGGTCGATCTCAACCCAGGGGGAGGCGGCGGCGGCGCGAAGTGCCTCGATGGTGTGGCAGGAGCAGCCGTGGGCGCGGATGACGCCCTTCTGTTTCGCCTCGGAGAGGACGTCCATGGCGCCGCGATAGCGTGTGGTCCAGTCGCCTTCGGTGACGCAGTGAATGAGGACGATGTCGATCATGTCGGTGCCGAGCTCGCGGCGGTAGCGGTCGAGGTCGCGGCGCAGGCCGGCGGCGCTACGAGTGTCGGACTTGGTCATGATGACGACCTTGTCGCGCGGGAGTTGCTTGACGGCGTCGCGGACGTTGGGATGCGAACCGTAGGAGTCGGAGGTGTCGAAGAAGCGCAGGCCGTTGTCGTTGTAGCCATCGAGAAGCAGGCGGGTGAACGGATTTGAGCCGAGGCGCGTCTGGTTGGAGGCTCCGCCGAAGCCGATGGTTCCGGTGCCCATGGCGAGGCGCGAGGTGCGGATTCCGGTCTTGCCGAGGACGACCTCATCCTGAGCCGTCACTTTTTGCGAGAGCGGTTCCAGCCCAAGCAAGGCGGCGGAGGAGTTGCTTGCGAGCCAGGCCGCCCCGAGGCCTTTGGCGGAACGGCGAAGGAAGTCTCTCCTGAGCATGGCAGCACCTCACTTGCGGGTTAAGATACGCCGCGGCGCTCGCAGGTGGCTACGGATGGCGGTAAATTTTCGATGAGGTTTGTGATGGGGAGCAGGGAAGCTGCGGAATCGGTTCAGCACATCCAACCGGGAGAACGTATGGTGGTACGGAGGAGGTGGTCTGGATGAAACTGACGAGCAACAGCTTCAAGGACGGCGCTGCAATTCCCGGAGAGTTTGCCTTTGCGGTGCCGGATGCCAAGAATCATGTGGCCTTGAGCAAGAACCGCAATCCGCAGCTGGCGTGGAGCGATGTGCCGGAGGGAACGGAGTCGTTCGTGCTGATCGTGCACGATCCCGATGTGCCGAGCAAGGGCGATGACGTAAACAAGGAAGCCAGAGAGGTCCCGGCCGATCTGCCGCGGGTGAATTTCTTTCACTGGATTCTGCTTGATCTTCCTGCGGATGCGAGGGAGATTGCTGCGGGAAGCCAGAGCGATGGAGTTACGGCGCATGGGAAGCGGGGGCCTGCGGCTCCGGGCGGATTGCGGCACGGCATCAACAACTACACAGAGTGGTTCGCGAGCGATCCGGAGATGGAAGGGGACTACTACGGCTACGATGGGCCGTGCCCTCCGTGGAACGACTCTATCCTTCACCACTACATCTTCACGCTGTATGCGCTGGATGTGGACAGGATCGAGGTGGACGGCCATCTGACGGGCGATAACGTTCGCGGCGCGCTCGAAGGTCACGTGCTGGCAGAGGCGAAGCTGACCGGAACCTATACGCTGAATCCGCGGGTGGCGGAGAAGAACGCCTAGTGGGGTGCGAGATTCCGCACCGCGCGCGATGTTTCTGAGGTTTTCGAGGGGTGAGGACGCAATGATGGTCCCGCCCCTTTCGCCTTAATGACGACTTTTTCGCGCTGCGGTGTACTGAAGGCCGTTACGCTCGATACACTTGAGTGCATACAAAGCGTTTCGTAAAACCCTTCCGAAAAACAAGGACTCTTGTAGATGAAATGGTTGTTCGCAGTTGTGCTCTCGGCATTGTTTCTGATTCCTGTCACCTCTCAGGCGCAGGTTGGTATCTATGTGAACCCGGTTGCGATTCGAGTGAGCAACTCGCAGGCGGATTCCGGACCCTTCGCGTTCCTCGGTGAGGGCACAAAGTCGCGAACCTTCTGGGGCGTAAACATGGGCGGGTACTATGACCGTTACCATGGCAAGAGCGTGGATGTGGGATTCGATCTGCGGGATACGGTCGTCTCTGCGAACAACGCCCGGTTGAACAACTTCCTGGTGGGCGTACGTGTGGTCGCGAAGAACCTGTCGCCGTCGTGGCGTCCTTACGTGCAAGTTTCCGGAGGCGTTGGAACGAGCAGGGCGCCCCATACGTCGATCAGCGTGAGCAGAGCAACGTACGGAGTGTTTGCGGGAGCGGACTACAGACTCGCCCGGCATATCGATCTCAAGGTAGCTGAGATCGGCTACGGCTCCCTGACGACGATGAGCAGCGCTGCCATCGGAAATACGACAGCGAGCTATCCGAGCTCGCACCTCTTACAGATAACGGCAGGGCTGGTCTGGCGGTTTCGTTAGTTCCGCTCCCTTGCCGACAGCCGCATCATGAGGGGGTTACGCGGACGAAGGGTGATCTTCGCCTGCGGGACCGGTGGAGCGGAGTCGAGGTAGGTCATTCGCCAGCGTGAGGCGATGGTTGCAATGGCAAGCACGCCTTCCATCCAGGCGAAGCTCTCTCCGATGCATTGACGCGAGCCGGCACCGAAGGGGAAGTAGGCGAAACGCGGCCGGGCGGCCTTTGCTTCCGGGGTGAAGCGGTCAGGGTCGAACCGGAGCGGGTCGGGGTAGATCTCCGGCGTGCGACTGATGATGTACTGGCTCATAAAGAAGTGAGCTCCGGGCGGAATACAGTAGGGGCCGAGAGTCACAGACCTGGTAGACAGCCTTCCCATGGCCCAGGCCGGAGGATAGAGGCGCATGGACTCCGCGAAGACCTGCTCGGTGTAGCGGAGCGCCGGATAGTCGGCGAGTGTGGGGAGCCGGTGGGAGACGGATGGCGGAAGGGACGCAGATCCCTCCACTTCGCTTCGCTCCGGTCGGGATGACACCTGCGATGGCATGTCATGGCTAGTGCCAAGGACCTGATCGAGTTCGGCATGCAGCCTGGCTTCGGCCTCCGGATTTTGGGAGAGCAGGTACCAGGTCCATGCGAGAGCGTTGGCTGTGGTCTCGTAGCCCGCGAGAAAGATGGTGAGCACCTCGTCCCGGATCTGCTCATCGGACATTCCCGTGTGCTGACCGGAGGCGTCGGCCTGTTCGTCGCGGCTGCTGATCAGCATGGAGAGGAGATCTCCCCTGTCGACGCCGTGGCGTTTGTGCTCGGCGATAAGGCGATTGACGACCTTGTCCAGCCTCGCCTTGGAGCGACGGAACTTCATGACTCCAGGAATGGGCAGGTGGAGCACGCTCTCCATACGGGGAAAGGCGATGAGGAAGTGGTAGAGGTCCATGATGCTGTTGACCTCGTCGTTGATGCGGCGGATATCGTCTGTGACCTCAGTGTTGAAGAGGGTGCGGGCGACGATCTCGAGCGAGAGTGCCATCATGGCGGCGGAGATGTCGATGGACTGCTGATCCTTCCAGGTGTCGGCGTGATGCGATGCGCTGGCGACGATCTCTTCCGCGTAGGCGGTGATGCGCTGGCGATGGAAGGCCGGGGCGACGATGCGTCGCTGCCGGATATGGATAGGATCGTCCGAGGTGATGAGGCCTTCTCCGAGGAGAATCTTCATCCTGCGGACGGTTCGCTCTTTGACGAAGGAGGATGCCTGGGTGACGAGGACCTCGCGGATGTATTCCGGATCGTTGAGGAAGATGATGGGTGTTCCCATGAAGCGATAGTGCGCGATGGGCCCATAGGTCCGGTGGAGGTACTCGAAGAGGCGGATGGGCTCGCCGAGCTTTACCCACGGTTTGAACGCATAAAAATGAAGCGGGTGGGGAAGTCCGGGGGGCAACCTCCACTTTCTGTCTTTTGAATGCTTCATTGGGTTTTAGATGACTGGAGCGGGAATGCGCAGCGAGACGATCTCACGAATGTGGGTCTCGATCTGCACAATGGAGGCGTCCTCGCGCAGTGCGACGACGCGCTGCGGCTCGCGGGATGCGATGACTTCGTAGGCACGATAGATACGTTGGTAGAAGGCGTCATCTTCGCGTTCGAAGCGATTCTCGTCGGTGCCTTTTTGTTGAACGTGGCGCTGATTGCGGCGGCGGGCACGGCGAAGCGATGCCTCCAATGAGGGAAGCAGCAGAATTGTGAGGTCGGGCTGCAGGTTGTCGCAGACCGCGCGATGCATGGCAAGGATGCGCTCGGAGCCAAGCTCGCGCCCGGCTCCCTGGTAGGCTTCTGACGAGTCGGTGTAGCGGTCGCAGAGAACGATGGCCCCGGAGTCGAGTGCGGGAAGGATGATCTCGTGGATGGATTGGGCGCGGTCGGCGAACATCAGCGCCATCTCCGAGAGGGGAGCGATGGCTCCCAGAGTGGCCTCGGAACGGGAGTCGAGCAGGATGGAACGGATGCGGTCTCCAAGGGCGGTTCCGCCGGGCTGACGCAGCGTGACGACCTTGTGCCCTTCAGACTGAAGCGACGCAGCGAGCCGGCGTAGCTGGGTGGTTTTGCCGGAACCATCGAGGCCCTCGAAGGTGATGAAGTAACCGCGTGACATAGGGACAGGATAGCAGCGGCAGAAGAGTAAATACCTCAATGGAAAGAGTAAGGCAGCGCCGGCTTGCCCGTGGCGGACGGAAGGCATCCAACCACAGAGACGCCGATTGATGAGGCTGGAGGTAAAGCGCTGATGCTGACATTCGTAGGATTAGGTTTCGCGGTCGTCCTGATTCTGGTGGCATTTTTCATGTATTCGTCGCGCAACAAGAAGGCGCCGCCGTCGCCAAACGATATAACAGCGACAGACAGGGCAAGAGATCCGGATAGAAAACGCGCGGGCGGCACAGGAGAAGACTAGACGTTGTCGAGACGGTAGACGCCAGCGGTTCCAGTCTGCGAAAGGTCCGCTGGCGTCTTGGTGCAGGACTACCGGGAGCGATCGATCGACTGCAGGCTGGCGGGAGCGTAGCGGTCGCCCACGACCTCGTTCAGCGGGACGGCGGCTTCCAGTTCCTGGACCTCTTCCGCGGTGAGTTTGATCTCTGCTGCCGCGGCGTTTTCTTCCAGATACTTTCTGCGTTTTGTGCCGGGAATCGGAACGAGATCCTCGCCCTTGGCCAGGACCCATGCAAGGGCGAGCTGACCGGGCTTGACGCCTCGGCGTTCGGCGATGATGCGGACGCGGTCGACGAGAACCTGGTTCCTGTCCAGATTTTCGCCTTCGAACCTTGGGTAGCGCTGGGCGCGGAAGTCTCCTGCGCCGAGGTCGCTCGGCTTGGTGATGGTTCCTGTAAGGAACCCACGACCCAGCGGAGAGTAGGGGACGAAGCCGATGCCGAGTTCCCGAACCGTCGGCAGGATCTCGTCTTCGACGTGGCGCTCCCATAGGGAGTATTCGGACTGAAGCGCGGTGATGGGGTGGACCTTGTGGGCGCGGCGGATGGTGGCGGGAGAGGCCTCGGACAGGCCGAGATACTTGACCTTGCCCGCTGCTACAAGCTCAGCCATGGCACCGACGGTCTCTTCGATCGGGACTTCGGGATCGACGCGGTGCTGATAGTAGAGATCGATGTACTCGATGCCGAGCCGCTTGAGCGACGCGTCGCAGGCAGATTTGACGTACTCCGGCTTGCCGCTGATCTGCCAGAAGGCCGGATCGTCTTTCCTGCGAACATGGGCGAATTTGGTGGCGAGGAAGACCTCGTCGCGGCGCGAGCGGATAGTGCGGCCGATGAGTTCTTCGTTGTCACCGATGCCATAGGTATCTGCCGTATCGAGGAAGTTGATGCCGAGGTCGAGTGCGCGAAGGATTGTGGCGGCGGATTCTTCATCGTTGCGCTCGCCGTAAAACTCACTCATTCCCATGCAGCCGAGCCCCATGCGTGAGACGACTGCACCCTGTGAACCAAGTTTAACTTTTTCCATGCTCATGTCTGGTTAGATGGCCGGGTCTCGAACGACGCTGCACTTTCCTGGCAGACGATGAAGCCTTGCTGGGACGGGCTCTGCGTTAGTGGATGGCGGTGTTGTTCTGCCACTTCGTTCCGGAGGGCTCAACGACGATGTGGAGCGGTCCTTCGGCGCCCTCCTTGATCTCGGGGCCGTTGGATTTCTGTTCCTTGTTGGCAGCGTCGGTATAGGTGAGCGTGAGCTTGCCCTCGCCGAGAACCTTGAACCGGTAGTGGAAGTCGGCGCCCGGATCGAGGGCCTGGGTTCCAAAGCTCGCACTGGGGTAGTCGACTTCGATGAGTTCAAGGCGCTGGGAGGTTCGGTTCGAGACGGTCGCTTCAACGAAGGCTGAGTGACAGCCGACGAAGAGGAGCACAGGAAGCAGCGCAAGAGAAGCGCGAAGAAGACGCATACAGATTAAGCGTAACAGCCATGTACGCGGTAAGGCGTAGCGGAGGGTGTACCTCGGGCCGCCGAGTGCGACTGGCAATCAGATGAACGGGGAAGAGCGTTCGAGAATGCGTGCGGTAAGCACGACTCCGGTGCGGGCATCGTGGAGCGTGATTGGAAAGGCCAGAACGCTCCAGGTTACGTTCTGCTCACCGTGACGGGGAAGCGCAAGGAGGCCGCGACGGGTGCGGTCGATATAGGTCTCGCGAGTGAGTGCGACGGTGCGAAGGACATCGCGCCAGTCGCGCATCAGGGTGGGCATCTCATCGAAGACGCAGCGCCCGGGAAACCAGTCGCGGGTCTGACCGAGATACTCCGCCGCGCTCTCGTTGCAGTAGAGCCATACGCCGTGATCATCGAAGATCTGTACGAGGACGTCGGACCCGATTGCGAGCGAGATTCGCGAGTAGAAGAAGTCGCGGGCATCGACGACAACAGGGGCTCCGAGGCGCTTGGCTTTGAGCGCGTTGAGAGCGGAGAGCAGGTCTTCGATGGAGCTGTAGCCCTTGAGGAGATGCATGTCCTCAGCGCCGCCGAAGTGACGCTCGAGAGTGGCCGAGAGGATGATGATGGGAACCTGGGGGCGGCTGCGGCGGAGATGTGTGGCTACTTCCGTGCCAAAGCGGCCTGAACCCAGGTGATAGTCGAGTACCGCGATATCGATGTCGTTGAAGGCCTCGGTCGCCTCCTCGATGGTGGAGGCGGGCACACAGCTGTAACCATGCTGCCGCAGAATGGCGGTGCGTAGATGAAGATTCGCAGGCTCATCATCGAGCAGTAGAACGCGAACATCATGGGCAGTTTTGGACACACCTGTCGTACTGTTCTCGGGCGGCTCAGCCATCACTAGGGCGTTGGATGCAAAAGTTTACAATCAGGTCGCGCAGCCTTCGGGTTTTTTGCCCTCTGGCTAGTTCGATCAGGGTTTTGAAGCGGAACGGATACCCCGCAACAACTCGGGGAGACGATTTACGAGCGCAACAACGCGGAGCCATTGACGATTATCAATGGCAGGATAGCCGCTGACAACTTTACCTGGTTCCACGTCGCCAGGGATTCCACTCTGCGCGGTGGCAATGGCACCGTCGCCGACGGTGCAGTGACCCGCGACTCCAACCTGGCCGGCGAGAATGACTCCTTTGCCGATGGTGGTCGAGCCGGCGAGCCCAACCTGTGCGCAGAGAAGGGTGTTCGCTCCGACAGTGGAGCCGTGCCCCACCTGGACCAGGTTGTCGACCTTGACCCCGGGGCCGATGTGGGTCTCGCCGATGGAGGCACGATCGATGCAGGCGTTGGCCTGGATCTCGACGGAATCCTCGAGCACGGCAGGGCCGGACTGGAGAATCTTGTACCAGCTTCCATCGCTGCGGCGAGCAAATCCAAAGCCGTCAGCCCCGACGACTGCGCCGTTCTGGAGGATGACATGGTCGCCTAACCGACAGTTCTCCCGGACAACGGCATGGGCGTGGAGGAAGAGATGGTGTCCCGCCTGGACATGCGAATAGATGACGGCATGGGGAAGAATGACGGCATTGTCGCCGATCGTCACGTTATCTCCAATGACAACATAGGCTCCAATGTGAGCGTTGGCCCCGATCTTTGCCGAGGGAGAGATGACTGCGGTCGGATGAATTCCGGGAGGGTAGACAGGGGGCTGGTAGAAGATCTCGATCGAGCGGGCGAAGGCCAGGTACGGGTTGACGATGCGGAGGGTGGCTGCCGAGATTTCGGCAAAGTCCGGCTCGACGAGAACGGCTGAAGCTTTGGTGGTTCGGGCCAGGGCGGAGTATTTAGGATTCGCCACGAAGGTCAGGTCGCCGGGGCCAGCCGTTTCGATAGAGGCGACTCCCGTAATTGCGGTCGAGGGATCCCCCCGAAGGGCAGCTCCAAGATGCTGGGCGAGATCGGCGAGCTTCATGGACGGATTCTACAGCGAGGCAGAGCCTTGGTTTCAGTTGGGCCTGCTGTCGGAGGGCAGCGCCCGGAAGAGATCCTCCTGCAGGGAGGAGGTTGAGCCACCGGGAAGAGGTTTCTTGCGGGAGGGGGTGGTGATGACGGCCAGGAGCTGGAGGTCCGAGATCGAGGCGCGCGGGATGTAGATGCGCTGGGTGTTAGACCGGACATCGGGAGGGATAAGAAAGAGCCCGGCGTCGTTGAGGGCGTCGTCGAGCAGGTTAAGGTCCAGAGGAGCCAGACCTTCGAACTGTTCGGGCTCGCTGGCGGGCGTCGCCTGACCTCGGAACGAGAGCCGGAGCCAGAGGCCCTCTGTACGAGGACGGGCGAGGAAGGTGCGGCGGGTGAGGCGTTCGGGGTTAACCGTGTCGCCAAGATTGAAGTCGCGGACGTAGCAGATATGTTTTATCTCGGCCAGACTGATTGAAAGGACCCGACCTGAGAGATCCAGCAGATCGAGGACCCGCTCTTTGTCTCCCGCCCGGAGCCGGACAAAGCCAGAGAGCGGCAGATAGCCTGGCAGCGTATCGCCGTGAAGGCGTCGTACGATCACTTTTTTGTGTGCCGAGGACATGATTTCCTTTCCGCGGATTGTCGCACGCCGGGCGCGGGTTATACCGAAAAAGGTGCCATAAGAGTAGTCAATTTACTACCGCTGTGTTACATTCACCTTTTGTGTCTCGGTATTGAGACCATTCTAAACGATTGATTTCCTGTGGCTTAGGTAAGCCAGCTAGAACGGGAAGTCACGTTTAAGACCGGCTTTGGAGCGAATGCAACCGATATGGCCGATTACATTTACCTTTTGGAGAACCGTCTCTCAAAAGCGCAGCGAGACGCACTTGAGAAGGTACGGGAACTTGCACGTTCCAAAGGACTTACGATTTTCCTGGTGGGCGGGGCCGTCCGCGATCTTACGAGTGGCTCCCCGGTGCGGGACCTTGATGTAGTTCTTCAAGGGAACGCTGTCAAGTTGAAGAAAGAAATAGAGAAAATTGGCGCGACCCTCTCCGGCGAATCCGAGGGAACCCAGTCACTGTTCGTGGAATTCCCCGGCAACGTACGGATGGAGATCGGCTCGACTCTGTCGGTAACGTATCCAAAGCCGGGTAAGCCGGTTTACAAGGCGGCCACTATTCTGGACGACCTCCGCCGTCGTGATTTCACGGTGAACGCCATGGCTCTCTCGCTGAACGAGGGGTCGTATGGTCTGCTGATGGACCCCCTGAATGGGGTCGCCGATATCGAGAACCGCGAGCTCCGGCTGGTGAGCAACTACGGATTCATTGAGGACCCGGTCAGGATGATCCGGGCGGTTCGGCTGATGGCCCGTCTCGGCTGGCAGATGGACGAGCGTACGCGCGGCCGCTATGAGACCGGCAAGGAAGAGGGATACATCTCGGCGATGTCGGACTGGCAGCGCGGCTACGAGACGGCTGAGATCTTCCAGGAGGAGGATCCCCTGCGGGTGCTGGGTCGCCTCGAGTCGGAAGGCTGGATGAAGCACCTGAATCCGGCTGTCTCGATGAGCAAGGCCAATGTGGCGGAGCTTGAAAAACTGCGGGAAGCCCAGATGCAGCTCCAGATCCATGGCATTCATGCGGAGGCTGCGGCGGCGAACTTCCCGCTGCTGACCGCCAAGATGGCCCCCAAGGACGTGGCGGCACTCAAGAGCAGCTTTGTGCGACAGGGCTTTGTGAGGGAGATCGACAGTCTCGAAGCCGCCGGCAAGGCCTTCGCCGCTCAACTCTCAGGCAAGGAAGCTGCGACTCCTTCGCAGGCGTGGAAGCTGTTGCACTCGGCGTCTCCGGTTGCCATCCTGTGGGCTGCACATCACTCAAAGGGTGCGGGAGTCCAGAACAAGCTGAAGAGCTTCTATACCGACTGGCCGCAGGCAAGGCAGAAGATTCCCTATGCGCTGATGCAGGAGATGCGCATCACATCCGACCTGCCGGGCTACGAGGAACTGGTCGAGAAGCTGTTCTTCGAGTTGATGGACAATCGACTGTCTACGGTCGAGGAACAAAAGGCATTTCTTGAGCCGTACTCTCCGCCTGCGCCACCGCCGCCGGTCAACCTGCGTCGTGCTCGCGGAGGACGCAAAGAGCCCAAGGCGGGCAAAGGAAGAAAGAAGGCTGCGGCGGCACCGGTCGAAGATCTGGAAGTGGCCGCCATGGAATCTGATACCGCCGAGGCAGCGGCTCAGGCTGGCGCCCCTGCCGCCGCCGCTTCCGGAAAGGGTGCGCCGGCGAAGAAGGCTGCGGCCAAGGCGCCCGCTCCGCTCGCTGCTAAAAAGACCGCAGCGCCAGTGGCTGCGGCGAAACCAGTGAAGCAGGCTCCCCCGGCTAAGAAGGCTGCACCTCTTCCAGCCAAGAAGGCTCCGGTGAAGGCGCCAGCGAAGCTGGTCAAGGCAGCGTCCAAGAAGGCTTCGGTCAAGGCAGCTCCGGCCAAAAAGGCTGTGGCGGCAAAGAAGGCTCCCGCCAAAAAACCGGCCCCTTTGAAGAAGACAGCAGCGAAACCGGCCAAGAAGGCCCCCCCGAAACCCGCCGCCAAGAAGCCGTTGCCGAAGACCGCGGCAAAGGCTGGGAAGAAGGGCCGGTAGCTCGAAGAGCAGGCAATTCAAGAAGATCCGCGGCGCTGGCTGCGGATTTTTCTTTTACGACTATTGGTTCCGATAGCTGCGCAGGATCGTAATTACAACCAGGATCACCAGGCCGGCTGAGCTGACCGCAAAGATGCCTTCACAGAGCCGCGTGGTCACCGTGTAGGTTGCGGGTACAGTAGCACCGTGCTGACGGAGCCAGTTTATCGTCTTGGCGATCATGCTGACAGATGCGATGAGCGAGGCGACAAATGTGCAGCCAATGACGAGCCATGCGACTTTAAGACCCGCGCCGGAGCTCGAGGACCGGTTGGCGTCTACACTCTCCACAGCGGAAGTGTACCTCAGAGGCGGCGGGCAGAGGAGGAGGGCGAACGCGAGCGGGTAGCGATGGTCTACTGAAAGAACGCCAGAAGCGCGAACAGGAAGATCCAGAAGAGACCCATGGTGTGCCAGTACCATCCGGTGCAGTCGACCAGGATCTGGCGGGTTTCAAGATTGCGCGAGACGTAGAGCGCGATCAGCGAGGCCCCCAGGGCGCCGATTCCAAGGAAGAGGTGGAGGGCGTGGGTGTAGGTGATTAGGTAGAAGAAGTGGCTGCTGGGATTCGAGGCGAAGAAGACGTGCTGGATCCCGAGCTGTCGCCAGGCCTCCGACTGACCTGCGAGGAAGAGCAGACCAAGGCAGGTCGTGGCGGCGAGCCAGGGCAGAGCGCGGCGGGTGATGGGTTTGCCCAGGCCAAGCCACTCGTCCATGACATCGTTTTCACGGAACATGGTGCGGCGGGCGATCTCCATCGTGACGGAGCTGAGGAGAAGGACGGCGGTATTGAGCCAGAGGATGGGCGGGATCGCAGTCGGGAGCCACTCGTTGATGTAGTGGTTGTACGCGTCGATATGGCTGCTTCCCTGGGCGACGAAGAAGGCGCTCACGATGGCGACGAAGAACATGGTGTCGCCTGCGAGGGCAAAGAAGAGACCTAGACGGGCGCGAGCCAGCTTCTCCCGAGGTCCGCGGCGACCCTGGGGCCGATCGTTCCAGTTGTCATTGTCGCCTCCACCGCCGGTTCGCTTGTCGGTTGGTGGACGACGACCGTGCCCGCTATCGTGATCATCGACGCGGCGTTTTTTCTCCCACTCTGTGTTGATCGGCGTGATGGTGGATGGCATGGTCGCCTCGTTAGGAAATCAGCGTACTGACAGCTTACTCCCGTTTTGCGCCGGGATTGATTCGAAGCTCCACCGGGGGAGAAAGAAAATTTCAGCAAGATTAAGCGGCCCGGCGGTGGCTGGCCCGCAGGTGACCCTTATCCGCTCGGATGCATCCTGGTGGCCCGCGGATGCAAGGCAGGTCCTATTCCGCCGCTGATTCGCAGGAGCTTTCGTGTTCGGCTCCAGGCTGCTCCGGAGCAGAGGCCGAGTTGACCGAAGGTTGAGAGCGCCGGCACGGGGAATTAGTGGCAGAGGTGATGGCGATTGTTATCCCAGCAGCTGAGAATTGCGTTTGCCGTGCTACGAAATTCGGCGGAGCTGGAGGGAGCTGATACGATCTGCGCCAGATGCGCCTTGGCCGAAGCGTAGGCAGGTTGTGAGAAGGTCAGATGGGGTAGTGCCCGAAGCAGTTCCATGCGAACGGCAGGATCCTCGGCGTCCAGAAACAGGAGCAGCCTGTCGTTTAGAGCCGGGTTCTGAGGCTGCGCACGAGCGATGATCTGGATGGTCCAGGAGAGGGATACCGGAGTTTGATCGGGGCGGTTGATGAACCGCAGAATCGCCTGTTGTACCTCTTCCGTATCGTAGCCCTCAGTGATGTTGGACACAGGGTCTCTGTAAAAAGTAGCTCCTGTATTCAGCAACCCCGAGACGGCGTTCGCTCCGACATAGAGCTGGCTTTGAGGCAGTTCGTTTTTTGGCGTTGGAGGAGGCGGGAGCGGCTTCGTACTGCGGGGATCCTCCAGGACCTGAAGAAGAATATGGGAAAGGTCAGCAGAGGGAGGTCGAATAAAGCTCAGTACATTGAACAGGAGCCCGCAAGGCGCGGCGGTAGAGGGATCAAAGAGACGCGGGGCTAGGCGGGAGACATACGGAAGAAGCAGACTTTGACGTTTGGTATCGACCGGTGGATTCGAATCTTCGCCCGGCAGTACGAGGCCAAGAAGTGACAAGATCGCGATAGATCGGGTTCGATCGTCGGGGGATTCCGTTAATTCGATGAGCGCTGGAAGATCGATCTCCACTGTTTGGAGCGGAGCCTTTCCCAGTACTTCCGATAGCTTCAGCCCGGGCTGCGGAGAATTGAGCCGAACTTCTGCGGGAAGGCTGTGAATCAGGCTCGCGAGGTCAGGCGGTGACGGAGAGCCCTGGAACGGAGCGCCGATGCCGAGCCAGGTCATTACGAAGACAGAGATGAGCATTAGTCCGAAGTATATGTTTTCGAGTGTCGGAGCGCTCGTATCTCTGCTGAGGCTAACGTCCTGTCAGACGTTGCCACCAGCTTTTGGGGATCTCGTCCTCATAGAGATCCAGCGCCTCAAGCTGCGGCTGCAGGGGCTTGTTCATAAAGGCGGCCAGGGGATTGGAGACGCAGAGGAGGTGAGCGTAGTCGGAGCCGTACTTCTCAGCGACGAGTTCCATGGCATCCCGCATTCTGGGGGGGCGCGAGGTTACATTGTGGGCATCGGTGGCGAGGAAGTGGACCCAGCGTTTGGACAGCATCTCGTGAGCGATGCGCTGTGCCGTCTTTCCCATCTTTCCCATCACCGAGCCCGCTGTGACCTGCACCAGAACACCGCTTCGCAGCCAATCCTTCACGCGCGAGAGATCTCTTTGCAGCGTAAGGTTTCGCTCCGGGTGTGTGAGAACAGGAATTAGCCCATCCAGCTGCATCTCGTAGAAGACTTCGTTGAGAGCCGGGGGAAGTGCCTGGTCGGGAATCTCGACGAGCAGGTAGCTGCCGCTATTGATGGAAAAGCGGGTGGGATCCTCATGCGCCAGCTGGATGTTGTCGTAGGAGGTATGGAAGTCGCAACCGCGGCCCAGCGTGATGGGAATCCGGCGCTGCTCGAGAAGATGCTGGAGCTCGGTGATCTTTGCGGAGATGGCCTGCGGATCGTAGTCGAAGTAGTCATTCGCATGCGGTGTACAGGCGATGTGAGTGATGCCGTCCGCGGCTGCCATCTGCGCCATCTCAAGCGAGAGCTCTAGGCTCTTTGCGCCGTCGTCCTGATCCCAGAGGAGATGATGATGGATATCAATCATGGATTAAATCGTGGAGCAGCGTCGTCGTAGCGGACAGGGAATTACCGGGCCAGAGTGAGGGATTCGACCATCGAGCGGAAGAGGAGCAGACCGTCGGCAGAGCCGAGAAGGCTCTCGCTGGAGCGGTCGGGATGCGGCATCATGCCGAGCACATTGCGGCCTTCGCTCAGAACTCCTGCGATGTTCTCAAGCGAACCGTTAGGATTTGCGTCCTGTGTGATCTCTCCTGCGGCAGTGGAGTAGCGGAAGGCGATGCGATCCTCGGACTTGAGCTTTGCCAGAGTCTCGGCGTCGCAGAAGTAGTTGCCTTCCATGTGGCCGATGGGCATCTGGAGAACGCGCCCGCGCTCCAGCCCGTGAGTGAAGGGCGAGTCTGCCGTCTCCGTCCGCAGATGGACCTGTTTGCAGATGTAGTGCTGATTGGCATTGCGCATCAGCGCGCCGGGAAGCAGGCCGGACTCGCAGAGAATCTGAAAGCCATTGCAGATGCCGAAGACCAAACCGCCATTTCCGGCGAATTTGATGACGGACTGCATGACGGGAGCGAACTTCGCGATGGCTCCGGTGCGCAGGTAGTCGCCATAGGCGAATCCTCCCGGAATCAGGATCGCGTCGCAGTCTTCAAGATCTTCCGATGCGTGCCAGAGAAAGGTAACTGGCTGCTCGATCAGATTCTCGATGACGTTATAAGTGTCGTGATCGCAGTTGGAGCCCGGAAAGACCAGAACGCCGAATTTCATAGCTTAAGGATAGCATCGGCACGTGTACCGGGACGGGCGTAGCAACACGGGGTCGTGAAGGGAAGGATTCTCTCGTCTGACGAGAAGTTTGGGGTGGAAGGAAAGGGCCGCAACCAGCAGAATGTATCTCTGATTGCGGCCCGGTTCACGGTCTATTCGAAGATCGGAGCATAGACCGCATATCCTCGCGGAGGAGCGGGGAACTCGGCGTTTCCTTGACCATCGGTGGTCCGTTCATCGGGATGAGCGATATCGTGGCCGTCCCATGCGACAGGTCTGAACTTCTGATTGGGCCACTGCGTCTTGACGGAGGTTCCGGACCACTGGTCACCCAGGTTGTTCAGAACGTAGATGCACCCGACCTTTCCTTCGAATCCTCCACGCTGCAGGATGTAGAGGTCCGGGTCTGCATGCAGGATGATGGCCTCGCCGCCGGCATATCTGTGATGCGCGTCAATGAGGGCGTCAATACCATTCGGAGTTCCGGGCCGCGCCAGTCCAAGGTTGTAGTAGTCGTACCAGAAGACACAGGGATAGCCTTCGTTCATCAGGATGAAGGAGTACGCGAGGTTTTTATCGTTGACGATCTCGTTGCCGCCCATGTCGTGGTTATCCACGAAGGTGACAGCATTGAAGGGGCGTGACGCGGCTACTGTGCCTTCATTGGTCAGATTGCGGAGGTCGTACTGAAGGGTGTCGCACATATCCTTCAGCTTGTAGCGAAGGGGAAAGTCGAAGGCGGCGATCTGGTTATCGGTTACGGAGCGTACGCCATCGATCCAGGCGCCGATGTCGTCGGGGCCCGACCAGTACTCTCCAACAACGAATGGCGAGAACTCCTTGCCGTCACGCTCGTAACGATACTTTGCAAGCAGGCCGATTATCCACGCGCCATAGCCCTTTGCAAAGTCAAAACGGAAGCCATCAAAGTCCAGCTCCTCGATGACCATTCGTGCATACTCGAACATCGCAGTGTAGACGCGCGGATTGCGGTGGCACAGATGAGGGAAGCCGGCGAAGTTCTCGCCTTCGATCATCACGCGCTCGTAGCGTGAGGGATGGAAGCAGTTCCAGTCACGTGGAAAACGTCCGGATTTCGGATTGAACTTGGTCCACCGCTTCTCGCCGTCGATCGGATTGACCTCTTCCTCATCCGCGCCGGAGTTGTGGTTGATGACCATGTCGGCGTAGGCTCCGATATTGTTCTGACGCAGGATCTTGATCAAGTTCTCGAGCTCCGCGCGATTTCCGTAGAGGGTTTTCACGCTGCCCTTCTGGTCGAAGTCGCCGAGATCGAAGTAGTCGTAGGGATCGTATCCGGGAGATCGCGCTTCGGCAGCCTTACATATGGGCGGCAGCCAGAAGGCGTTGAAGCCCACCTTGCCGAGCTCCGGAGCTTTTTCCGCAAGATGATTCCACCACTCACCTTCTTTTTCTTCCTTAATAGGACAGTCCCAGTAAAAGGCTTGCATCATAACTGCCATGAATGTGTACTTCCTTTCGTGTCGTGACCGAAGCGTCATTGTGGCAAGGCAGAGGTAGCCCCTGACAGGATGGCCCAGTATTGCGTAGGTTAGTTCTTTAGAGGAGCTTAGAGGTTCTCAAGCGTCTGATGCAGAAGAGGAATGATCGGGTTGGTATGACGACACCGGGCACACCGCAGTCTCCCTTTCGCACCGCAGGCGGCGCGCTGGTCAACTGGTGGCGGGCGGCCACTCTGGATGCGCTGATCGTCGGTGTGCTGTGGTTTGTTGGACTGGAGCTGATCCGGGTTCCGTTTGCACCTTTCTGGGCGCTGCTTGGAGCTGTGCTCCAGATCATTCCAACCTTCGGCGGAATGATTGCGCTGATCGGCCCTGTGCTGTCGGTTGCGTTCGAGGGATCGGATGACTGGTGGCGGCTTGGGCTGGTGCTGGGACTGTACGGATTGATCGCAATCCTTGAAGGTCTGGTGATCGGACCTTACGTGCTGCACAGAACGACGAAGGTTCCGTGGTGGGCGGCTTTTCTCGGACCAATTGTGCTCGGGATTCTGATTCCGTTCTGGGGAGTGTTGCTGGCGCCGCCCTTATTGGCTGTGGTCTTTGCGCTTCGGCAGCGGCGGATCGAGCAGCGATAGGGAAGTCAGGCGCCTACCTTGTAACGAGTCTCCGCGAGCCGGTAGAGTGGGCGCCAGACGAGACGATTGATCGTGACCACCATTGCGGCCATCACGATCGTGGCAAGCAGAAGGATTTGAAACTTGCCGGAGTCGGTTGCGGCGCTGATAACGGCTCCCAGTCCAACCGTCTCCAGTGTGTGGTTTTCCAGATGAAAGTATTCGGCGATGATGCTCGCATTCCATGCACCGCCTGAGGCGGTCACGAGACCGGTGATGAGGTAAGGGAAGATCCCCGGCAGGATAAGGGTCTTCCAGCGCTGCGCCGTGGTGAACTTGAAGAGCGCCGCGACCTCTCGCAGATCGGTCGGAATCGCCATCGCACCGGCGATGACGTTGAACAGGATGTACCACTGTGTTCCGAGCATCATCAGCAGAATGGAACCGATGCCAAGACCGCCTCCGATTCTGACCAGTGCGATCAGTACTACAGGGAACAACGCCGTAGCCGGGACAGATGCGGCGATCTGCGCGACCGGCTGGGCGATGCGCGCGAGCCGCGGGTGGAACCCGATCGCTACCCCGGCAGGGATGGTCCAGGCAGAGGCAAGGAGAAGCGCCGTGTTGACTCTGAGGAAGGTTGCGAAGGCGCCAACCATGATCTCGAAGAACTCCGAGCGGCGAACTTCGTGGAGCAGCGAAAGCGCGTGGATCGCTGCATACAGAACGCCGCCTACAGCAACGATCACGGTGACTGCGCGCAGCGTGTTGTTCCAACGGTCGCGTCTCTTTCGAGCTTCCTGGGTAAGAGGCACAGCGTTCGCGGCGATACGGCGGCGGTTCTCCGCGAGTCGCTGGTAGATGCTCTCCGCGAGTGGCTGGATGGTGTGGTTGCGCAGATTGAGAAGTCCACGGGAGTGTTGAAACAGGTGGAGCAAAGGCGAGCGGACGCGGGAGGTGGTCTCCACCTGCTCGAATTTGAACTTGTCGCTCCAGGCGATCACTGGTCTCCAGAGAAGCTGGTCAGTGGCCACGATGATGGCGATCATCGTGAATAGACCCCAGATGATCGCCTCGGCATTGCCGGTGCTGGCGGCGGTCTGCAGGTACGAGCCCAGTCCCGGAAGGCGGAAGTCGCGCGAACCCAGCACGAACATCTCGCAGGCCATCAGGAAGAACCATCCTCCGGCGACGGAGACCATGGAGTTCCAGACCAGACCGATGGCGGCGTAGGGCAGCTCAAGCTCAATCAGCCGCTGCCAGGGAGAGAAGCGGTAGATGGTGGCGGCCTCGCGAAGCTCGCGCGGGATGCTCTTGAGCGAGGAGTAGAAGCTGAAGGCCATGTTCCAGACCTGGCCGGTGAAGATGAGGATGATGGCTCCCATCTCCACGCCGATCTGGCGTGACGGAAAGAGTGCAACCATCGCCAGCATCACACCCGGAAGGAAGCTCAGAACCGGGATGGACTGCAGGATGTCGAGCCCGGCGATCATCAGGGCTTCGACGCGACGATTGTAGGCGGCAGTGTAGCCATAGCCGATGGCGAAGATCAGACTGAGTGCGTAAGCCAGCCAGATGCGAACGACGGAGTAAAAGGCGTAGCGCGGAAGCGCGCTCGGGCTGAGGGAGATGACGATCTCCGGCATCGGGTGTCCGAACCAGTAACGCGCGAGCTGGACGACGGCGTAGAAGCAGGCGAGACCGATTCCGGCGACGCATAGATCGAGCAGAAAGGGCCAGCTCCGGCGCAGGACCTGCGAGCGGGCCAGAGTCTCACGATCCCGGAAGTAGCTGAAGCTGTCCGGTAGCTGGATCATGCCTCGATCTCCGAAGCTTCGGCGGGTTCACGCTCGTGCTCGGGCTGGATAAAGCGTCGGCGCGAGGCGTCGAAATCGAACAGCTCTGCATAGCGGCCCCAGTTGATAGCCGTCTCGAGCTGCCGAAGAGTTTCATCCTCGCTGAACTGCTCGTCCAGCATGTCGTGAAAGAACTCTTCGGGAACGGTTTTGTCGCTCTTCGCATCGATCGCGCGAACGATCTGGCGCAGCAGAAGCACATTCTCCACCGCTGCGATGCGAAAGAGCTCCTTCTGGCGAAGAATCTCGGAGTTCGCGAACTCTGCTCCAGTCCCGGTGATTACGGCATCTCCCTCGGTAACCTTGAGAAATCCGAGAAGCTGCGCCGCGTCGACGATAGGCAGCAGATCGTCGATCTCAAAGGCAAGATCGTCAGCAAGCCGATAGATGTCATCCTTGCCGTTGTGGTCGAGCAGAATCTCGAGCAGGCCGGCGATTCCACCCGGCCGCGCATGAGGAAGCATCTGGTAGTGCATCTGCCGCTGATCGCGCACAGGCCGCCCAGCCGCTGTGAGGGGAAGGGCCGGAGGCTTTGCCTCAGGCTGCGTAAGAACCTTGTAGATGTAGTCGACCAGCTGGGTAAACGCGGCTGCCTTGCGTTCGCGCGGATGCGCCAGGGCTACTTTGAAGTCAGTCCGGACGTGGCCCGGATTTCGTCCCAGCACAATAATCCGATCAGCCAGAAGCACCGCTTCTTCAATATTGTGCGTCACAATGAAGATGGCGCGAGTCGGAATGGTTTTGTTCTGCCACAACTCCAACAGTTCACTGCGAAGGTTTTCGGCGGTCAGGACGTCGAGAGCGGAGAATGGCTCGTCCATAAACAGTACCTCTGGTTCGACGACCAGAGCTCGTGCAAACCCGACGCGCTGCCGCATCCCGCCGGAGAGTTCTTTCGGATATGCTGTCTGGAAGCCGTCCAGGCCGACAGTATCCAGCATCTTAAGGGCGCGCTTACGCCTATCAGCCGCATCCATGCCTCGCGCCTTCAGAGGTGCCTCGACGTTTTCTATGACCGTCAGCCAGGGAAAGAGCGCGAAGCTCTGGAAGACGATGGCAACGTTCACATCCGCCTCCGCGACCGGCTTTTCATGCCAGTACACCTGGCCGGCAGACGGAGTGGAAAGTCCGGTCAGCATCCGCAGCAGGGTAGATTTACCCGAGCCGGAGGGCCCCAGCAGAGCGACAATCTCGCCTTCGCTGATCGACAGGTCCGTGGGCGAGATGACCTGAATCCGGTTCTCGCTCGGCTGTGCGTAGTATTTCTCTACCTGTTCTGCGCGAATGATGATCTGCTGCATAGGAGTATGGTTTTCAGATGAAAATGATGTGACAGAAACGGAAGCAGAGCGGTATCGCAGGCCCTGCGCTCAGCGTATCATTAGTATCTAGGGTCCATAGTAAAGAGGCAAACCCAACTGATCACATTGCAATTTGTGTTGAATAATTCGAATGAGGAAATAACTTTTTATGTCCACGACACCAAAACCGCGTGTACTCGTCGCTGATGACGAACAGGTGATTGCGAATACACTGGCGATCATTCTGAATCAGTCAGGGTTTGAGGCGCGTGCCGTGTTCAGCGGAGAGAAGGCAGTTGAGATCCTCGACACCTTCCAGCCCGATATGCTGATCAGTGACGTCATTATGACGGGAATGACAGGAATCGAGGCAGCGATCGTGACGCGTCAGCGCCTGCCAAATTGCAAGATACTGCTCTTCTCGGGTCAGGCGGCCACGGCTGACCTCCTGGAGAAGGCGCGGGTGCAGGGCCACGAATTCGAGATCCTGGCCAAGCCCGTCCATCCTACAGATCTGCTCGCCAAGTTACGCAGCTAAGCCGGTCTTTTCACGATAAGAGTGCCGAAGTTACAGACCTTCCGCACCTGAGGCCGAAACATCATGACGCCGGCGCTCCTTCAGTTTGACTGCGGGGACGCCGGCGTAAATTGTCCATGCCTCCAGATTCCTGGTGGCTACTGAACCCAGACCGAGGACAGCGCCTTCGCCTAAGCTGACGCCGGGCCCCACCGAAGCCCGTGCACATACCCAGCTGTAGGCACCAAAGCTCATCGCGTATGCCAGCAACGGAAAGGCTGGATCGTCATAGTCGTGGGTGGCTCCGCAGACATAGGCGTCCTGCGAGAGGATGGCGTGAGAGCCGAAGTTGACCGGCGCAGGGTTATAGATCTCGGCCCCGTCGGCGGCTGTCACCTGATCGGCGCAGACAAGATTCCAGGGAGCCCACACCTTCGACTTCGGGTAGAAGTGGCAGTTCGGTCCCATGATCGCTCCAAAGGAACGAAGCAGAAAGGTACGCCACCCGTGAAGCGGCCGCGGCGAGGTCCGATACAAAAGAGCCCAGCAGATATTCCACACCAGCCTGCGAAGGCGCTGGCTTAGCGGAAAAGCGGGCCGCTGATATGGATCGGCTGCTGTCTCTGCAGCGATGTGATCGGCCGCGTTGTAATGAACCGGTCTTGGCATAGCGATTCGTCCTGATCCTATTGCGCCCTGGAGGTCTTTGCAGACTCGAAGAGTCCGATGATGGTCTTCGCGGTTTCGCGCATATCATAGCGGCGACGGAAGCAGTCAAAGGTGCGGCTCACCATGAGTGCGCGCTCTTCGGGCCCGGTCGAGATCCAACGCTCCAGTAGCCGCAGCGTACCCTCCAATGTATCGGGTTCCATCAGACCAGCGCCATCGTTCGCAATATCCTCCGCGATGTTGACCTTGTCCGAGAGCAGGACAGGTTTCCCGCAGCTCAGAGCTTCCGCTACGGCGATCCCGAAGTTTTCCTGATGCGATGGCAGGACGAAAGCTTCGCAGGCATAAAACGCACCCCACTTACTGTCCCCCGTGAGCATGCCCGGCCAGTGAATGCGATTCTCGACGCCGGCAGCGGCGGCGATCTGCTCGAGTTCGCCTCTCCACCCCTGCTGATCGGGGCCGGCCATAACGATATCGAGCCCGGGATCCTGCTGAGCGACCTTGCCGAAGGCCTCCATCAGGAGGTCGCAACCCTTCTTGCGATGGATGCGCCCGAGGTAGAGAAGGAACCGTCGTCCGCGAACTTCAGGGCACTGCCCGTAGAAGGTCTCGCGCAGGATGGACGGATCGGTGGAAGGCGGTCCGCTTACACCGTAGGGCACCACATGCGGCTTCCATCGATGCATCCAGAAGCTTTCTTCGGCAAGAACCTTCTCTGCCGGAGAGGTGAAAAGCACACGATAAGCGTCGCGCAGGACCCAGTACTCAAAGGGCACCCAATAGAGCCACTTCTTCAGGTGCTTCCGCGGGAAGGCCCGCTTGAAGTATGGGTCGAGCATGCCATGGGTAAAGACCATGTATGGCATGCGCCCGGCCAGCGCCTGTCGCGTGGCTCGTCCGCAATACTGCCAAAGGCCATGGACAATGACGCCGTCATAGCTCTGATAGTTTTGCTGAATCCAGGGAATCAGCTTCGGCGAGTAGGCATAGCCGGAAGATACGGGACCAATCGGATAGACGGGAAAATCGAGGGTTTTGAGAAACGGGGCGGAAGGATCGTCGAGCGTGACCACCTCGCCGAAATAGCCGATGTCGCGATAGCTGAGGATCATCCGTATAGCCTGGCTGGGACCCCCAGCTTCAGGGCTCAGCGTTTCGATAACGTGCAGAATCCGCATTTCCTATCCCCCAAGGGCCTTCCAAGTTAAGCGGTGATTTTTTTTGTCACTGCGGCCAATGCTTGCCGCAGGCCATGTAAATTTTCTGCAAAACTCCAGTGATTAATTCGTTCCAGGCCTCGCCGGCCCATCTCAGCGGCTATATCAGGGGTGGCGAGTGTCCTGCGCAGCGCATCGGTGAGACCTTCGACATCCCCTGCATGAAAGACTGCTCCTTCAACTCCATCCGTAATGAGATCGGGCTGGCAGCCCACCTCATCGGAGACAATCACCGCCCGCCCCGCATTCATGACCTCATTCACGATGAGGCCCCATGGTTCGTGCCGGGAGGGTAGGACAAACACAGTTGCCAGGTCGAAAAACCGAGGAAGTTCTGACTGATTCCTGAAGCCGCAAAAGCGGATGCTTTGGAAGCCGGTCTGTTGAGCCGCGCGCTCAAGTGTCTCCCGTTGCTCGCCATCGCCTACAAAGACGAGGTACGGATGTGGCTCGCGGCCGGGGGCTGGAGAAAGGCGTTTGTAGGCCTCTACCAGATCCTCTGCACGTTTCCTGGTCTGAAGCTTGGAAGCGAAGAGGATGACGGGCCGGTCGGGAGAGAGATCGAGCTCGCGGCGCAGGTCGTCGCGCCGAAGAGCAGCTTCTGCACATTGGTGCTGGAAGTATTCATTATCGACCGCATAAGGCGCCAGGAACAGGGGGAAGTCTTTCCCCAGGTAGTAACGCCAGTAATCGGCGTTGAGCGTACCGATGGTCAGAACGCCGTCGATCATGTGAGAGAGCGTGTGGAAGAATAGCCTCTTGGCCGCAAGCTTAGCCACGCTGCGGTCACGATCTCCCAGCCAGGAGTCGGAGCGCATCAGCACCGGAATCCCGAGCGCTTTCGCTGCTGTCATGGCGTGAAAAGAATTAACGCTGGCATAGCCATGGACCCATAACGCATCGAAAGCGGGTGCCCCACGATAGCCCCGCAGCCTGCGGGCAATGCCGTAGTTCATCGGAGTGGTCGGAGTGACGGTAGCATTATCCCGCAGGGCAGGCAGGAACTCGTGGCGATATCCCTCCAGGAGAGGAATATCCCACTTCACTCCTATGCCGCCAAACCCTTCGTCCGTGTAGCCTTTGACCGAGAAATCCGAGCCATAGAGAACTGTGAGGTCAATCTGCGGATCCTGGGCGATGCGCCGAAGTAAAGGGGCCTGGTACTGAATAGGATGGCTGACAAGATAAGCGAGTCTGACGCGATTCCTGTTTCCGTCGCTTCGTTGGACGCGTGACGTCATAGATAGGCAGTCAGTCCTTTCTCGAGAAACCGTTATCGGGTGGCGACAACGAGAAGCGATGCAAAGCCAAGCACGGTGGCAAGACCTCCCGACTTGATCGCGCTCTTCATAGCCGAACTGGGGAGAAAGATGATGTCATCAGCCTGGAGCACGGGGTCAGGATCCTTGCCCTTGATCACGCGATCGATATCCACATGAACCACAGTGCGATTATTTCCAATCGTTCGAATCAGGCGAAGGTCATCCTTCTTTCCTTCAAATCCGGGGCCACCGGCCAGGGTGGCGGCTTTGATGAGAGTCAGCGGCGAGCTCTGTTGAATCGGAATGGCGCCAACATTCTTGAAGGCTCCGAGCAGGTAAACCACTCCAAGGCGGGAAACAATGATGGTGTCACCAGCGAAGACAGGGATATTCCTTCGTTCGCTGGTCATCGGATCATTGCCAAGATCGACCACGATCGGCTGCTCGACGCCAAGACGGTGAATGGTGATCGTGTGGCTCGCGGCTGGCGGAAGTCCACCCGCTGTAGTGAGCACATCCAGCAGCCGGCTCTGGCCTACGATCGGAATCATGCCATGGACCTCTCCCACGACGGTCGCCACCTGATTGGGTGACTCAGTGATCTGTAATGTCACCTGTGGGTTGCGGTACATGCCTGCCGCGATCAGGGTATCTGCAATCAGCTTTTGGGCCTCCGCGATGGTCAATCCCTGTACGTGCAGGGTTCCAATAAGCGGAAGCTGGATGGAGCCATCAAGGCTCACTCTCACCAT
>NZ_JAEDXW010000014.1:0-153306 GCF_036877565.1 Edaphobacter sp. HDX4
ATCAAGGTTCCGGAGCGCCCGATCGATCTCGTCTTCGGTGGCAAGGACGGATCGACGCTGTATATTCTGGCTCGCACGTCCCTATACGGTGTTCCGGTGAAGCGGTAGGGCACCCCTACCGCTTTTTTGCGCAAAATCTTGGAAATAGGAGACTTAGGTCTGGACTTGAAGTGTAAATTATTCAAAATACGTGGTTTGCGGGCAAACTATCAAAACAGAGGACTTATTGCTCCAATTGTCGCTTTGTCTTCTCAGCTGCTAATTCCATTCTAGTGGTTTCTGCGTAACATATCGGCATCTACAAGTGGTTTGGTTAGTTTTACTTGTGAGCTGCGAGGGCTTGACACTGCTCGGTGAGCGATGGGATGGCCAGCTTCTTCCGCAGATATTTTCACAACTCGCCGATCTCCCGGAATCTTATGGAGTGGCGATGAACACGAGGAGCCTCTTCATCAGGGATTCGGATGCTTCATCCATGCGGGAGCTCGTTCGGCTCGAAAGAGCACCAAACCATCCATAACGCGATCCCAATGGGCGGTCGTGAAGGCGGTTCCGAGAGGCCGCGCCGCAACGGAGTTGTACTTCTTGAGTTGCTTGCCGGATAGGTAGACAACGTCTGAGTTTGTATGGGCGAAGATCTGTGCTTCGAGGGAAGACGGTGGAGCGTCGCCAAGACGTCGAATCGGCTGGTGAATGAATGCGTATTGGCCAGAGTAGGCTGAGAACCCCAGTGAGAAAGCGCCGTCTTTTCGCTTGTTGTGAATGTAGGATCCGAACGGGATTCTGCCCTCGTCTCCCTCAACGCCGCTCAAGTTCTTTGCCGTATGCACTGTGGCTGCCCAGACGATTACCTTACTTTTCGGCGGCAGCTGTGCAAGGAGCCATTTGTAGTTCAGATACATGGACCGGTCGCGGTCATTCAACCATTTCAACTTCTGATCTTTGTTCGTGAAGTCATCTTCGGTAAAGTCTCGTGCGAGATTTCGCTGAAGACTGTCGATCATGGCTTGGTCCTCTTCGATGGACCTCTTATCTTCCCTGGCGGAAGATAGCTGGGTCTGAATTTCAGACAAGCAGCCGAGCATGTTGTTCTTGTCTTGTGGACCGTACGGAGCGTCCTTTGTGTATTTCCAAAGCAGATGCCGTTGAAGAATCGCGAGGCAACGCGCCTTATCATCGCCATGCAGAGGTTGCACCAGATCAGGCGCCATCTGGAGTGAAGCATAACTGCCAGCTCCGATCTGATCGTCAAGGCCACCGAGGGTGAGGCGGCCCGATTTCACCCTTTCTCGAAGAAAGGGAACCATGGCTTCTACCTCTCTGTTGGCCCAAAGGCCACCGATTGCAGCGGAGATCATTGACTCCGACACATCATGGCCAGACCTCAACTCCCTTTCGATGTGGATGTAGTCATACACGCCACTTTCGACAAAGATCGCATTGTAGTGACACTCATCGACGAGACGACGAACGAGCTGAACTTTGAATTCCAGCGTGTACCCGAAGCCATGGATGGGCGGCTCACCCAGCAGAGCGACCTGTTTACCACAAAGGATGTGAGCGATAGGTTCGATCTCTGCAGTATTCGTTGCCGGACTTGCGACCTGATCCTGCGCACTGAGGCCTGCTGCAGAGATGACGAACAACAAGAGGAAAGCTGCGAAGCAAGTAACAGATCGAATCGGCAGAGAGGACATAACTGCACCGATTCTAGACAGGTTAATCGATGGGCTGCGATTGTGGGCGAACCGCAGATCCTTCGACTTCGCTGCGCTCCGCTCAGGATGACACTTTGGAGGAGAGGATCTCCAAAGAAGTGGTGATGCTTTGTGGTGGGATTCTTCCGTGGTGAGCGACTTGGATACGCCGGTCACTGGAGATTAGGGAGCGGCCAATGCGGCTAATGGGACTAGTGCGGCGCTGCGGTGACAAGGAGGAGCGCGTTGGGTTCGAGTTCGAGGGTGAGCTGGTGGTTTTCGAGGTGGGTCTGCTCCGGGGCGGGGAGTGCGGTTGCCTTGTTGAGTTGCTCGACCTGTTGCGGGGTGGGGTAGTCGGGCTTGCCGATTTTGGCGTACTCGGGGAGGACGTTTCCGTGCTCGTTGTCGACGCGCTGGATGGATACCTGTGCATCAGCGGGGACACCCTGAAGGCTGAGGGTGATTGTGCGGGTCTTACCGTTGCGGAGCGATTCGGGGTCGGGGTCGACGAGGTTCCAGAGAGCGATTTTCAGGTGGCCATCTGAAGATCTGGTAACGATGACGTCCTGAGCCGGATTGGCGATGCGCGAGTCACCGAGCTGGTGGAGCAGGGCGAAGTCGTAGAAGCTGGGTTTGTTGATTCCGAACTCGGCGCGGAGGCCGAACTGCCCGATGAAGGGGCGTGGGCCGGGGCCGCCTTCTTCAAAGACGTCGGAGAAGGTCCAGAAGGACATCATGTCGACCATGCCGTCGCACTGGCGAACGGTGTTGGCGAGGGCGGGACCGACGTAGGTGGTGTCCCGGGACTGGTTGTGGCCGGGGACGTTCCACTCGGTCCAGAAGAGCGGCAGGGTGGGTTTACCGGCGGCCTTCATCTGTCCGCGGACCTTGGCGACGGCGCGGCAGACGCGCTGGTCCATGGGGAGGTCTTTGGGGACGCTGGGATCGTCCGGGAACATGTTCTCGACGGTGTCGTCGGCGTAGCCATGGGTCGAGACGAAGTCGACGGGTACGTTGTTTTCGGTGGTGTGTTTGAGGAAGGCGGGGACCCACTGGGCTGCCGCAGTTGCGGGGCCGCCGACGCGAAGGCGTGAGCTGATCGCTTTGAGGTCACGGGCAGTGTGGTCGTAGAGCTCGAAGTAGCTTCGCTGGCTGGGCACGCCGCCCCAGAAGTCGATGTTGGGCTCGTTCCAGACCTCGAAGTACCACTGGGAGACCTCGTCGATACCGTAGCGCGAGACGAGGTTCTTTGCGAAGGCGGTGATGAGGCCATCCCACCTCTCCATGGATTTTGGAGGAGAGACGTTCTGCTTGTACCAGAAGGGATGGAGAGCGTCGGGGTTGAAGGCGAGCTTTTTGGGCATGAAGCTGATCTCGATGACGGGGCGAACGCCGTTAGCGAGGAGGTTGTCGTAGATCTGATCGACGTAGGCGAAGTTGTAGACGGGGTTGCCGTGCTCGTCCTCGTTATAGACGCCAAGCTCGTCGTGCAGGATGCCGTGGAAGCGGACGTAGCGGAAGTCGGTGATCTGCTTCACGGCTCTGAGGTCGTTGAGGTAGCTCTGGCGAAGCACGAGAGCGGCGCGGCCGGAGCCGAACATCTCTTCCCAGAAATGAGGAAAGGGAGTGGTGGGGGCGTTGGCGTTGATCTGGATGGTTTGCTGGGCGGAGAGGGGGAGCGCCAGGGAGACGAGAAGCACGAGGAGGGCTTTGCGGGTGGATTGTAAAAAGGGATGCATCGGGTCTCCGGGTAGCGCTTTTTCACGCCGGTGCATTTCATGGGATGGCCAAGGGTGGTGTGCGGACTGAGGCGGGAGGGGGAGGGATCCGGGGATTTACCGCAGATCTTTCCACTTCGTTTCACTCCGGTCGGGATGACACTCCTTTAGGTGTTTCACTCTGTTTGGAATGACACTCCTTGAGAGTTTCACTCCTGTCGGCATGACGTGCCGTTGTGGTCCATGGTGCGGTCCTGCCTAGAAGCTGAAGCGGGCCTGGAACTCGATGGTGCGGGCTCCAAGGGCTCCACTGGATTGACCGAAGGTGCTGCTGGTGATGAGGGTATTGCCGTCTCCGGTGTTGAAGGGCAGCAGGTTTGTCTGGTTGAAGATGTTGAAGAACATGGCGCGGATGGTCAGGCCGGAGTTCTCGCCGAAGATGGTGTTGTGAGGAATGCCGAAGGTCTTCTGAGCGTCCATATCGGTGTCGAAGTAGTTGGGGCCGTGCAGGCTGTTACGACCTACACCTGGAGGTGGCGGCGCTCCGGTTGTGGGGTAGGCGGGGATGGCGAAGTAGGCCAGACCGCCATTGGGGAACTGCCCACCCTGGCGCTTGAAGGTGTCGTTGCTGGTGTCTCCTGTGCCGTTGGAAAACTGTGCTCCGGGGCGGAGGTTGCAGTATCCGCTGCCCACGTAGACGACGTTGCATCCGGTGTTGGCATAGATGGGAGTCCAGGGAAAGCCGGTGTGGTACTGAAGGATTCCGCTGATCTGGATTCCTCCGAAGATTGCCTCGAGCAGCTTGTTATTGGGGAAGAGCTTTGGAGCGTAGGTTCCGAACAGCTTGACGTTGTGGGTGATGTCGTAGTCAGCGCGACCGTAGGCGAAACGGTTGTCGTAGGGGTACTGATCGATGTAGTAATCCTGCGATGCGGTATCCATGATCCTGCCCCAGCGGTACTGGCCGTTGAGAGAGAAGCTCCTGGAGAAGGTATGCCGGACCTCTGCGAGGAAGGCGTGCGAGCTGGCTGTGGCATCGTTCGAGAAGTAGCTGAAGCTGCTGATGGATGGATTGAGATTGGGATAGTAGATCCAGTTGAGATTGTTCTGCCGGGTGTAGTGACGCGACAGGCTGCCCTGATAACCGGCACTGACGATCCAACGGGGTGTGAGGGCGTACTCCACGCCAAGAGACGTCTTGTAGGTGAGAGGGGTTGGGAGATCCTGCTGGATGCCAACGATCTGCAGGGCAGCTCCTCCGACCGGAAGACCGTTGGAACCAAACGTGACGATGGCAGCGGGATTGGAGGGATATCCGTTGATATCGGTTGCGCTTGCCGACGCGGCATACTGAACGCCCGGGCAGTTCGTAAGGGCGGTGTCAGTGCAGACAGCGTTGACGTTGGTTACAAGAGGAGGATTGGACCGGCCGTTGAGGGTGATTGCCTGCTGCATGCGGTTATAGGCGATGCCGAAACCACCGCGTACGACAGCCAGATGATTTGAGGAGGGATTGAGGGAATAGGCGAAGCCGAACTGAGGTCCCCAGTTGTTGCGGCTGGTTTTATAGAGATCGCCACCGACCTTCATGGTGGCGTCGGTCAGGGTGCGGGAGCCGGTGCCAAGCACAGGATTGCTGAGCTGGTTGTTCGTCTCGGTTGTGGGGGTGAAGTACTCCCAGCGGATGCCAAGGTTGAGGGTCAGGTTGGCGTTTACGCGCCAGTCATCCTGAACGTAGCCGGCGTAGATGTAAGAACGGATGTGTTTGGTAGCAGAGGTCGGGGTTCCGGTGCGGGGATCGAAGTTGCCATTCAGCAGGCGCGGCCGATCATTGGCGAACTCCCAGAGGTTGCGGAAGGTATAGGCGGGGATGGCGGCGAAGGTCTGAGTGTCGTTATCGAGCTCTCGATAGCCGTCGAAGCCCATGCGGATGTTGTGAGAGCCCCAGGTTTTGGTCAAGGTGTCGCGGAGATTATAGGTGGTCTGGGCGAAGTTGCCGGGTCCCGGTGCGCCGAAGTACTGGAACTCACTGGTTCCGATTCCGCCCATGGTGTCGAGGCTGCCACGCGGAAGACCGAAGGGCTCCTGAGGATTGGATGCGATCTCGTTGAAGTACCAGCGAACGCCATTCAAACGGAACTCATTAAGAAGCGTCGGAGAGAAGATGTGATTCCAGAGTGCAGCCTGCGTATATGCGAGGCGATCGACGTTCCAAAGATTGGCTGTACGGTTGGGACCGTTGAAGGAGGTGGACGAGGTCGGCACCCAGTAGACGGTGTAGGCGATCAGATCGCGCGGGTTGAGCTGCCAGTCTAGGCGGCCGTTGAATTGTTGATTCGTAGAAGTGCTGGGGTTGACGGTGTTGACATAGAACAGATCAGGCACGCCATCGAAGCCGCCGCCCGTGCCGGGGGCGTTATTGCCAATGTAGGTTGGATCGGAGGTGCCGAGCGCAGTCGGAAGAGGCGAACCGACATCAAGGGCTGTTCCACCCTTGTAAGGAATCGTGCGGCAGTAGGCAGCACTAAGACCGGCGAAGGCACAGTTGGAGCTGCTCGCCACGGACTGATAGTTGACGCTCTCGCCGGGGTAGCCTGCGATGGCCGCCGAGACACCGCCTGGCTTTGCCTTGGCGATCAGCTGGTCGAACTCAGGCGTTTCATACCACTTCGTAGCCTGATCGCGCCCGCTGTTACGGAGTTCTTCGTAGGAGAAGAAGAAGAAGATGTGATTCTTCCAGACGGGACCTCCAACGCTGCCGCCGAGCTGATTGAAGCGATTGTTGTCACGCAGTAGTTGATCGGTATCTCCCTCGGAGCCGGGACCGTTCCAGCGCTGATAGGCGTTCAGCCCGGGACGATGGAACTTGATGAAGGCGCTGCCGTGGAATTCGTTGGTGCCATTCTTAGAGACGATGAGGACTTGTGAGCCGCTGTTGCGTCCGACGGTGGCATCGTAGGGGCTGGTATGGGTCTGGACTTCTTTCACGGACTCTTCGTTGGGGGTGATGACGGCTCCGCCACCCCAGGCGAGTGAGTTTACCTGGCTGCCGTCAATCTGAAAGGAGTTGCCGGAGACACGGACGCCGTTGCCCTGGGTCTGGGCGCGGTTCTCTACGGCGAAGATGCTGCCGGAGCCACTGCTTCCGCCGATGCCTCCGTTGCCGGGAAGAGAGTAGCTCTGTCCCGTGCCACTTTGCGAGGCGTCGCCGAGAGCGCCGGGGGTAAGGCGAAGGAGCTGGTAGGGATCGCGGTTGGAGGAGGGCAGTGTCTGCAGTTGCTGCGCGCTGATGGTGCCGGAGATATTCGCAGTTGCAGTGTTGATGGCGGGGGCGGTGTCGGTGACGGTGATGGACTGCTGTCCGCCTGCGGCTTCGAGGGTGATGTTGAGTCCCTGCATTGTTTCACCGACGATGCTGACGTTGTCGACTGTTTTAGTGGCAAAGCCCGGGGCTTCAACGGTAACGGTGTAGGGCGCGGGCGCGAGTCGGTTGAAGGTGTAGTTTCCTGCGCCGTCGGTGGTGCCCTTCTGGGTCTGATTTGTCTCCTTGTCGACAATGGTGATGCTGGCCCCGGGGACGACGGCTCCCGTCGGATCGATCACGGTGCCTTGAAGGCCTGCGCGATACTGCGCGTGCGCTGACTGGCCGGAAAGGCACAGGAAGACGACGACCGACAGAAGAAGGGCAAGAATTTTTGGGGAAGGTGCGGGTAAATCCAGACGGGTTTTCATCACTGCTCCTAAAAGAGGGAGCGGCCCTGCGTGCTCGGCCGAAGCTCCGGGTTGGTTCTGGTTTTTATCGTGGGTGGCAAAGTGCGCGGAAGCACTTGCAACTCCCTGAAGGGCCCGTGGCCGCTATACGGCCAGACGATCTCCTTATCGTCCCAGCCGGGGAGAAACCATTGCAGTTGCCGGTAAGCGAAAGCTCTGCCAAATCCAACAAGTTAAAGAAGATCCATGGACTTTGCGTAGGGGACACAGCAATGGCCTGAACGCTTCAACACAAGAGATGCAGAATCAGGGCTGCGGGTGATTTCGAAGACGGAAAAATTTTAGACGTATCTCTTGTGATGCCAAGAGAAAGAGCGTCCGGGAGAGTTTAGCGGCAGCAGCGGAAGCCGATGTTCGAGCTCGAGCTATCGGGAGTGTTGGAGCTGCGAGCGGCGACGCGATATCGGTTGCAGTAGGACTTGTGGCAGAGGAAGGAGCCGCCCTTCATGACCTTCGAGGTGCCGCTGGGCGGACCAGCGGGATTGTTGCGGCTGGCGGTGCGGTGAAACTCGGTGTCAAACCAGTCAGAGCACCACTCCCAGGCGTTGCCGGTGATGGAATAGAGACCGAAGCCGTTTGGAGGAAAGGCATCGACGGGGCAGGTTCCGGCGTAGCCATCATCGGCGGTGTCGTGATGGGGGAACTCCCCTTGCCAGATGTTGCAGCGGTGCTCGCCGTCCGGCCGGAGCTTGTCGCCCCATGGGTAGAGTTTCTGCTCGAGACCGCCGCGGGCGGCATACTCCCATTCGGCTTCAGTGGGCAGTCGCTGGGCACTCCAGCGGCAGTAGGCCTGAGCGTCGTTCCAGGAGATATGAACGACGGGATGATCTTTGAGGCCTTCGAGGGTGGAACCGGGACCGGCGGGAGCGTTCCATCTTGCTCCGGAGACCTTGCACCACCATGGTGCGGCTGCGACGGTGTCTTCGACGAGACTGGAGAAGCGCGACGCAGGGATATGCGACCAGAAGACGAAGGACCAGCCGAAGACTTCGGCCTCGGTTTTGTATCCGGTGGCGGTCACGAACTGCTGGAAGATGTCGTTGGTGACCGGGTAGGCGTCCATCAGGAAGGGATCGACAATCACGGGCCGCACGGGGCCTTCGCCGTCCAGAGGGAAGGAATCGGGAGCATCTGTTCCCATCAGGAAGGTGCCGCCCTCCAGAGAGATCATGCGTTCGCGGATCTCGGGACGGACCTCAGTCGGAGAAAGGATTTGCGACTCGCCGCTAAAGTTGGTCGCCCGCTGGGAGGAGGGAGCGCAGCATCCCTTGAGCGTCTTCTCCTGAGGGTGAGTGGAACAAGTCATAGGATTTCCAGCCTGCACCAGTCTAGCGCGCTTGCGCGGCCTAGTAGAAGGGCTGGAGCGGGGCGCCAGCGTCTGACGTCAGCGCCTGGGAGGAGTAGGCAGTGACGGGGGCTCCGGGAGTGGAGATCCGAGCATCTTATCGCTGTCATCTTTGAGGACGATGCCGGTGGCGCTGATTGCACGCGCTCGATCGAGCAGGTGCAGCAGCTTGAAGACCGCGACATCGTAGGAGATGCCTGCAGGACGGATGTTGGAGATGCAGTTGCGCTCCGAATCCATACGTCCCTTGCGTGGGGCATATGTGAGGTATGCCCCGAGGCTGTCGGCAGACTTGAGGCCGGGCCTTTCTCCAATAAGGATGAGCACCGCCTCGGCCTGGCGGAGTTCGCCGATCTCGTCGGCCAGAGCGACGCGCGCCTGGGTAGCCACGACGATGGGATCCAGATGCCAGTCGACCAGACCGTCGCGCAGACGCAGCAGAAAGCCAAGAGCATGAGACGAGGAGGCGAGGGAAGAGAGTCCATCGGCAACGACTACTGTGAGGGTCCCGGAAGGAGCAGGACTCATAAGGCGAAGAGATTCCGCAGATGCAGGATCGAGAGCTCGACCAAGGTCAGGCCGCCGAAGATATTCCGCACGATTGCGAGCGCGGCTTCGTGCCGGCACAACAGAGAAGCCGGCCTCTTCAAGTGCGCTTTGCATGGCACCAGTGTCGAAGGGAGCGTGGACGGCGTCGCGGGCGCGAGCGTGATCCATGTCGAAGTCCAGCACGGATCGAGTGGGCATGCTGGCTCCGACGCGTCCCATCGCGATGCGGGCGGATGTCCATCTCGAGAGCATCTTCCAGGGCTCGGGCTGTGCGAGATTGTGCTTCATGCGAGGCCTTCGAGACCCTTCTGCGGCAGGAGACGGGCAAGTGTACGTCGGGAGAGGGTGAACTCTCCCTTCTCATCGAAGATCTGCATTCTTCTGAGCCACGCTTCAAACTCCGGAGCTCTCCTGAGTCCCAGCGCCCGACGCACATAGAGCGCGTCGTGGAAGGAGGTGCTTTGATAGTTGAGCATGATGTCGTCGGCGCCTGGCACGCCGATGATGAAGTTGACTCCGGCGACGGCAAGCAGAGTCAGCAGTGTATCCATATCGTTCTGGTCCGCTTCCGCGTGATTGGTATAGCAGACGTCGCAACCCATGGGCAGACCTAACAGCTTGCCGCAGAAGTGATCTTCAAGGCCGGCTCGAATGATCTGCTTGCTGTCGTAGAGGTATTCGGGACCGATGAAGCCCACGACGGTGTTCACAAGCAGAGGACGACACATGCGCGCTACCGCGTAGGCGCGAGCTTCGCAGGTCTGCTGGTCGACGCCGAAGTTGGCTCCTGCAGACAGGGCGCTCCCCTGACCTGTCTCGAAGTACATGCAGTCAGAACCGATGGTGCCGCGCTGAAGAGAGAGCGCTGCCTGTTCCGCCTCTCGAAGGAGTGACAGTGTGATGCCGAAGCTCTCGTTGGCCTTCTGGGTTCCGGCGATGGACTGGAAGACCAGGTCAACCGGCGCTGAATGCTCCATGGCCTGCATGGTATTGGTGATGTGGGTCAAGACGCAGTTCTGTACAGGAGCATCGAAGCGAAGGCGGAATTCGTCGAGCAGGTGCAGCAGTCGAACGGTGGAGGCGATGCTGTCGCTGGCCGGGTTGACTCCGATGACAGCGTCGCCGCAACCGTACAGAAGGCCATCGACGACCGAGGCAAGTACTCCCTGGGGATCGTCCGTGGGATGGTTGGGCTGCAGCCGCACTGCCATCGTGCCGGGGAGACCGATGGTGTTGCGAAATCGGGTGACAACATTGCATCGGCTGGCGACGAGGATCAGGTCCTGATTGCGCATCACCTTGGAGACGGCAGCAACCATCTCGGGGGTGAGACCGCGGCTGATTGCTCGGAGCGTGTCGGCGGTCTGCGTGGAGTTCAGGAGCCACTCGCGAAATTGCCCGACAGTGAGGTGTGAGACAGGAGCGAAGGCCTGAGCGTCATGAGTGTCGACGATCAGCCTTGTGATGTCATCTTCTTCATAGGGGATGACGGATTCGTTGAGGAAGTGCTTGAGAGGAAGGTCAGCCAGAACGAACTTCGCGGCGGCTCGAACGATCTCCGACTCCGCGGCGATTCCGGCGAGGTCGTCGCCCGAGCGCGAAGGGGACGCCTTGGCGAGCAGAGATTTGAGGTCGTCGAAGCGATAGGTCGTGCCGCGAATGGTGTGGGCGAAGGCCATCAGTGTTCTGCCAGTCGAAGATGCTAGGCGTGGACGCGTCTAACAGCTCGAAGTAGAAGATACCCTATGAACAACAGAACGAAGAAGAGAAGAGAGATCAGTGGGTTGTAATAAATGATGCTTGCGAGGCAGACAGCTACGCTGAAGAGGGTCCAGAGTGGAGCGAAGGGATAGAGGCGGGCACGAAAGGGCCGTTCCAGATCGGGTTCCTTCTTTCGCAGGCGGAACAGCGCGAGCATGCTGGTGGCGTACATCACGAGTGCTCCCAGAACTGACATGGTGACGATGTTGGCGGTCAGAGGCTGTCCACCGATGGTGATCCATGAATCGCTGTAGATCGCCGCGATCCCAACGACGCCGCCTGCGAGAACTGCGATCCACGGAGTCTGCAGCTTCGGGTGAACCCTGCCGAATACGGCTGGCAGATATCTTGCACGAGCGAGAGCAAAGATCTGCCTGGAGTATCCGAAGATGATGCCATGCAGTGACGCGATGAGTCCGAAGAGGCCCAGCCATACGAGCATGTGCAGCCAGCCGCTGGAAGAGCCGACGACGATCTTCATCGCCTGAGGTAGAGGATCGTTGATGTTGGCGAGCAGACGCCAGTTACCTACTCCACCAGCGAAGAACATGACACCAAGGGCGAGGGTCAGAAGCGTGCCGATGCCGGCGAGAGAAGCGATCGGGATAGAGTGCGAAGGCCGCTCTGCCTCCTCGGCAGCCATGGCGACACCCTCGATGGCAAGGAAGAACCATATTGCGAATGGGACGGCGGCAAACATGCCGTGCAGTGCGGTCTGACTGATGTGATTGTGTCCTGCCCAGCCGCCGGATACAAAGTTACTGAGATGAAAGCCTGGCGCGACGACGCCCATAAAAACGAGCAGTTCAAAGATGGCCAACAACGTGATCAGCAGCTCGAAGTTCGCGGCTACCTTAACACCCATGATGTTGATTGCCATGAAGAAGAGGTAGGCGAACACGGCTGCATGTTTGGGCGCCAAGCCGGGGAACTGCACGTTGAGGTAGGCCCCGATGGCGAGTGCGATAGCTGGAGGAGCGAAGAGGAATTCAACGAGTGTCGAGGCACCGGCGATGTAACCGCCGAGTCTCCGAAGGCCCGCTGCGCGTAGGCGAAGGGGCCGCCCGCTTGAGGTATGGCTGTTGTGAGCTCGGTAAAACTGAAGATAAAGGCCACGTACATGGTGGCGACCAGAACGGTGACGGCAAGGAAGCCCAGCGTTCCCGCGCTTGCCCATCCGTAGCTCCATCCGAAGTACTCCCCCGAGATTACGAGGCCGACCGCGATGCCCCAGAGCTGCCATGTAGTTAGGGTGGCTTTAAGGTGTGGGCTTTCGTCCATGTCACTCCTGAGGTTCATTATGCGGAAGAGGCTCTCACGGGAGTTATCAAAAAATGGCAATCGAGCGGCAGGTTGGGTCCGCCGCGCAGGACATCATGGCGAGATTGAATTGTGTTCAAACGGGTTACACGTTATTGTAATAACCTCCACACGTGGAATCTGGCGATCATCTCGGTCCTGTGTCGACGGCGGATATTGAGACTCCGCTGCTGTACCGACGTGTTGCTGATGACCCGAATGCTCAAGCCAACAACCTGCTTGGCTGGTCACAGATTTACGATCAGCTTTCAGGTGGGAGTTTTTCCGGTGAGCTTCGCGGCGCCTGCTTACGTACAGTCCATGTATTTCGCGAGTCTACGAACCTGAGCCTGCGTCAATCGTGCGAGGTTCGCTCGCGCGGATGGTGGTTCGGAATTCCTGCGACAGAAGAAGGGTCGTTTCGCGTCGATTTACGCCGAGTCGAGCGCGGTTCCGTTGCTGTGCGTCGGGGACATCAACCGTTTGAGCTGATTACGCCGCAGAACTTCCACATCTATGGCATCGTAGTCGAGCACGAAAGGCTGAGAAGGTATCTGAACGCCACCTATCCGGAGCACCGGAGTCTCCTGGCCCGGGGACTCGACACAATTCCGATGAGTGTGCAAATGGGCGGTATGCTGCGCCACTTGATCCGCAAAGTTCTCCAAGAGATCGCTTCGCGTCCGGCTGTTCTGGATTCCGCGAACGCGCGAGAGGCGATCGAGAGCAATCTGGTTGAGGCAGTGGCCGAGCTATGCGTTACGCCCGAGCGCGCGCTATGCGTGACGCGTCGCGAGGTCCAGAGTTCATTGATTGTGCGGAATGTTCGGCAGTATGTTCTGGATCATTCGAATCGTGTGATCGCCGTTCCAGAACTATGCAAAGCCTTCGATGTCAGCCGCAGAACCTTGCAATACGCCTTTGAACAAGTGCTTGGGATCAGTCCGAATGCTTACCTGAGGATTCTTCGTCTGAATGGAGCGCGACGCGACCTGGCTGGTAGAGAGGCACAAATCTCAGTGCAACAGGCGGCTGCGGACTGGGGCTTCTGGCATCTGAGCCAGTTTGCGAAGGACTATCGTGCGCTCTTCGACGAGCTGCCATCGGCGACGCTCCGGCGCGCTGGCGGGTGCGGCGACTGAAGCTGTATTCATTATTTTTAGGATAATCACCATCACTTTTGCCAAAAATCGATAACAGCTTTTCTGGCGTACTGACTATGCTGCACACACGTATGCGCCAGAAAAAATTGTTTCTCGCCCTCTTTGCGATTGTGTGTTTGATTTGCGCGCCCAGCATGGCCACGGCGCAGTCCATCCAGGGAACGATTCTGGGCACGGTGAAAGATGCAAGCGGCGCCTCCATCCCCGGTGCCGCAATCAAACTGACCGAGATAGACACTGCTACAACCAGGACCGCGACCAGCAACAGTACCGGTGGTTATCAGTTTCTGAATCTATATGCCGGCAGGTACACCATCGAGGTGACCGCCAACGGCTTCAACATGCAGACGATCAGTAATCTGCGTCTGACAGCACGTCAGGAACTGCGCTCCGATATCGTGCTCGAGGTCGGGAGCGTGGCGCAGCAGGTTGCGGTGAATGCGAGCGATGCGGGCACGATCGAGACGGAATCCCCTTCGATCGATGCGGCGCTGTCGAGCACGGCGGTCCGTGACCTGCCTGCCAACTATCGCGCGAGCAGCAGCGGCACGAGCCCGCTTACGATGATTCAGACACTGCCGGGCGTTCAGTCCGACGGGGGTACGCAGCCTACGTTTTCGGTGCAGGGCGGCCTCCCGTTTCAGACCGATGTGACCGTCGACGGCATTACAACGCGCAGTGCGACGGGCGGAAATTCGCCTATCGCGAACGCGTTCCCTTCGGGTGACTCGATCGCCGAGATGCGTGTGGATGGAGTGATGAACAGCGCGGAGTTCGGGCAGCCGGGCGAGGTGACCACCACGACGAAGGGCGGAACGAATCAACTGCATGGAGGCATCTTCTGGTACCACCAGGACTCCTCTCTGAACGCGAAGGACTATGGGGCCTTGTCGAAGGCACACCTGGTGACCAATGACTTTGGCGCTTCCGCCGGAGGGCCGGTCGTGGTTCCACATCTGTACAACGGGCATGACAGGACGTTCTTCTTCGGGACCTATGAAGGGTATCGCAGTCCGCGCACGACTTCTGTTCAGTACTATGTTCCGACGGCTGCGATGAAGAAGGGAGACTTTACGAGAGTCAGCGGAGTGAACTCGCTGACGAATCCCTTCACGGGTGGAACGTATGCGCTGAACGCAGTTCCGATCAACCCGGTTGCACAGAAGTTTCTTTCCTTCTTTCCCGATCCGAATATCGGGGACACGTCGAACTACACACCCGGTGTCTACAACTACTCCACGAACAAAGACACATCCCTGTTTTCTAACCAGTTCGATATCCGTGGCGACCAGTACATTGGACAGAAGGCGCTGATCTTCGCGCGCTTCACATGGAAGAACTACTCTCAAGATACCGCGGAGGCTCTGCTCGTGCCTTCGAGCACGACGACCTACCAGGACCGCATCTTCCTGATTGCCGGGAACTATAACTTCACGTCTAACCTGATCAACGAGTTTCGGTATGGCTTTACGTTCGACAGCAACGGTTCGGAGAATCCCTTCGACGGTAAGGCATTCACAGATAATTCAGGATTGCAGGGTCTGCAGAATCTTTTTTACAACGGCCTGCCGGAGCTGGATTTTTCGTATCTCACGAGTCTGAATCCGGAGCGACTGAGCTCCATCACGAAGTCGCGTACGCATGTCTACACCGACACTCTGAGCTGGGTGAAGGGGCGTCACAGCATGAAGTTCGGCGTGGATATTCGACGGATGCAGGCTGTAACTCCGCTCGGATTCAACGGAGCTGATAACTACGGCACGTTCGATTACTCTGCCGCGACGTTTACCGGAAATGAGTTCGCCGACTTCCTGATCGGAACTCCAAGCACAACCTTCTACGATGTCGTGCAGGCAGACAATGACGGCCGGACGATGCACTACCATGCGTTCGCGCAGGACCAGTGGCGCGTCTCCGACCGGCTGACTCTCAGCTATGGCCTGCGGTATGAATATCATCCTGCCTATCACGATCCTTCAGGAAACATCGGTAACTTCGATCCTTCAATCGCTAAATCCGGCCGGGTGATCTATCCCGATGGCGCGGGTGCCCTGGTTTCACAGGATTATCTGAAGAGCTTCAACTCCTGCGGTCTTGGCCAGACTTCGGGTGTGGCTCCGCAGAACGGGGCACCGTGTACGCCGACGGTAAGCAATTCGCAGGCTGGGTTGCCCTCTGGCCTGCGCACAGCAATCAAGACCCGCTTCGCACCTCGCTTTGGGTTTGCCTATCGGCTTACCGGAGATAACAGGACGGTGCTTCGCGGTGGATACGGGCTCTACAACATCACGCTGCTGGGGTCGAACTTCTACTCTCTCACTGGTACGCTGCAGGCCAATACCGTGCAGTACGCCAACACAAAGACGACATCCGGACCGGCCTATGTATGGCCGAACATCTATGCGGGTTCCGGCAGCAGCTCGAGTGCGGTGAACTATGGTCAGGCCTACTTCGGCACGGCTAACGATGTGAACTGGAAGGACCCGTATTCGCAGCAGTTCTCTCTGTCGCTGGACCGAGACCTTGGGCACAGTTATGGTCTTCGCGTCTCCTATATCGGAATGACGACGAAGCACCTGGTGTGGGCTCCAAACCTGAACGATCTTCCGTACTCGAATACGACGTCAGCGGCAGCGCAGCCTCTTTCGGCGAGGCCCTTCCCCAACTGGGGTGTCATCAATACGCGCTCCACAGGGGCCGATTCGAACTATCAGTCGGCACAGGTGAACTTCAACCATCGCACGTCTTCGGGCCTGACGTTCGATACGACCTACACGCTGGCAAAGAACCTCTCGAACAACCAGGGGCCCGCGAGCACAAGCTTCGCCAGTGAGAGCGGCGGCAGCCGGGCTTCGTACGCGGGCGATCCGGACGTCGATTTCGGCCAGGTGTACGGTTCGCGCCGGCATCGCTGGAATACGACCCTTCTGTATGCGTTGCCTGTGGGACGCGGTAAGCAGTTTGGCGGCAACATGAACCGCCTGATGGACGCCGCGTTCGGCGGATGGCAGATCAGCAGCATCTTCCTGGTTCAGACCGGACCTTTCCTCTCCCCGTACTTTTCGAGCGGACAGGGCGATCCTTCCGGAACGGGTTCGGGCCTCAGCAATGCTCTGAACGGCGCGGCTCTGAGCGGACGTTCGCAGAAGGTAGACCGGGTTGTAGGTGTGAGCACAACTCCAACCAGTCGCAGCGTAAGCAACTGGTTCAACAAAGGTGCTTTCACCTGCCCCGGAGATCCTAGCTGGGTGGCGGGAACGCCGTGCCACACGGGCCGCGGATTACCTGGCGATCCGGCTCCGATCGGCCGCTTCGGGAACGTGCAGAACGGGTCCGTCGTAGGGCCGGGGACGGTCAACCTGTCTGGCGGCCTCAGCAAGAACTTTGCGATCACCGAACGGATTTCGCTTCGCGCAGAAGGAACGTTTACGAATATCCTTAACCACACGAACCTTGGCAATCCGAATATGAACATCTCCAGCAGCGCGTTCGGCCAGATTACGGCGGCGAGTACGGCGGACTTTGGAAGCCCGCGAACTGGCCAGGTCTCGATGAGATTGCAGTTCTAATTACGCGCTGGAAAACGTATGGAAGAAGAGCCGGCGCTTCTGGCCGGCTCTCTCTTCGTTGATTGAGGGACATGAAGACAAGACGCGATTTCCTGAAGATTGCCGCAGCCGCTGCTGGTGGAACCATGATGCCGGCGGCCATACAACGAGCACTCGCGATTCCTGCAGATCGGCGGACGGGGACAATCAAGGATGTCGAACACGTCGTCATCCTGATGCAAGAGAATCGCTCGTTCGATCATTACTTCGGCTCGTTGCGTGGGGTGCGTGGGTTCGACGATCCCCGGCCGGTCCTGCTGCCTGATGGAAGATCTGTGTGGCATCAGCCTACGGCGGAGGTGAAGACAAAGCGGTATCACGACCGGGGACTTTCTGAGAACGCGACGTATGTTCTGCCGTTCTATATCAATCCGCAGAAGACAACCGAGTTTCAAGCCGGTACCGATCACGGGTGGAGCAGCGGACACCTTGCCTGGAATCATGGGCGTCACGATCGATGGGTCAATCAGAAGCAGGACGTCATGACCATGGGCTATCTCAATCGAGATGACGTGAGCTTTCACTATGCCCTGGCGGATGCATTTACGATCTGCGACTCTTATTTCTGCTCTGTGCATGCGAACACATGTCCCAATCGGATCTACATGTGGTCGGGAACGATCGATGCTCAAAACGTATATGGAACAAGGCCTAATGGACCGGGGTTCGATGAGCGTCATCACACGAACGGCTATACGTGGACAACTTACCCCGAGCGGCTTGAGAAAGCGGGCGTCTCCTGGAAGGTATATCAGGGTGGAACCGGAGTTCCCGGTGAGCCGACGGACAACTATACCGACAACTCGCTTGAGTTTTTCGCACAGTATCAAGTCCAGGAGGGAGCCTCGCCTGCAAGTGCCCTTGTGAAGAACGGTGTTACGAATCGATCACTGCTCGGCTTCAAAGAAGATGTGCAGGGTGGGAGGCTCCCACAGGTCTCGTGGATTGTTGCGCCCTATAAATACAGCGAACATCCAGAGGCGTCGCCGACGGACGGAGCGTACTACATCTCACTGGTCATGGATGCGTTGACTTCCAATCCCGATGTTTGGAGCAAGACCGTTCTGCTGATCAACTACGACGAGAACGATGGGCTGTTCGATCACATCGTTCCTCCGATGCCGCCCAAGACACAGGCGGCCGGTCAGTATGGGCTTGTGTCGGCTGATCTGCGCGAGAGTCTCAAAGACGAATTTATCGATATGGATAAGTATCCGGATCAGCGGCGCCCGATCATTCACGGGGCCGATCCAGGAGGTCTTCAGCCGATAGGGCTGGGACCGCGGGTTCCTATGCTGGTCATCTCGCCGTGGACTACGGGTGGATGGGTGTGCTCGCAGGTCTTCGACCACACGTCTGTGTTGCAGTTTCTCGAGAGACGATTCGAGGTGCAGGAGCCTAACATCAGCGCATGGCGTCGCGCGGTATGTGGTGATCTGACTGCAGCGTTTGACTTCTCAAGCGCGGCGAAATCACCGAGCCATGCGTTCTCTCCACCGGCTCCCATCAAATCACTCCATCAGCCGTATTCGGTGCCTAAGGTTCAGGCTGTGCCCGAGCAGGAGAAGGGAACTCGTCCGGCCCGTGCGCTGCCTTACCAATTAGAGACGGCCTGCAGGGTTGAAGCCGATCGCGTCGCCATCGATCTGATTAATAAGGGAACAGCGGGGGCTGCCTTTTACATATATGACCGCATGCGGCCTCAAGAAGAACCGAGACGCTACACGGTTTCCGCCGGAGACGCGCTGACTGATTTCTGGCTGGAGAAAGAGGGAGGCCGGTACGATCTCGCGGTCCACGGACCCAATGGATATACGGTCTATCAAAAGGGAACGATCTCGAAGGGCGAGCCGATTGTCAGCGTGAAGCAGGATCCGACTGCGATGACACTCCACGTATCAGTGCAAAATCCAAGTGAGTCGGCCTGCGTCTATACGGTGGAAGAGAATCACACCAAAGTCCGCGAGAAGAAAACAATTGATGCTGGTGGAGAAGATTCGGTTGAGCTAGCTGTTGTCTCAAGCAACGGCTGGTTTGACGTCGTGATTCGCACGTCTGACGCGAAGGCGCCATTTCTTCGGCGCTTCGCTGGCCACATCGAGAATGGCAAGCCCAGCACCAGCGAGCCATCGCGAACTGCGGCTACATAGAAGCTCGCTTACATCGAAGCGAACGAAGCCCCGCCTGCAGCTTTCATGTTGACAGCAACAGATATTGATGACAATATTTTGTCATCAAATGAGTACACGGACCTATAACAATACTCTGCGGCTGAAGCAGACAGAGCTGACTCGACAGACCATCATTGAGGCGGCGCTCTCCCTTATCGCGGAGAGCCCACGAGACGAGTTATCGCACGAGCAGATTGCGAGGCGCGCGGGTATTGGACTGCGGACGGTCTATCGTTACTTCCCGGAGCGGAACCAGCTTCTGACTGAGGTGTGGTTAGAGGTTGATCGCAGACTTCAGCTCAGTCAATATCCGGACACCGAGGAGAAGATGCTAGCGGCTGTTAACTACGTCTTCAATCACTTTGACCAGAATGCAGATCTGATTCGCGGCCTGCTGGAATCGGATGCGGGCCGTGAGATGCGCGAGCGCGACAATCCGAGGCGGCGAAAGGGAGTGGAGAGAGCGCTGGAAGGCGTTACCGTTCACCTGAGCGAAGAAGAACGATTACGAGTGGTGGGAATCTTCCAGGTCTTGTTTGGCGCGCGCGCATGGGAGACACTGCGTTACCGTTCTCATCTGGCGCCGGGAGAGTCGGCCAAAGCGATTGAGTGGGCGATGAAGACTCTGCTCGCGGCGCTTCGGCAGCAGAGTACGAAAGCAACACGTGGTAAGACGAAGAGAAATTCCTGATCCTGATTAAGAGAGCAGTCGTCGAAGAGGAGTCTGAGATGCAAGTGATCAAGAGCTTCCCAGTTTTTGGCGAAGACGTAGATGTGGTTGTGAGCGGAGATATGACGGGAGGTGTACTGGCGGCGATCGTTCAGACATGTCCTCCAGGAGGAGGTCCGCCGCCGCACAAACACGCGAATGAGGATGAGGTATTCCGCGTGATCGAGGGAGATTTCGCGATTCTGAAGGAAGGAGAGTGGGTGCCCATCGAGAAGGGGCAGACACGAGTGGCTTATCGGGGAAGCGTCCATACGTTTCGCAACACGGGGCAGACGGTGGGAAGGATTATGGCGATCATTACGCCGGCCGGAATGGAGCGTTATCTCGAAGAGATCAGCCCGCTGGTTATTCCCGCGGACTTGCCTCGCCTGGCAGAGATATCTCAGCGATATGGCATCTCTTTTGTGGAAGCACCGGACTCCGCACTGGCTGTTTGATGGGGCGGCCTTGCTTGTTCCGCTCGTCTGGCCATCAGCCGTGACGCCGGGCTACCAGAGATGAGTGGCTTCGATGATAGGAGCTCCGGCTCGCCCGTTTACGACGTCGACCTTCAGTACAACCTCGACGTTCTTATCCTGCCAGTTCCAGCCGACGTGGCGATTGAATTCCTGCAGTAGCTCCGGAGAGGTGACGAACTGGGAGGCGGCGTCGGTACCGAACCGCTGGATCCCGGCGACGACGACGACGAAGCTATCAGTCGTGGGGTTGCGAAAGCGGACGACGAGGGCGTAGTCCGGAGTATCGGTGAAGGGCTTGGATCGGTCGCGCGCCCAGAATCGACCTGGGGTTTGCGCGTCCACGATGCGTTCCTCGGGGTGGGGCGTGAAATGAAAGCGCAACGGTCCAACGATCCGGTCGGTCCATTCGTTGTTATAGGCCCCGATCAGGACTGTGGGATTCTCACGGATCTGGGCCAGGGTTGTGTAGGATGCCGGCTGCACGCGATAGGATCCGCCGCGGGTGTTGAGCAGGGCAGCAACTCGGCCCATTGCCAAGCCATTCTCAAAAGAGAGATAGGGATTCATGCTGCTGACATCGGAGGCGACCCGCGTTCCGCTATTCGAACGAGGCGAAAACGTGACGCCGCCTAGACTGATGATGGTTGGTGTCTTCTGCTGAAGGATTGGGGACCAGAAACGCTCCACAGCATCGGTTCGGCCGGTGTTCCAGGTTCGTACGACCGCGACCAACAGCAGCAACAGTGACGTAGCTGCGATAGACCACGCAAGCAGATGTCGCCGCTGGGGAGGAGGAGCGGCCAGTGGAACCGCTTCAGGGAGGATTATGGCTGGAGTGTCTTCAGCTACAGGGCCGACTGACTCTACGGGTGGGTCCAACCTTGAAAACTCTGGACGATAGGAGCGTGGGGTGAGACTGATTACGAGTGGGGGATCGATCCGGGTGCTGTAGTACAGGGCGAGCCGTTTGCGAACCTCTCCCGCCGAGTACCGCACGACTGTATCCGTGTTGGTGTCGTAGTCGGGCGGTCGGCCAAAGACCTCGATCCCAACCGTACGTTCTTTGATCTCATCGCCGCGTCCCTTCAATGTCTGGTTAACGACATAGCGCAGCAGTGCAGGATATCGCTTGCTGATGAAGTGTGGGCTGGCGAGCACTTCCTCGAGCGCCTGCAGGACCTGTTCCTGCTCTTCGGGCGTGGTGGGGATCCAAGCCACGCGTTTTGGTGGTTCCGAGATCATACGAAGTTGAAATTATAGTCCCATGAAAATAAGTCTCTCAAATTCAATGGCTTATGACGTTGGGGCAAACGTCGCTTGTGTTGTAACGTCGCAAAAAAATGGGACAAACGGTGAGTCACTTGCTTGTGTTGCGGCCCAGCGAGGAGTGTGGAGGCCGCTTTGACAGGCAATGCTGTTTGTCGAGGGAAATCGAAATCAGACGGAGAATTGATGGTGAATCGGAGGTTTTTCTGCGCCGGGGCGGCAGCTACGGTTTTCGGGCACAGGATTGCATTTGCATGGGCCAGGCAGGATACGAGTGCCTACCGGATGGTGGCGGGGGTCGATCGAGGAAGGATTTTAAGCGCGGCGAAAAAGTATGTCTCCATCGCGCCAGTGACGATCACCGCCTTCCGCTCACCTAAGAGCCCGGGGGGACTGCACGACTTCTTCTCTCAGGCGGACTACTTCTGGCCGAACCCGAAAAATCCCGACGGACCCTATATCAGCCGCGATGGCCAGAGTAATCCGGAGAACTTCGATGACCATCGGCGGGCAATGGTCAACCTCTCGCTCCAGATGCCTGCTCTTACCGCGGCGTGGCTCCTCACGGGAGATTCGCGATATGCCAAGCATGCGGCAGCCCATCTGCGCGCCTGGTTCGTAACTCCCGCGACCCGCATGAATCCAAATCTTGAGTTCGCTCAGGGGGTCCACGGCGCCTCAACCGGCCGGAGTTACGGGATTATCGACACGCTCCATCTGGTCGAGGTCGCCAGAGCAGCCAGCTTTCTGGGGCCAGAGAGCCTTTCTGCTTCGGACAAGCAAGGATTGAAGCAGTGGTTTCGTGAGTATCTCGAGTGGCTGAAGACAAGCCAGAAGGGCACAAAAGAGCGAACCGCTCTAAATAATCATGCTACTTGTTGGGCCTTGCAGGCCTCTGAGTATGCCCGCCTGATCGGAGATGAGGGGACACGCGAGGAGATTCGCACCTGGTTCAAGGGAACCCTGCTGACTGATCAGCTGGGCAAGGATGGCTCGTTTCCGAAGGAACTCGTTCGAACCAAGCCGTACAGCTACTCGATCTTCAACTTCGACGTCATGGCGGGGCTGGCTCAGTCGCTCAAGGGTTCCGGTGTGGATCTGACGACCTTCGCCCTTCCTGATGGCAGAGGACTCTGCAAAGCGGCAGCGTTTCTATTTCCTTACCTCGAAGACAAGGGCAAATGGCCCTACGCGAAAGATGTGGAGCACTTCGATGCATTACCTGTCCGGTCGCCGGGACTGCTCTTTGCGGGCCTTGCCTGTCATAAGCAGGACTACATCGCGTTATGGAAGACCCTGAACCCGGACCCCACGGACAAGGAGATCATCCGCAATTACCCCATCCGCCAGCCGCTGTTATGGGTGTAGCTGGATGTCCGTATCGAGACCAATAGAACGACGATTTAGAAGGAGTACCCGCAATGCGTAAAAAGAATAAACAGACATGGATAAGCCTGATGCTTCTGGTCCTGGGTCTGCTTGGAGCGCCGCTCATGCGTGCGCAGTCGAATACCGGCACTATCCTCGGAATCGCGACAGACGATACGGGCGCCGCAATTCCTGATGCTACGGTCACAGTGGAGAACCTGGGCACCGGAGAACAGCGAGCTGTTACGACGGACAACAGCGGTGCGTTTGCGATCCCAAATCTGCAGGTTGGCCACTATTCCGTTAAAGTCACCCGGGAGGGCTTCGCGCCAGCACAGATTGCAGATACTGAAGTTCAGGTGGCGCAGCGCGCGACCATCAATCCTGTGCTGCATGTGGGTGGTATTACAGACAAGGTGACTGTGATTGCCGCGGATACGCCCTTGCTGAACCAGGCATCGTCCTCGGTCGGGCAGGTGATCGATACGCAGACGGTTCAGAACATGCCACTGAATGGCCGTACCTTCTGGCAACTGACCCAGCTTACTCCGGGAGTCAGCTATATACAGGGAGGTCAGAATATCGCTGCCGGAGGTACATCGATCCGAGCCAGTGCGGTGAATGTCAACGTCAACGGCCTTTCACCTTCGTGGACGGGCTGGTATCTGGATGGCGCAAACATCACGGAGTTTCAGCTGGGCGGAACCGTTATTCAGCCCAATGTCGACGCTCTGGACGAATTCAAGGTGGAATCGAGCAACATGGGCGCGGAGTATGGCCACAGTCCGACCATCGTCAACGCAACGTTGAAGAGCGGAACCAACCAGTTCCATGGCGTCCTCTATGAATTCCTTCGCAATAATGCTCTGGACGCCGCGAACTATTTTTACACTCCGCCGGCCGGCTCGAATGCGAGGAACGGCGCCCTGCATCGCAACCAGTTCGGCTTCGCGGTTGGTGGCCCGATTATCCGAAACAAAACATTCTTCTTCGTCGATCTACAGGAGACCCTTTACAACCAGCAGCAGAATTTCAACAGTATTGTAGCGACAGACGCTCAGCGGGCTGGCGACTTCTCATCTTTACTGAATCAGCCTACCCCTGTTTTTCTGCGGAATCCAATAACGAAGCAGCCCCTCAACGATGGCCGAGGACCCAATACCTTCCGACCAACGCCGCAGTCCGCATATTTGCTGCGGTACATGCCGCATGCAAATGCCGTCGTCAATGGAGTAGGGCGCGCGATCCTTACCAACAAGCTTACGCAGCAGCTGGGACAGGGAGATATACGCCTCGATCACCAGCTCACACAGGCGGATCACCTGACCGGAAGATATTCGATCGCCGACAATCATGAGAAAGATCCTAATGCGTATCCGGCCATGGGCGTCTTCCCTCTGCGCAGTCGCGGCCAGAACGGCCTCTTCCGCGAGACCCACGTTTTTAACTCGAAGTGGATTAACGAACTTCAGGTCGCCTATTACCGCAGCTACTTTTTGTTCACCAGTTCACTTCAAGGCCAGGACATCAATGCTGCCGCAGGAATTGCTGGTCTGGAGGGCCTGGCACCATCATCGACCGTCGGGTTCCCCAGCGTTACGATCGCCAACTACTCCAATTACAACGGGCAATCGAACAACAGCTATCCCAAACAGAACAAGATTCGGTCATGGCAGTACAGCGACCACGTCACCTATGCAAGCGGCAAGCACGATATCCGGTTCGGATATGAGTTGTTCCACAATACGAACACCTTTGTGGCCGGCAATAATTCGTCGGGAACCTTCAACTTCAACGGTTCCTATTCCGGCGACAACATGGCTGACTTTCTGCTCGGCTATCCCCGCAGCGCTAGCCGTAGCAGCTTCCGCAGCCTCTGGGGAAATGCGGGAAACTTCCAGTCGTTCTATGTTCAGGACAACTACCACGCGCTTCCGAACCTCACTATCAACGCTGGACTGCGGTGGGAGATCAACCCCTTCTACAACTCCGGAGACAAAGGACAGATCACGGGCTTCGATCTGACGAATGGCAAGCTGGTTCTGCCACGTGATTTCTCTATCAACGCGCAGCCGCTGACGCCTCAGCTCGTACCCCTGTTCTCTGACCGCTTTGAATACGCAGACGACCTGGGACTTCCGAAGTCGATTCGTAAGTCGGACTATTTCAACATCGGGCCTCGTCTTGGACTGGCGTACGGCATCACGAGTAACACTGTACTGCGGGGAGCTTATGGGATCTTCTATCTATTCCCAGACGATAATGCGATCAACAACACACAGAATACGGTTCCGTTTATAGCGTCGCAGACGTTGAACAACACAGCGACGACCCCGACGTATACGCTTGCAGATTTCTATCAAGGACAGCCTGTGGTTGCTCCGAATCCTACGCCGGGAAAGGCATGCCCGTTTGGGGCTGTGGCGAATTCGTGTTCGACTCCCAGCGTGACATCCATGGCGCTCGATGTCCAGAACACCTACATCCAGGAGTGGAATGCGGCGGTTCAGCACCAGTTCGGGGGGCGAATCTCACTTGATGTCTCGTACGTGGGAAATAAAACAACACATATGCAGCAGGGTTTCCAGATCAACGATCCCGCTCCCGGGCCCGGTGTTATCCAGGACCGAAGACCGCGTGCGCAGTGGGGGACGATCAACTACTCGAAGTTTGCCGGGATGGGAAACTACAACGCTCTCCAGACCAAGTTCGAGGCCCGGAATTTTGCCGGAGCCACTTTCCTGGTTTCCTATACGTATGCGAAGTGCCTGACGGATGGCACCTACACTAGCGTTGTTCGCGAAGATACACCCCTGATTCGGTATTACGGTGTGTGCAACTACGATCTGAAGCACAACTTTGTCGCGAGCGCGCTATACGGTCTGCCGTTCGGTCGCGGTAGGGCATTCTTTTCTCAGGCTCCTGCATGGACGAACGCCGTGATCGGGAACTGGAACCTGTCAAGCATCGCTACCTTGCAGTCGGGTCTGCCCTTCACGCCAACCATAAGTTCGGACCAGGCAAATACGGGTGCCGGCAGTCAGCGGCCAAATGTTATTGGCCGACCGACCATGGTGCGGGCTGCTAACTGCTGGTTCTATGACTCACGCAATCCCAGTTGCCGTAGTGCATCAAGCGCAACAGACGCCTTCGCTGTCCCAGCCCAGTACACCTATGGAAACGGGGGAATCAACACGCTGCGCGCGGACGGGCTGGTCCAGTTTGACGTCTCGCTGATCAAATCTGTTCGATTCACGGAATCAAGGTCTCTCGAATTCCGAGCTTCGTTTTATAACGTGTTCAATCACACAACCTTCGCGGCGCCCTCGACGAACATCGATTCCACGTCTGCGGGAACCATCAGCTCGACGTTGAATGCAGCACGTCAAGCTGAGCTGGGGGCGAAGATCTACTTCTAGCCGCCGGGACCGTTCTTCCCCTATGCGACGGTAAACCGCCAGAGATGTCGAAGATAAAGTCGACACTCTGGCGGTAGCCGTTGGTTTACGTTGCTAACATCGTTCGGTGATGAGATACCGCGAGGGTCGATCGATGGCTTTGGTTACGCCGATGCGGGGAGTGCTGATGATTGGCCCCGTTTCGTAACCGTCGTCGACGATGCGGAGTGCAGCATCGGGATGCGTCATGTCGATTCCGCCCTCCGCCTCTCTTGTGATGCCAAGAGCCTGACACAGGCGACCGGGTCCTCCCGTGAGTTGCTTTGCAGATGCATTTGGCTGGAGCTTGCGAAGCTTCGCCATCGTGTCCGTTCCTTCAAGCGGGCAGAGTGCACGAAAGAGCACACCGCCTGGCTGTCCCGCAGGAAGACAGGACACGTTCAGGCAGTAGTGGATGCCGTAGATGAGATACACGTATGCCACGCCCGGAGGTCCGAAGAGCACAGCGTTACGTGAGGTGGGGCCAATATAGGCATGCGAAGCTGGATCTTCCAGGCCGAAGTAAGCTTCGACTTCGATGATTCGGCCGCTCAGTCTCTCGCCACGAAATTGACGAATAAGTGTTTTACCCAGGAGTGCCTTCGCAACGACGTCAGGAGAACGCTCATAAAACGCACGTCCGAGCTGTTGAAGCCTCTTGCTCTTCATAGGGTTTCTGGTACGGGTGCTGGATTCAAGTGCAGTCGCTGCGACGCTATGTGGAGAATAGCTTCTTGCCGCAGAGTCCGGCAGCGACTAATCCAAGCCCGAGGAGAACCCAGCCGCGATGCGTCGTTGCCGTAGCCTGTACACTGAACCGCCGCGCTCGCTTGTCGAATTCTCCATGTGCACCCAGTGAGGTAGGTACCGGTTCCCACAGGTTGTACTGTCGGTTCGGTGGGTCGAGGGTCTTCTGTTGTTGGGCTGCATATCCGGTCTTTCCAAGATATCGATCGAGCAAGCCCGGCATGATCCTCTGTCCCACGATCGCTTTCACGGTCGATCCACCAACCCAGTACTCGCGGCGAGGTGAGGCGGTGAATCCCGCGTGCGCCACTACACGCGCACCCACCTCAGGCTCGAATATTGGAGGGACGGGTTGGGGCAGGCGCGGGAGCCGACTTTTTACCCAGGTGAATTGCGGTGTATTCATCGCCGGCATGTGGACGACGGTCACGTGCACATTGCTTTTATCGTGATATAGCTCACAACGAAGCGAGTCTGTAAAACCAACGATGGCATGTTTGGTGGCGCAATAGGCGGACTGCAAGGGGATACTGCGGAACGCTAGAGCGGATCCGACCTGGATGATTCGACCCTCATTCCGTGGAAGCATGCGACGTAGAGCGGCAAGTGTTCCATTTACGTAGCCAAGATAATTGACCTCGGTGACACGGCGGAATTCTTTGGCCTCCATCTCCTTGATCGGCGAGAAGACGGACACCATAGCATTGTTGACCCAGATGTCGATGGGGCCAAGCCTCTCTTCGAAGGTAGAGGCGGCCGCCTCTACAGCAACATCATCGCTAACATCCGTCGCATATACAGCAGCCGTTCCACCCAGCCTCTCCACTTCGGCTGCAGTAGCGTCGAGTGCCACCGGATCGCGCGCGATTAAGCCCACTCTGGCACCTTCTTTTGCGAATGCGTGCGCGATGGCACGCCCGAGCCCAGCCGAGGCTCCGGTGATCACGACTGTCTTTGGTTCCTTCATTGGTCTCTTTGCCCTCGTAGTATGGGACTCCAGATCGGGAGCAGTGAGATGCCTGAGTCCAGACTGAGTGCCTCTAAATGGCTTGGTTCCGTTCCCGATAGGAGAGCGAGTCCCTGAAATCGAAGATTTCGCGCTGGAGCTAACTGCAAAATAGCAGGTCTCGCCGGGACGCTCTCGCTTGATTGATTATGCTGGCCGGGCGTTCAGGGAGCGTCGCATCAGGACCGAGCGGATCGCTGATTTGCCTTATCGGGCGTAGCCTTGGCCGTGCGGGGAGTCCTTTGGACGGCGAACTTCGTCGTTGCCATATGATCTCGAAGCGTGCGTTCCTTCTCCTGCTCCTGAATCTGCGTCAACAGGTTGGCTGCATCCGCCAAGTGGGCGGTCATTAGTGTCGACGCCAGTGTCGCGTTCCGCTGTTCAATCGCTGCCAGAATCGGTTTGTGAAAGGCGAGGGTATGCTCCAGATCCACGAGTTGCGAGGTCACCATCATCATGTTCAACATCGCGCGATGAATTGTATGAAACAGGCGTCCAGTCAGACGGTTTCCGGATGCTTCGAAGATTGCGCGGTGAAACAACAGATCCGACGCTACCAGCTTCACCCTGTCTCCTTCGCTGGCCTCAAGGTCCTCGATCGACTGCCGCAGCACCGCTATATCGCTCGAGTTCGCTCGCTCCGCCGCCTTCGCCGCCAGTGACGGCTCCATCAGAAACCGCAGTTCCGTCAGTTCCTGAACTGACGTGTCGTCCAGCAGGAAGAGGAACTCCATCGGCACTGCGAGCACGGAAGAGGCGTCGCGATTAAGGTAACTACCGTCGCCCACCCTCTGCTGGATCACGCCCATAATCTCCAGTACCTTCAGCGCAGGCCGGAGCGAAGAGCGCGCCACCTTGAAATGCGCAGCCAGCTCCCGCTCAGGGGGCAGTTTCGTCCCCGGACGCAGCACACCATCACTCATCATCTGCTGAAATCGCAGGATAAGCAGATGCGTGACATCCTCCTTATTGTCGAGGACGTGCTGGGATGCGCTCAGGCTTGCGACGCCACGGCGTGCGTTCATAGGTCCATAGTGCTTCGATGCTGCAGCAATGTCAAAGAAAAATGCGTTTGAACCTAATGGTATAGGTACAACCATTGGCAGCGGGGTTTGGTCAATCATGGAGAAGCAAACGTAACGCTGTCTGGCGAGTTTTATCCGACGGTATCAAATAACTTCGAAAGTTTCGCTCTTTACTGTTGACATCTTTTTTCCACCGGTACTACCTTTGTTCCCGATTCGAAAGACGGTCGGAGCCATCTTGTGTGCTCCATGGTGAAAAGATGATGAGCGAATATTTGAAACGAGCAGTACGTCTGTGCCTCTCCCTTGTTCTTCCCGCATTCCTCGCCTGCTTTGCCCTTGCGCAGGTAGAGCAAGGTCGTTTCGTCGGTGAAATCACCGATCCTCAGGGCTCCGTCGTCAGTGGAGCGACCGTGAGGCTGACCAATACTGGAACCAACATCGTGCAGACCGCCGTGACGGATGGCAGCGGTAACTACGTCATTACTCCGGTTCCAGGGGGCGAGTACACTCTTAGCGTGTCGGCGCCGGGGTTTGCCACCACGACCACTTCGCAGATCGTGGTGCAGGTTGGCCAGATCGTCCGTGAAAACATCAAGCTCAATGTCGGAACCGCAACGCAGACCGTTGAGGTCACCACCGCCGCTCCGTTGCTCTCAACCGATTCGGCAACCATTGGACAGGTCATCACAAACCAGCAGCTCACAGGTCTGCCGCTCAACGGCCGAGGCTTCTACAAGCTCGCGCAGCTGACGCCAGGCGCCTCTCTCCAAGCCGCGACGGGTAATTCCCTCGCCATCAGGCCGGAGATCGTAAACGGTAACGTTATCAGTGGTATACGTGGGTCGGCTACTTCTTTCCTGCTCGACGGCGTCGACGTTACCGAGCAGCACCAGGGCGGCACCTTCATCCAGGCCTCCATTGATGCACTCCAGGAATTCTCGGTGCAGCAGAGCCCCTATTCGGCCGAATATAACCGGGGCGGCGCCTTCTTCAACGCGACGACCAAAACGGGCACCAATCAGTTCCACGGTGGAGTTTTCGAGTTCATCCGGAACGACAAACTGGACGCTCGCAACTACTTCTCTCCCACTCGCCAGATTCTGAAGCGGAATCAGTTTGGCGGTGATGTCGGCGGTCCGTTGACGATTCCGCATCTTTACAGTGGCAAGGATCGGACCTTCTTCTTCCTCGATTACGAAGGACAGCGCCTTCGCCAGGGACTTGTCTTCAACAGCATTGTTCCCGATATGGCGAAGAGGTCAGGGAACTTCGGAGCGAAGGCCATCCGCGATCCGCTCACCGGTACTCCGTTTCCCAACAACACGATCCCTTTGGCCCGGCAATCGCAGCCTGCGTTAGCGATCCAGCAATATATCCCGCTTCCGAATACGAGCACCGGGACCTTCGCGTATGCACCTTCGCAGGCAATCGACTGGGATCAGTTCACGGTGCGTGTGGATGATCAGATCACACCATCGAATCGGTTGTTTGCTCGCTGGATCTATGTGAAGAATCGCGAGACCGACCCGAACTCTTCTCCTGCCCTCGGGACCGCCAGCCTCACCTCGCTCGGTCAGGACATCGCTGTCGGCCTCATCACCAACATTGGCGCAAACAAGGTTAACGAAGCGCGTGTGCATTATCTGCCTAGCCATGTACGCCTCAGCGCCTTCCTGCAGGGACCTGACTGGAATGCCCGCTTCGGTGTAGCCGGGCTATCTCCACAGTTACGCCCGGGCGTGGGGGGTGCCTTTCCGGACTATTCCTTCAGCGGCTATTCTTCCCTCCAGGGCGCGGCCTTCGATCAGAGACCGAAATCGCAGGACCGCAAAGCTCTGGAAGGAACTGAAAATTTCACAATTCTTAAAGGAAAGCAGTCGATCAAGTTCGGCACGCTTATTCGGTACTACCAATGGTTGGGATATGACAGTCAGCAGTTTGCCGGCTCTTTCACCTTCAACGGAAGCCTGAGCGGCGACGCCTATGCCGATTTCCTGCTCGGCTATCCGTTTTCTGTACAGAGGGCCTATCCCGCTGACAACTTCGGCGGTGAGCAGACCTACTATCAGTTCTTCGCGCAGGACGATATCCGTCTCAGCAACAGGCTCACTATCAACGCTGGCCTGCGATACGAATACTCTCCCTGGCTGAATGGCTACAAAGGCCAGATCGGAACCTTCGACCCGGCGCGGGCCCAGCCGATCATCGTCGGCGGCAATGGGCCTGTGCCCGATCTGAGTGCCCAGTTTGCAGCGCCTGCGGCTTACCAGTTCTTTGGCAAATACATTCAGACCAGCAGCACCGCGGGTCTTCCCTACAATCTGACCTACACGGACAAACATCAATGGGCGCCCAGAGTCGGGTTTTCTTACTCTGCAACTCCCAAGACCATCATCCGTGGCGGCTTTGGCATGTTCTACGAGCCTGAAGGCACGAGCGGACGAGTCAACCTGAACTCCCTTCCATTCCGCCTCAACGAAACTCAGAACCAGAGCCTCCGTCCCGGTGCAACCCCGGGGCAGAGTGGGATCCCGACCCGTACCTTATCAGACTTCTTCCTCGGCACTCCGCTCGGGTCGGCGCAGGCGAATCCCTCACTCGTGCCTACTAAGCTTCACCTCAATCTGGGCTACAACGAGCACTACAGCCTCGGGGTTCAGCAGCAGCTCTCCTCCAACGACGTCCTGGAGATCAGCTATGTCGGCAATCATGGGGTCGCTCTTAACAGTTCGAACGACTTCAACGATCCCAGTCCCGGGCCCGGCGGAGTTCAGGCGCGAAGGCCCTATCAGCCCTGGGGACCCATTACCTTTAATACCCAGGATCTTTCAACTAACTACAATTCTCTGCAGGCCAAGCTCGAACATCGCGAAAGCCATGGACTCTCGGGCCTTGTCGCTTATACCTATTCGAAGTTTTTCCAGTTCAACCAGTCGCCCCCGCTAGGTGGCAATACAGGGTATGAATACGCCTTGTCGCCTTATGACATCCCCCAGAACCTTGCACTAAGCGGCAGTTACAAACTTCCAGTCGGCCGCGGCCGCGCCTTCCTGTCCCACGCAAACGGGTTCGTCGAAAATACTCTCGGTGGCTGGCAGCTACAGAGCATCATCGTGCTGCGCAGCGGCGTTCCCTACACCCCTACCATCTCCGGCGACCGCGCGAACACTGGCGTTGGAAATCAACGCCCCAATCTGAATCCCAATGGCGGCAATCCCAACTTTAAGCGCTCCGTTGCTCATTGGTTCGACAACACCCGTTATGTGCAGCCTGCGCAATACACCTACGGAACCGTCCGGGCGAACACTCTTCGTTCAGACATCTATCGGCAATTTGACGCATCCATCTTCAAGAATTTCGCGTTGCCTCACGAAAGCACTCTCTCTTTCCGAGCGGAGTTCTTCAACCTCTCCAATACCACCAGCTTCAGCGCCCCTGGAGCCAGCATCACCAGCTCCGCTTCTACCTCGCCGGTCGACACCAGCACCTATGGACAGATCGTCAGCACCTCCGTTCCGTCGCGTGATATCCAGTTCGCGCTCAAGTACAACTTCTAACCATGAAGGATCACACGATGACTGAGGTTTCACTCTGGCTGAGCCGCACGATCTTTGCGGCGGGTATCGTCTCCACCGCGGCTGGAAGCGCCTGGGCTCAAGGCACTGTCCCGGAGCCGCTTCCCGCTTCAACCCAGCCCGCCGTCACCATCCAGGTCGATCTCAATCAGACCGTCGGTCCCTACAAGCCCATCTATAGCTGGTTCGGCTACGACGAGGCCAACTACACCACCATGCGCCACGGTAGAGAGCTGCTCAGGCAGTTGCACGATCTCAGCCCGGTTCCCGTCTATATCCGTGCGCATCATCTGCTCACCTCCGGAGACGGCAAGGCCGAGCTCAAATTCAGCTCCACGAATGTCTACAGCGAAGACGCGAGCGGCAAGCCGGTCTATAACTTCACGATCCTCGACGGCATCTTCGACGCTTACAAGGCGGCTGGCGTGCGGCCTATGGTCGAGCTTGGCTTTATGCCCAAGGACCTCGCCGCTGACCTCCCGAACCGTCACGAGCCCTACCAGGTTCATTACCCAAAGTCGACCATCTCCGGCAAATCCAATAATCCGCCCAAAGACTATGAAAAATGGGGCGAGCTTGCACGCGTCGTCACCGCCCACCTCGTTCAGCGCTACGGCAAAGACGAGGTTCTCAAGTGGTACTTCGAGGTCTGGAATGAGCCGGACATCGACTACTGGCACACCAGTCCCGAGGAGTACTGGAAGCTCTACGACTACGCAGTAGCAGGCGTTAGAGCAGCCCTTCCCGGAGCGAAGGTCGGCGGCCCCGCGAGCACCAGCCCCGGTCGTGAGAAGGCCAACATCTTCCTTAAGAATTTTCTAGAACACGTTAACTCCGGTAAGAGCGCCGCGACGGGAGGCTCTGTCCCCATCGACTTCATCTCCTTTCACGCCAAGGGCTTCCCCAAGATCGAAGCAGGGAAGGTCACCATGGGCATCAACCGCGAGCTCAACGACGCCGACAAGGGTTTCGCTCTCGTCGCCAGCTTCCCAAAATTCAAGCATCTTCCCATCATCATCAGCGAGGCCGATCCCGAGGGCTGCGCCGCTTGTTCGTCCAAGGTCAATCCAGCCAACAACTATCGCAACGGCACTCTCTACCCGGCCTACACCGCCGCAGCCTTCAAAGGTCTCTTCGAGCTGCAAGACCGTCACTCAGTCGACTTGCTCTCGATGCTGAGCTGGTCCTTTGAGTTCGAAGACAAAGATTACTTCGAAGGCTTCCGTTCCCTCGCCACCAACGGAGTCGATAAGCCAGTCCTTAACGTCTTTCGCATGTTCGGCATGATGGCCGGTGACCGCGTCAAGACAACCAGCACTGGAGCCGTTCCACTCGACACGCTCATCAACACAGGTGTTCGCGAGTCTCCGGATATCGATGCCTTCGCCACCCATTCCGGCAAAGAGGCCGCTGTCCTCCTCTGGAACTATCACGACGTGAACCAGCCTGCCCAGGCCGCGCCCACCACCGTAACGATCGCTGGCATTCCGGCCGGAGTCCATCGCGTACTCCTCCAGCACTTCCGCATCGACGACACCCACAGCAACGCCTACACCGTGTGGCAGCACATGGGCTCGCCTCAGCACCCCAGTTCACAGCAGTATGCTGAGCTACAAGCAGCAGGACAGCTTCAGCTTCTTACCTCGCCCGTCTGGCTCGACGTCGTCAACGGCCAGGTGAAAGTCGCAACCGAGATGCCCCGCGAAGGAATCTCTCTTCTGCATCTGAAGTGGTAATTTCGAGCCGATCAATGAACTCCTCGGGCGTCTCCTCGGGCAAGCTCTCCAGCGGCGGTGCAGACCGTCGCTGGTACTCCGTCGCGCTTGTAACCGTCGCCATCGCAATCAGCTACTTCGATCGCCAGACGCTGCCCGTCGCCATTGCCGCGATCCAGCACAACATCCCTCTCTCCGACCAGCAGTTCTCTTATCTCCAGACCGCCTTCCTACTCTCCTATGCCGCGCTTTACATCGGCGGTGGTCGCCTGCTCGACCGTCTCGGAACCCGCCGCGGGTTCCTCATCATCATGCTCTGGTGGTCCATCGCCTGCGCGCTGCATGGCCTCGCCTCTGGCTTTATGCTTCTGCTCTCCGCCCGCTTTCTCCTCGGCATGGGCGAAGGAGGAGCCTTCCCCGCCGCAGTCCGCGTCGTGGCTGAGTGGATTCCGGCGGAGCAGCGCTCCACCGCCGTCGGCATCATCAACGCTGGAACGGCTGTTGGATCCGTCCTCGCGCCGCCGCTCATTGGCTTCATCATCCTGCGCAGCGGCTGGCGTGCTGTCTTCTTTGCAGCCGGGGCGATCGGTATCGCCTGGGTGGTCTGGTGGGCGGTGTCCTACCGCAACAACGACCTTACCCTCTCCGCGAACACCCTCGACGCGCGGCTTCTCGCCTATCGTCTCAGTCTCCGTGAATTGCTGGCGTTCCGCAGCGTTCAGACCATCGTCTTCGCGAAGTTCATGAGCGACTCGGCCTGGTACTTTCTCCTGTTCTGGCTTCCAAAGTACCTCTACGATGCGCGGCACTTCGATATCAAGCAGGTCAGCTACTATGCCTGGATCCCCTATGCTGCCTCAGGCGTCGGCAGCTTCCTCGGCGGACTGCTTTCCAGCTCCCTGCTTCGTCGCGGGTACTCGCTCGACAAAGCCCGCAAGATCGCTCTCGGCCTGAGCGCTGTCTTCATGCCCGTGGTCATGCTGGTGCCGCTGGTTCCGGTACAAATGGCCATCCTGCTCTTTAGCATCGCCTTCTTCTGCCAGCAGTCCTGGTCCGGTCTCATCATGACCCTCCCCGCGGACATCTTTCCGCTCTCAGCCGTCGGTACTGTCTCCGGGCTGGTCGGTTTCGGGGGAGCCATCGGAGGAGCGATCTTCGGCATCGTCGCCGGATATCTTCTCGGCCACGGCTTCGGTTACGGGACGCTCTTCGTTCTGGTTGGAACCTTTCACCTCATCGGCTTCCTCGCCATCCTCTTATTCGGCGGCAGGATTCAACCCCTTCGCAGTCACGATCTCCAGGAGATAGAGAGCAACATATGAAGATCACAGAAGTTCGCACTCGCGTCGTACAGTGGGAAGGCAAGACCGTTCCGCTTCCGCCGCATTTCTGCACCAATCCGATGGATCTCGTCAGCTATCGAGCTGCATCCATGGGCAACTTCGCCTTCCACGGCTGGGTACTGGTCGAGATCTTCACCGACTCCGGTCTCGTTGGTCTGGGCAATGCCGCGCTCTCGCCCGTCGTCACAAAATCTCTCATCGACACCTACCTTAAGCCTGTCCTGCTCGGCGCCGACCCCTGGGACATCGAGTTCCTGTGGCAGCAGATGTATCGCCGCACCATGGCCTTCGGGCGCAAGGGTGTCGCCCTGACCGCCATCTCTGCGGTCGACATTGCCCTCTGGGATCTCCTCGGCAAAGACGCGAAGCAGCCCGTCTATCGCCTGCTCGGAGGCCGTACCAAGGAACGCATTCCCGTATACGCAAGCCGCCTCTATGCCATGCCTATCGATGAGCTTCGCGCAGAGGCCCAGCGCTACAAAGACGAGGGCTATAAGGCCATGAAGCTCCGCTTCGGCTGGGGACCGCTCGATGGCCGTGAGGGCATGATGAAAAATGTCGAGCTCGTCCGTAATGTGCGCGAGGTCATCGGTGAGGGTATAGATCTGATGACCGATGCCTACATGGGCTGGACTCTTGACTACGCCAAACGCATGCTCCCGCTGATCGAGCCCTTCGGCATACGCTGGCTCGAGGAGCCTGTTATTCCCGACGATACCCGCGGCTATAAAGAGCTCAAGAGCTACGGCCGCGTTCCTATCGCGGGCGGCGAGCACGAGTTCACCATCTTCGGCTTCCGTGAGCTGCTCGAGAACAATGCGCTCGACTACATCCAGTTCGACACCAACCGTGTCGGCGGTATCAGCCAGGCACGCAAAATTACCGCACTCGCGGAATCCTTCCAGGTGCCCGTCGTCCCCCACGCCGGGCAGATGCACAACTATCACGTCACGATGGCCAGCCTCAACGCTCCCATCTCCGAGTTCTTTCCAAAAGTGGATGTCGAAGTCGGCAATGAACTCTTCTGGTACATCTTCGACGGCGAGCCCGTCCCCACCGACGGCTACATCGATCTCGATGAGAACACTCCTGGCCTCGGGCTCACCGTCAATGAGGAATCTCTCAAACGTTTCACGGTGATCGGATAAGGAGTCCACTATGCCCACTCATCTCGTGCAGATTACCGATGGCTCCTCCCGACGAATCGCTCTCGTTGAGGAGCCGCATCTCCGATGCCTCACCGGAGTCTCCAGCGTCTACGAACTCGCTCAGAATTGCATCGATGCGTCGGAGTCGATGTCTGACAAGGCGCACTCGCTAGCCACCGGAGAGACCCTCTCCTACGACGACATCTACTCTGGCCGTTCTCCCTGGCGTCTGCTTCCGCCCATCGACGTTCCCGGCGAGCCTTCGCGCCTGTTGGTCGCAGGCACTGGCCTCACCCACCTCGGCAGCGCCCGTCAACGCCAGGCAATGCACCTCGCGGACAAAAAATCCGAGCAGGAAGAAGAGGCTGCCCTCACCGACTCCATGCGTATGTTCCGCTGGGGCGTCGAAGGCGGCCGCCCGGCGGAAGGCGCAGTCGGCATCGCGCCCGAATGGTTCTATAAAGGCGACGGTTCTGTCCTCCGCGCTCCCTTTGAGCCCCTCGAAATTCCTTCGCATGCCGAGGACGGAGGCGAAGAGGCCGAACTCGCTGGCGTCTACCTGATCGCGGAAGATGGCACGCCCTTTCGTATCGGCATCGCTCAAGGTAATGAGTTCTCCGATCACAAATTCGAGAAGCGCAACTACCTTAACCTCGCCGGCTCCAAGCTCCGCGCCTGCAGTCTTGGACCCGAGCTCGTGGTCGGGGCATCCTTCGGCGACATCTCCGGCGAGGTCCGCATCGAACGCGACCGTGAGACCCTTTGGTGCAAGTCCATCGCCAGTGGCGAGCACAACATGTGTCATAGCCTCGCTAATCTCGAGCACCACCACTTCAAATTCGCCGGGCACCGTCAGCCCGGCAGTGTCCACGTCCACTTCTACGGAGCTGACGCACTCTCCTTTGGGGAGGGCATTGTCCTCAAGGAGGGCGATCTTGCTGAAGTGCGTTTTGAAGGCTTCGGCCGCGCTCTGAAGAACCCCATTCGGGAAGAGGTAAAGTCGAGCCAGGCCGTTCGAGTGCGCTCGCTCGCCTAACCTGGAGAAAAAGGAAAACCTCATGGAAAAAATATCCGTCGCATTGCTCGGCCTCGGCACAATGGGCAGCGGAATGGCCACCAATCTTTTGAAGGCTGATTTTGAAGTTACCGTCTACAACCGCACAGCGAGCCGTTCTGAGCCGTTTGCCGCACAGGGAGCCAGGGTCGCTTACACTCCCGCCGAGGCTGCCAAGGGAGCAAAACTCATCCTCACCATGCTCTCGGACGACAACGCATCACGCCAGACCTGGACCGGCCAAGACGGTGCGCTCGCCGCAGCCGAACCCGGCGCAGTCCTGGTTGAGTCCAGCACGGTCAGCCCGGAATGGATCTCTGAGCTCGCACAACTGGCTAAAAATAGGGGGCTGGATCTCCTCGATGCACCGGTTACCGGGAGCCGCGCTCAGGCTGAGGCAGGCAAGCTCAAATTTCTCGTTGGAGGCTCGGAGCAGGCCCTCGCGAAGGTCACTCCTGCCCTAGAGGCCATGAGTCAGGAGATTATCCATCTCGGTCCCGTCACCAGCGGCGCCAAGATGAAGCTACTGAACAACTTCCTCTGTGGTGTCCAAGTCGCATCCCTCGCCGAGGGCATGGTGTGGCTTGAGCACAGCGGTCTGGATCGGGAAAAGGCGCTGGAAGTCCTAAAGACCGGAGCTCCCGGCAGCCCGCTGCTCGCGAACATCTCCGCGCGGATGACGAGCGGTGAGAACACGGTTAACTTCCTCCTCAGTCTAATGGCGAAGGATCTCTCCTACGCCCACGCCGCCGCCGCGCAGACTGGCGTTGAACTCACCACGGCTACCAACGCCAAAGAACTCTTCGACCGCGCCGCCGCTGCAGGATATTCCGACAGAGATATGTCCGCCGTGGTCGAGGTCCTTCGCCACCCCGTCAAATCCTAACTATTCGCCACAGGAGCGCCATGTACAGCAGTCCGCTTTCAGTACGCCTCAATGCAACGAAGCACCGTCTGCTCAGCCTGGCGCTCCTCGCCTGTTCGGCCACCGCACTTGCACAATCCGCAGCACGGCCGGTTTATCTCGATCCATCCCAGCCCACGGACAAACGCGTGGCTGACCTCATTGGCCGCCTCACCCTTGAAGAGAAGGCTGCGCAGCTCAATCATCTGAACAAAGGCATTCCCCGCCTCAATATCCCCATGTGGGGCGGCTGGAACCAGACCCTTCACGGCGTCTGGTCCAAGGAGCCGACCACACTCTTTCCAGCGACCATCGCCATGGGAGCGACCTGGGACCCCGCTCTCGTCCACACCATCGCCGATGCCATGTCAGACGAGGCCCGAGCCCTGTACAACAGCGGAGCTGAAGGTCCGCGTTCCCGCCATGGCCTTGTCTACCGCTCGCCTGTCATCAATCTCGTTCGCGATCCCCGCTGGGGCCGCATTCAGGAGGTCTTCAGCGAGGACGCCTTTCTCACCGGGCAGATGGGCGTCGCCTACGTTCGCGGCCTGCAGGGTGACGATCCTAATCATCTGAAGCTCGCCGCCACGATCAAACACTACGCCGTCTACAACGTGGAGAACGGTCGCCAGCACCTCAACGCTGAGGTCGACGATCGCAACCTGATGGAATACTGGCTGGCTCAGTGGAAGATCGTCGTCACCCAGTCCCATCCTCAATCGCTGATGTCCTCCTATAACGCCGTCAACGGCACGCCGGACGCCGTCAATCATCGTCTCCTCACGGATATCCTTCGTGGACAGTGGGGCTTCGACGGCTTCGTGACAGACGATTTGGGAGCTGTTGCCCTGCTCACCGGCAGCCGCAAGGGCTCCACAGAAACCGGCCAGCGCCTCACAGAGGATCCCGTTGAAGCTACCGCCCTTGCAATCAAGGCAGGCAACGACTCCGACGATACCGAATTCGAGACCAACATCCCGCTCGCAGTGCAGCGCGGTCTGCTTACGACAGCCGATGTCGACCGTGCACTCGCCCGAGTCCTGCGTGTCGGCTTCCGGCTGAATGTCTTCGATCCTCCGGGCACTAGCCCCTACAGCAAGATTCCGAGTTCCGTAGTTCGCTCCCCGCAGCATCTCGAACTAGCCCTTAGGACGGCGGAAGAGTCCATCACTCTCCTCAGCAACCGCAACAACTTCCTTCCGCTCAAACAGGAGCAGGTCCACTCCGTCGCAGTGATCGGCCCGGCCGGGGACGACGAGTACGAGACCGGCAACTACTATGGCAAGCCTGCCCGCAAGGCCGGGCCGTTGGCAGGACTACGCGATCTGCTCGGTACGAGTGTGCAGGTGCAATACGAGAAGGGAGCCGGTTTCACCGATTCCGCCGACCCTGCAGCCATCAGCCGCGCCGCGGATCTCGCCCGCAAGTCCGATGTGGCTCTCCTCTTCCTCGGGACCAATCTACACGTCGAGGCTGAAGGTCGTGACCGCCGCAATCTCGATCTTCCCGGAGCACAGGAGCAGCTTCTCGAGGCCGTCTATGCTGCTAATCCCAAGGCCGTTCTCATCCTTATGAACGCGGGGCCGCTCGCCGTCACCTGGGCGAACGATCATGTGCCCGCCATCCTCGATGCCTGGTATCCCGGCGAAGCGGGAGGCACTGCCATCGCCCGCGCACTCTTCGGGAAGGATAATCCCGGCGGCCATCTGCCCTACACGGTCTACGCCAGCCTCGACGGTGTGCCTCCGCAGAACGAATACGACATCTCCAAGGGATACACCTATCTCTATTTCAAAGGTGTTCCGCTCTACGCCTTTGGTCACGGCCTCAGCTATACCCGCTTCGACTACAGCCACCTCAAACTCTCTGCCACTACCGGCGCTCCCACCGACACCCTCCAGGTCTCCTTCGATATCAAGAACGTCGGCGACCGCGAGGGTTCAGACGTTGCCCAGCTCTATACTCATCAGCGGCAGAGCAGCACCTATCAGCCCATCCAGAGCCTGCGCGCCTTCGAGCGCGTGACTCTCCAGTCTGGCGAGAGCAAACATATTCAGCTCAATCTCCCGCTCTCCGAACTTGCCTTCTACGACGCCCACGCCAAAGCATTCCGCATTGAGCCCGGCGTCTTCGACCTCATGATTGGGACCGCCTCCGACGATATCCGCCTCCGCTCCCACATCAACGTAATAGGGCAGTGAAGAACATCTCTTGAGGTTCCGTCGTCGAACGACTCATGAATTCTTCAAATCGGTTTCCATCGTCTACAAAACTAACCGAACAGAGACGGGCTGACCTGTGGGGCAACAAACATCAGCTCATCGAGTGGCGCCAAGACGATGCGCGTTCTTAAGTTCAACTTTCACCGGTTCCACGTGAACCCAAGAAATTTGCAACCAAGCCGACTAGTTGGTAGTCTACTTTGCATGCAAGGGGAAATGGCAGAACGCATTCTGAAGACAGCGCAGGCGCTGATGGTTGAGAGAGGATACTCCGCCTTTAGTTACGCCGACATTTCGGAAGCGGTAGAGATCAGGAAACCAAGCATCCATCATCACTTTCCGACAAAAGCTGGACTGGCAGTGGCTGTTCTCAGATCACATCGCGAAAGGCTGGTCGAAGCGACCGAACAGCTCGACCAGCAGATCGAAGATCCCTGGAGACGCCTTCAGGCCTATGTCCAGTACTGGGAGGGGTGCATTCGAGGACGAACAATCCCATTCTGCGTTGCTGCACTCATGGGAGCGGAGCTTCCATCCTTGCCAGAGGAAGTACAAGCCGAAGTGCACCTGCATTTCAGGACATTGGGCGAATGGCTTGAACGAACCTTGAAAGCGGGCATGAAGATGGGTGTTATCAAACTGCAAGATTCGGCAGCAACAGAAGCCCAGACGTTGATGGCGATCGTACATGGGGCTATGCTCTCCGCGCGCGCCACTGGCGAGTGCGACGTCTTCCAACTCGTCACCGGGGCAGCCCTCAAGCGTATCGCCGCCGCAAAGCACTAAACAGTGGAGGTTGAAATCTGGCCTCTGACCTGTCCGATAAACCTACCAACTAGAAGATAGTGAGACTCTATGCAAACCAGACCCTATGAACCAGCCCGCTCCTTGCGGAACCTTTACTTCGTCCGAACGGTATTCCAGTTAATTTGGGCAGCCGCGGTGCTCTCGACAGCACTTACGCACCCACGTTTCGCTGCCGTCCTGCTGATCCTGTATCCGGTATGGGATGTCGCCTGCACTCTTCATGATCTCAGGACTTCGAGCCCCACAGCGAGCGCAAGGACTTCCCAGTTCATCAACACACTTCTGGGCAGTGCTACTGCTCTCGGGATAGCCTTAACGGTCTTTAGCAAACCGGCATACTCCATCGCAATCTTCGGTGTATGGGCGCTGGCAGCTGGCCTACTTCAGCTCGTTTCCGGGCTCGTTCGTCGCAAGCAACTCGGTGGACAATGGGCGATGATCCTGAGCGGCGCTCAATCCACTGCAGCTGGCGCTGCATTTGTATTCGGCGGACTTCGCGGAAAGTTTCATACAAAGGACCTGGCCGGCTATGCCATCTTCGGCGCGATCTACTTCCTCATTGGCGGAATTCTGCTTAGTCGAAAGCTCTCCCAAATCTCAGCAGCGCAGGGAGGAGCCATCGCGCTTGGACTCCTATGTCTCATCGCGACTCCGGTCGCCCGCGCTCAGGCTCGCGAAGCCAGGAACGTTGTTGTGGTGCATGGTGCCTTTGAGAGTGCAGATAGTTCAGATCGGAGCTGCTGGTTGAAGGAGACGGTGGGAACCGAACACTTGATAGCGGATCAGACTTACTGCAGAGGGGAGAGTGAAATCTGTCCGTTCAATACAGGGAACTGGACGGAGAATCTACTCCCGGTTACTGCGTCCGACTTCGCTGCGATTGATCCTGAGTGAACCTCGACGATCCACTTTGCTATCGCCAGTCCGAGCCCGGAACCTCCCTGATCGCGATTTCGTGAAGTGTCGACCCGATAAAACCGATCGAAGATCTTCTCGATCTCGTGCGAAGCGATTCCTATCCCGCTGTCTATCACATGGAGAGTGGTTCCGGCGTGATCCGAAGCTAGGGAGACGAAGATCTGACCTTGTTCAGGCGTATATTTGAGGGCGTTATCGACCAGTATTGTGATCAGTCGGCGTAGCAGCGACAGATTGCCGAGAATCCAGCAGTCCTGTTGAATGTCCGTCTCCAGAGCCTGAAGTTTTACTTCGGCGCGAGTCCTGAATGCGGTACAAGTCTCCTCCAGTACTTCAGAGAAGGGAACAAGTGAGAGCTGAATATTTTGATTGCAAGCATCCGCTCGTGAAGCTGCCAGAAGATCGTCAAGAAGTTGGGTTGTGGCTTCACACTCAGCCAAGATAGTCTGCATTGCCTGCTGATACTCAGCAACGGAGCGTTCTCTTTTTACAGAAACCTGAGCGGTCGCCAGCATGACGGTAAGCGTCGTCCGGAGGTCGTGCGAGATATCACTGGTGAACTGTGTGAGGCGCAACACGGCAGTCTCGAGCCTGCTCAGTAATTCGTTCCATGTGGTCGCTAGCCGCTGAATTTCATCTCCCGTATTTGGTACGGGGAGGCGTTTGCGCAGATCGTGAATGCTGATCGTCTGTGCAGTTCGTGTCATGCGATCGATGGGCTCCAGCGTACGGTGCGCTAAAAGGAGTCCCCCTGCTACTGAGACAAAAAGTAAGAGTGGAATGGAAATCAGATATGAATTTCTCACCATTCTGAGAATGGTGTAATGTTCGTCGACCTGTCCGGCGAGCGTCAACCGGTACTGTTGCCCGCGCAGGGTAATGACCTGTTGTAGAACTCTCATCCTGTGGCCCGACACGCTCACCATACTGAAGCACGGTTGTTCGCAAGCAGTCGAAGGCCACGGCAAATCTCTTGTACTTGCCTGGTAGCGGTAAATAGCGTGACCGTGTAAATCGGCAACGCCTAATAGATCGTTTTCAGGACTAACAAGGCTGAATTGATAGATCAATCGGCTAAGCGGTAAAGAGGAGAGCGGCTGCTGGTTGACGAAATGAACAAGTCGTACCGTTCGTTTCTGAAGGGTCTTTTCTCTAGAACTTGCCAGCGCTTTTTGTAGATAAAAAAAAGAAAATAATCCGAGGGCGCTCATGCAGGCGATCGTGAGAGCCATGTACCACAAGCAGATACGAAAGCGGAGCGACCGATGACTAGGAAGCACCATGAGCAGAGAAACTATATCCGATGGACCGAATGGTCCGAATGAGGCTGGGATATCCTTTCTGATCGACTTTGGAGCGCAGACTAGAGATATAAAAATCTATGGAGTTATCGCTTACATCGGCATCGAAACCCCATCCAGCTTCGATGAGTTGATCACGGGAGACGACCTGATTCATCCTCCTCATCAAGAGCTCAAGGATAAGAAACTCCTTGCGTGTGATAGGGATCTCCTGCCCATCTCTTCTGAGAAGATGTTGCGCACGATCCAGTTCAAGCGATCCCACCGTGATGCTATCGCTGGACGCCTTATGACCACGTCGGCCGACGGCCCGCACGCGCGCAAGTAAATTGTCGACTTGAAATGGTTTGGTCAGGTAATCGTCTGCACCTAGATCAAGTCCGCGGACCATGTCAGGCATGCTGTCCCGAGCCGTCAACATCAGAATAGGAACCGTAAGCCGCTTCGTTCGCACTCTGTTGAGGATGGTGAATCCGTCTATCACCGGAAGCATGACATCGAGAACCACGACGTCGAAGTGATCGCTTGCGATCAGTTCCATACCCTCGTCCCCACGATAGGAGAGGAATACGTTGTGTCCATCTTCTTTCAGGCTCTGCTGGAGGACCTCACCGATTCGCTTGTCGTCCTCAATCACCAATACGTTCATGGTTCGATTGAGCATGATCCCTATGAATTATCGTGTGCAGGTTCGTGAATAGTCTGTTACTGCTGCCCGCTTCTCAGCTTGTCCTAAGGAACACCGGCTTGAATCAAGCCATACCCGATTGCAAATGCACAGAGCCGAGATTTAACGTGCGGATGCCTGCGATCGGTTGAGGAGAGTGGGTCTGCATGAAGAAGTATTTTGTAGTCGCCTCGTTGCTTGCACTGCAGCCGAGCCTTGTTCTAGCAGCCGGTAATGCTGGTCTACCGATTCACCAGCCAAAGCTGATTGTAGCCATCGCGGTCGACCAGTTTCGATATGACTACACGACCCGTTTTCGCTCGCGATACCAGGCTGGCCTCGAGAAGATGCTTTCTGAGGGTGCGGTCTATGTGGACGCGCATCAGGATCACTATCCCACGGTGACGGCGACGGGGCACGCGACGTATCTGACAGGATCGGTACCTGCAACCAGCGGCATTATCGGTAATGAATGGTATGACCGTAAGTCGGGCAAGGTGATCACCTCTGTAGAAGATGCAGAGACAAAGCTACTTGGTGTGGATGGCGAGAGTGTGGGTTCATCACCGCACAACCTTGTCGTGAGCACGCTTGGCGATGAGCTGAAGATTGCCGATCGCGGCGCTTCAAAGGTGATCGGAATTTCAATGAAGGACCGTGCGGCCATCCTTCCGGCGGGGCGCATGGCCGATGCCGCGTACTGGGTCGACAACACAACAGGTGCGGTTGTCAGCAGTACGTGGTATCAGCAACAACTGCCGGATTGGGTCTGCCAGTTCAACGATCAGAAGGTTCCGATGAAGTCGCTTGGCGCGAGCTGGTATGCGGTTGGAGCCGCGGGTTCGGCGGCGAAGCCTTTGATGGTGCTTCCGACGACGGCAGGGAAGTCGTTCTTCTCGCAGTGGGAAGAGACGCCGTTTGCGAATGACATGCTCGAGGAGTTTGCCGAGCAGGTCATGCAGCACGAGAAGCTGGGTCAGCACAATGAGACGGACATTCTGACGGTCAGCTTCTCTGCGAATGATCACCTGGGACATGCCGTTGGGCCGGACGCCCCCGAAGTTGAGGACATGTCGGTCCGGACGGATCGAACTATCGGCAAACTGTTGGATGCTGCAGTGAAGCAGGCGGGAGGAAGGCAGAATGTGCTGGTCATCCTGACTGCGGATCACGGCGTAGCTCCTGTGCCTGAGGTCAACCAGAAGCGCAAGATGCCCGGCGGCCGCCTGGATAAAACGAAGTACATCGCCACCGTGGAAGCCGCTCTGGAGAAGAAGTTCGGAGAGGGTAAGTGGGTGATTGCCACACAAGAGTCGGGCTTTTATCTCAACGATGAACTGATTGCGCAGAAGAAGCTGAAGCACAGCGTGGTTGAAGATGAGGTTGCATCTACCGTGATGACTCTGCCGTATGTGGCACGCGCGTACACACGCACCCAGCTGCTCCGTCATGAGGCGACACAGTCGCAGATCGATGAATATGTAGCTCGGGCCTTCTACCCGCAACGTGGACCGGATGTGCTGGTGGTCGTCAAGCCTTACTACCTGTTTGGCAAAGAGGGCACATCCCATGGATCTCCATACGACTACGACAGCCACGTACCGCTGATCTTCTGGGGTGGCGCGGTCAAGTCGGGTGTTTACAGCAAGACGGTTGGCGTCAGTGACGTTGCTCCAACGTTGGCGGCAATCCTTCAGATCCAGGCTCCGAGCGGATCGGTCGGTCACATTCTTACCGATGTAGCTCAACCCTACCTCATCCACGCTCACCGTCCTTCTGCGGCCGCTGCCGCACAACACGAGTAAGTTCGAACCTCGCAATAACAAGAAAAGGAAGTACTGATGAAGAAGATGATTGCTCTCACATTCTTGTACGCCGTAACAGTATTTGTGCCGGTACACATGATGCACGCAGCCAGCGCTCCACAGACACCTGTGACTCTGAAGAGCTGGACTCCATTACCTGGTATTGAAGGTGACTTCGACTTTCTCGCGGTCGACCTGAAGCGTGATCACCTCTTCGTCGCGGCAGAGGAGCATCACACCGTCGAAGTCTTCGAGGCGAGCACGGGCAAGCACCTGCAGAGCATTACGGGAGTGAAGACTCCGCACACGCTCGCGTATGTTCCAGAGAAAGACGAATTGATTGTTGCCGATGGTGGGGACTCCTCCTGCCTGTTCTTTTCTGCCGCGGACTTTCATCGCGTAGACCGCGTTCAGCTGATTGATGGCTCCGTTACCGGAAAAACGGATTCGCCGGATGTGGGCTACTTCGATGCAAAGAAGCACCTGTTTTTCATCGGGAATGGCGGAAAGTCGGCGAATCTTCCTTACTCCGAGATCGCGGAGATTAATGTCGATACGCACGCGATTGTCGGCAGGATCCGTGTAGAAGGAATCAACCTTGAGGCCATCGCGGTCGACGATGCAAACGACAAGCTCTATGTAAACATTCGCGACAAGAAGCAGATTGGTGTCGTTGATCTGAAGACATCGCAGGTGGTTGATACGTGGACCACACCGGACCTGAACCTGAATACCTCGATGGCGTTTGATCAGGCGAACCACAGGCTGTTTGTGGTGGGACGCAAGCCGGGGCTGCTCTACGCGTTCGACATGAATACGGGCAAGGTCGTCGATAAGCAGTCGTGCGTAAACATCGCCGACGGCATGATCTGGGACCCGCAGATGAAGCGCATCTATGTTGCCGGTTCGCAAGGCCTGTCGATCTTTCGCCAGGAAAGCAAGGACCGCTACAGCAAGGTGGCCGATCTGCCTACGAACGGTGGAAAGACAGCGTTGCTGATTCCTGAACTGAACCAGCTTTATGTCATTCATCCGAAGACGACCATCGACGATGCGGGTCTGCTGGTCTATCGCGTCAACCAGTAACAAAGGATAACAAAGGAGAAAATCATGATTAATCGAATCGCAGCAGCAGGTCTAACGATACTGGTGTCATCCGCTGGATTGGCGGCGCCGAGTCTCACAGCACAGCAGCCCCTCCCTGCCAACTACATTCGTGTGGAGGCACCGATGGCGCAGCGTCTGACCGTTGCTACCAAGCAGCACCATCCTGAGATTGTGAAGTTGGGATTGCATGCCACACCACCCTCCGCGACGGACAACGCCATCATTGGGAGCGATGCGCCGGCGAAGATTGGTAAGAAATCTTCGGACAAGGACATGCAGAAGGTGGCCGCGGCAAAGGAAAACGCCGAGCGCATCGAGAAGGATGGGATCTACGATCTCTTTCTGCCTTTGACCGACGCCAAAGGGCGCGACATCGGGCAGGGCTTCGTGGTGATGGAGGTTCCCTTCAAGAACGCAAGCAACCCGGAGCAGGCTCTGAAGATTGGCGAGAAGATTCGTGACGAGATTCAGCGCGAGATTCCCAGCCGCGATGCACTGTACCAGCAATAGATCCTTTGGACGTCTCTCAGGAGCCATTTATGAAGAAGCTTGCCGTTTTTCTCCTTCCATTTGTTTGTCTACTGTCGGCTCTCGCTCAGACCGACCGAGGTACGCTTACCGGCACGGTGACTGACGCGGGAGGCGCTCGACTCGCAGGAGCGGAAGTTGTTCTTCATTCATCGGCAACGGGACAGGATCGTCTCAGCAAGACGAACGACGAGGGCGTGTTTACGATTGCCTCTCTGCCGGTGGGGAGCTACGTCGCGCATTTTTCGGCGGATGGCTTCGCACGGCAGGAGGTGAACAATCTCACGTTTGAGGTAGGGCAGACTCGATCGCTGATCATCAAGCTTTCCCTGGAGAGTGTGTCCTCGCAGGTCGAGGTGACGAGTGCCGATTCGGGCTTGGCCACGTCATCGGCTGAGATTGGTGGCGTCGTTCATGGTAGCCAAGCTCAGGACCTTCCTCTGAATGGGAGGAACTACGTGAGTCTGGTGTCGCTTGTGCCGGGAGCAATCGACTCCGGCACAGGTACGCAGGACCAGGTCCGGTTCGCGGGACTTTCGGCGGAAGACAACTCGTGGCACCTGGATGGCGTGGATAACTCCGGCATCAACCATCAATATCAGAAGGTGGCGATTCGTCTGCAGCCCTCGACCGAGGCGATTGCGGAGTTTCGTGCCAACAGCACAGCCTACGGCGCTGACCAGGGTGGAACCCCAGGAGGCCAGATCGAACTGGTCTCGCGGTCCGGTACCAATGCGTTTCACGGATCGGCGTGGGAGTTCATACGAAACGATGTCTTCGACGCAGCGCCGTGGGGTTCAAACGGATCGCTTCCTCCTCTTCGTCTGAATAACTTTGGAGCGAACCTCGGTGGCCCGATTCTAAAGGGAAAGCTGTTTTTCTTTGCCAACTACGAATCTTTGCGGCAGGTCCTTGATCAGGTAGTGACAGGGTCTGTTCCCAGTGCGTCGTTCCGCACGGCCGTTCTTGCCAAGTCGCCTTCGCTGTCTCCCATTCTTGCGCAGTACCCGACCGGTACGGTTCCAACCAGCAACCCGAATGTGATGACATGGTACGGCAGCGGGCGCCAGATCGATCACGAAGACTCTGGTCTGTTGCGTGTCGATTACCATGCAAGCGAGCGCATGAATGCTTTCGCACGGTACAGCACAGATCACTATTCCCTTATTACTCCCGGCAGCCTTACAGGATCTGCCTTTACGACCCTTGCGACTCCCAGTATCGTGTTGGGACTGCAGAATACGATCACGTCAAACCTTATGAATGATGCGCGCTTCGGATTCAACCGAGCAGCGTTCACGCAAGGTGAAAATGGCACCTTACCCTTTGCCGTTGTGGTGACGGGCCTCACAAAGCTGGATGACGCGACCGGCTCGGTTCGGTATGACAATTCATTTACCTTTGTCGACGATGTAACGCTTGTGCACGGCCGCAATACTGTGAAGTTTGGTGCGACCGTACGACGTGTGCAGGAGAACAAATCCTCGCCGAGTGTTGCAGACGAGATCTACACCTATACAAGCCTTCCGAACTTCACTAACAATGTCATGGACTCCGACAGCTATGCGGGCGTGGTGCCGTTGACCGGGCAACGCATGACGGAGACGTTTGGCTATGTGATGGATCAGTTTCAGCTGTCGCCTCGTTTCACGGCGAACCTGGGATTGCGGTACGAGTACTTCGGCGTAGATCACGAGGTCCTGGGCCGCGGGATCGTAGTCGATCCTTTGAATTGCGCCAACGTCATCTGCCCTGCCGGAACGCAATGGTACAAACCGAACCTTGCCGACTTTTCCCCGCGCATCAGTGTGGCATGGCAGCCTGAGTTGTTGGGCCACAAGAGCGTCATCCGTGCAGGCTTTGGAATCTACTATGGCGACGGTCAGTTCGGAAACCTCGGTACGCCGATCGGGAATCTGGCGACCAAGTACACTCTCACCCAGAAGCAGGCTCCGGGGCTTAGCTATCCGACAGCACCATACCTGGGAGCGGTTTCCTATAGCTTCAGTCCTTCGGGATCCCCGATCAATCGCCGCGATACGGCCTCCAATCAATGGACGCTGTCCGTGCAGAACGAGATCGCGAGAAACACGATCTGGCAGATTGCGTATTTCGGCAACAAGACCTCCCATGTGTTCTCCGACGTTACGCTCAACGGTATCAATCCCAATACGGGGAAGCGACCATACTCCGGTTACTCGACGATCGACTACCGCGGCTTCACCAACGACGCTCATTCTCACGCCTTCCAGACGAGTCTGCAGCGCAGTATGAGCACGGGCCTGCTGATCTCGGCGAACTACCAGTACTCGCATTCGATCGACAATGGCGGATTGGGCGGCGGCGAGGCGGTAATTCCGCAGGACTATTACTGTCACCGGTGCGAGATCGCGTCCAGCGATCAGGACATGCGTCACTATTTCTCATCGAGTGCGATCTGGCGGCTGCCGATCGGCAAGGGGCATGCGTTGCTGTCGAATGCATCACGCACAACAGAACTGTTGCTCGGTGGGTGGCAGTTTGGGGCGATCGGCACAGCGCGTGCGGGACTGCCGGTGAACATCACGATGAGCCGCAGCGCATCGGACCTCCCCGATCAGCTGAACAAGAACCAGCGCCCGAATCTGGTGCCCGGAGTATCGCTCCATCCCTCCAACCCGACGCCGGGGAACTGGATCAACGTAGCAGCATTCTCCGCACCGGCAACGGGGACGCACGGCAATGCCGGACGCAATATCGCACGGGCTCCTGGATTGTGGCAGATGGATACCTCGCTGCAGAAGCGGTTCAGAATTACGGAGAGGCTTGGCGCCAGCTTTCGCGCAGAGGCCTTCAACCTGTTCAACGTGGCGCATTACGGTACGCCGGCTAGCGTGTGGGCCGCACCCACAAGTAGTTCCTCAAATCCCAACAACTTCGGGGTTATCACAACTTCGTTCAATAACAACCCTGTGGGAACTGGAACGCCGCGTGAGCTGCAGTTCATGCTTCGTATCGATTTTTAGACGCAACTCCTCTCCTGGGTCGGAAAGAACCCCGTGTGGCAACTGAATAAGGAGTGGGATACCTCCGAACCACTCTATTAACCCTCAGTGCGTGTTCTTTCGAGATCAGCGTAATTTGACCGGGCGCCATGCCAATGGCGCCCTATATTTTGGACGCGTGTGGAAACGCTGGTCATAGGTTGGGTGTCCGAACTATTGGACAACGCCGGTTCTTCCCCACAGGTGAGAATGGCGAGTTCCGTTACGACGGGCGTGTTGAAACTGGGGAGGCGAGCACCATGGGCCCTCTGATGGGTGGGTGGCCTAGCGTCGGCTGCAGGTATTCTGGCAAAACCTGACCTGTCCAAATCTGTAAGTCGCTGCCTAGGCTAATGGGCCTATAGTCGCAGGTGTTCGACCCGGATTACACTTGAAGCGCAAATATATCGTCGGGATATCTGTTCTCTCAGTCAAGGGGTAGTCGTGATGAATTTCAAGAGTCTTGGGGTCGTGGTAGTACTGACTGGAGTCACCCTCTGTTCTTCTCTAATTGCTCAACAAGCAGCACAAGCTCCCGGCCAACGTCCAACCGGGCGTCGGTCCTTTGCTCTTCCCCCTAACCCGCTTCCTTACGATCTTTTGCTTCAGCACGGTCATGTAGTGGATGCGAAGAACCACATCGATGCTGTGATGGATGTGGCAGTCAAGGATGGGAAGATCGCTGCAGTGGGCCAGAATCTCAAGGCCAGCGATGCTCTGAAGACCATCGATGTAAGCAATATGTGGGTAAGTCCTGGGCTCATCGACCTGCACGTGCATGTTTATGCGGGAACCGGCGAGCGTGGCTCTTATGCTGGCGATTACTCCGTCTATCCGGACGGATTTACGCTGCGCAATGGGGTGACCACGGCTGTCGATGCAGGTTCGTCTGGCTACAAAAACTTTCCCGACTTCAAGGACAAAGTCATCGATCGCTCCATCACCCGCATTCTTGCTGATCTGAACATCGTCGGTGCCGGCATGCGCGGCAGCAAGTACGAAGACAACCTGGACGATATGGATGGACAGGCGACGGGCGAGTTTGCGAAGAAGTATCCCGGAGTCATCGTCGGTATCAAGAGCGCACATTTCACCGGGCCCGAGTGGAAGCCCTATGAGCAAGCAGTTATAGCAGGCAACATTGCAAATATTCCTGTGATGATCGATTTTGGCGCGCGCCGTATCGAGAGGCCGTTATACGATCTTGTTACCAAATACTTGCGTCCTGGCGACATTTATACGCACTGTTTCTCGGGCAATCGTGGAGAGCAGGACGAGAAGACGGGCGGTCCCTCCAAGGCTCTCATTGCCATGCGTGAGCGCGGTATCTATTGCGACGTAGGCCATGGCGGCGGTTCCTTCGCCTTCTCCGTTGCAGCTCCTATTATGAGGTCGGGCTATCTACCCGACTCGATCTCGACCGATCTTCACGTCACATCCATGAACGGCAGCATGAAGGACATTCTTAATGTCGCCGATAAGATGCTCCTTCTCGGCGAAACAGTTCCTCAGGTGCTCACACAGATGACCTGGAATCCAGCCCGTGAGATCAAGCAGGAGCAGCTCGGCAATCTGTCGGTGGGATCGATCGCCGATGTTGCCGTCTTCTCAGAAGAACACGGAAAGTTCGGCTTTTACGATATGTTTGGCGCGAAGGCGATGGGCAACACAAAGCTTATCTGTGAGCTCACGATCAAAGGCGGCAAGATCGTCTACGATCTAAACGCGATGGAGTTTGATCTATGGGACGCTCCCAAGCACAGCTCCGACCCGGCTCTTGCAGGTCACTGGACAACATTTACTGTGCGTCCATTTGGAGCTACCCATCCAGGTCGCTGGCCTGTCTGGATTCCCGGGCAGCAACGTAATACGAACGAGTCTGGTCCACCGAACGTGTACAACATGCCCGCAGGGCAGCCGCCAGCTAAGCCAAACCGATAATCGGATCAGGTGATGGCTTGTCCGGGGCGACAAGCCATCTCTCCTGTAGTTGCACCAGTTCCAGCAATGTGCATCGCAGGCCAGACGGTGCAATCGGTTGACTAATTAGCGATCTTTAGCGTCCATCTATTAGGCCAGTGTTAGGCAAAGGGTGCACCCAGGTAGCCGGAGGTTTGATGAAAAAGCTCGCGTCGATCGTTCTCACAGGGGTGCTTTCGGTGGGTTTTCTCTTTGCTGCTCCCGCGAGCTCTGTAACGGTCACCTGGAATGTGCTCAAAACCTTAGACAAAACCAAGAAAAATACTCCTGCCGAAGCACTCAACGGCAAAGAGGTCACGATACCCGGTTTTATGGTTCCTTTTGAAGACGACGCGGAAAACGTCTCTGAGTTTCTTCTGGTACCCTTCGCCGGTGCGTGCATTCACGTACCGCCCCCTCCTCCTAACCAGATGATCTATGTAAAGCTTCCGAAGGGGAAGACGACTAAGTTTCCCTGGACAGATCCGATTTCTGTCACTGGTAAATTGCATATCTCTACGGTAGATAGCCCTTACGGCGATGTGTCCTACAACATGGACGGCGAAGTCGTAGCCCCCTATGAGGAATAGCTGACATGGAGGATTCAGCTTCTGTTGCCATCTCTCTTCGAGACGTTCGCTTTAGCTATCGCACTTCAAAGCCTATTCTTGACGTTCCTTCACTAGAAGTCCCTGCAGGGCATCGGGTTTTTCTTCATGGTCCGTCAGGCAGCGGCAAGACGACTCTTCTCTCGCTTATCTCCGGTGTGCTCGCTCCACAGAAGGGGAGTGTCTTCGTTCTCGGCCATGAGCTCACCGAGCTTACCGCCTCCGCACGCGACACACTACGTGGTTCAAAGATTGGCTACATCTTCCAGGGTTTCAATTTGATTCCTTACCTCACTGTTGCAGAGAATATCGGCCTGCCTTGCGAACTGCACGCCCCGCGCAGACGACGTATTACTGCTGGTTCGATCGCCGAAGAAGTGAAGCGGCTTGCTACCCGCCTTGACATTCACACACACCTGTCATCGCCTGTCACGCAACTTTCCACTGGCCAGCAACAGCGTGTAGCGATTGCTCGGGCTATCATTGGCTCGCCTTCATTGGTTGTTGCAGACGAGCCGACATCATCGCTGGATACCGATCGCCGCGATGCCTTCCTTTCGCTTCTGACCGAGATTACAGAGGAGACGCATGCTACCCTCCTTTTTGTCTCCCACGATGTCACGCTAGCCCCCCACTTCGATACCCTGTTGTCTCTTAGAGGAATCAATAAGCTTGCAGAGGGAGAGACCGCATGACCCTTCTACGTCTTGCCCTCAAGTCACTTCGTGCGCGAGCTCTCGTAACTTCTCTTACGATCTTTTCGATCATGCTGTCGATCATGCTGCTCGTGGGAGTTGACCGCCTGCGCGGAGCGGCCCAGCAAGGCTTTGCTGGAACCCTGTCTCATACCGACCTCATTGTCGGGGCGCGCGGCGGAGATCTTCCGCTTCTGCTCTCCTCTGTCTTTCACATCGGCTACGCGACCAACTCTGTTTCTTGGGAGACTTATCAGCACTTCTCTCATCATCCCGCGGTGAAGTGGACCATTCCCATATCCATGGGCGATTCCCATCGCGGCTATCGTGTCGTCGCTACGGATCAGAACTTCTACGATCACTATCAGTATCGTGGCGACCATCACCTGTCCTTTAAAGAGGGAAGAGCACCCAGCGGCCTGTTCGACGTCGCCCTCGGTGCTGAAGTGGCTTCACGGTTTCACTACACGCTGGGGCATAAGCTCATACTCTCTCACGGCATTCAGGAGAGATCCATTCTGAAGCATGATCGCTCACCTTTCACGGTGACCGGAATCCTGGCGCGGACTGCGACGCCGGTAGATCGCGCTCTTTACATCACTTTGCTCGGTGATGAGGCGATGCACTTTGACTGGACGGACGGAACGCCACCCGCCATAGGAGAACCGATGCGTCCGCTCGATCCCTCTAAACTCAAGGTCGACGAGATTACCTCGTTTCTCCTCGCTGCGAAATCGCGTGTATCCACGCTTTACCTTCAGCGAGAGATCAACACCTATAAACCTGAACCCTTGACAGCTATCATTCCTGGCCTAACGCTGCAGCAGCTTTGGCAGCTTCTCGACTATGCGGATGCCGCTTTGTCGATCGTCTCGGTGGCAGTGCTTGTTGTCGGTCTGATCGCAATGCTGATCGCTCTCTACACTGCGCTCAACGAGCGTCGTCGCGAGATTGCCATCCTGCGCGCCGTCGGCGTCCACATCCGTCAGATATTCCTACTCTTCCTCCTTGAATCCACGCTTATTGCTACTATAGGTACCGTGCTCGGCATCGCCGCAGTCTATGGTCTACTGTTCCTGCTGCGCCCCTATATTGAAAACCACTACGGACTTCCTATCGCCCTCGTCGGGCTCTCTTCCAGAGTTGAGATTTATGCCGTTTGCACTATCCTTGGTGCCGCTCTACTTGGAGCCATTCCCGCATTTCGGGCCTACCGTAACTCGCTTGTCGACGGTTTGAACGCGTAATAATCGTTCCGGTAGGTAATCCAAACGTGGTCCGTAATACGTCCTGTTGGAAGTTCGCAGGCCTCAGTTTGTTGGACCAGGCGTCTATTTATGGGTCGTCCTTTGTAGTGCACGAAGTGACGCAGCATACAAGTTCAGACGAGAGTAGACTCCGAAGGCTGATCCGTTATCAAGAAAGCCACCGCCCGGCCCTTCCGTTTCTGTGAGGATACGATTTGCCTGGTCCAACGGGAGATCTGGAAAAGCGATGGTTAGCAAGTATCCTGCTTCCGGAGCGAGCTTGCCAACGTCCTCCTGAACGCCAGCATTTCGAGAATAGACCACGGGCAACCCATAGGTTTGAGTCGAGTCGTAGAATGCCTCGTCAATTCCCGCATCGCTGAATCGCCCCGTATCTTCTTTAGCGCAAATTGCCACCGCGTTTCCACACGACGTTTCGAGCACGCTGACGACTTCCGCGCGCGCCTTCATGAGTGCACCGCGAAAGTCATGAATTGCGGGAAGATTTCCTGGACCCTGCCCAACATACGCAGGGTCATTGGCCAGCAGGTGCGCCACATCGTAAAGCGCGAGCGTACGTCCCGCTAGAACATCCATTGCATAGTGCGCTCCGATGAGAATCCGATCGTTTCCATACTCGGCGGCTCGCGCGACCATCTGCGGATATCGTTCAGGAATCAGCAGCGCGAGCAAGATTGAACCGGTATATCCGTATGTTGTATGTCCACTTGGGTAGGAGGGGCTGTTGCTGAGGTCCATTACAGGTTCACGGTTGTAGACAGTATTGTCCGCAGGGGCACCGAAATAGTCCCGCCCGACGATCTGCGTGACCTTTGGCTCAGTCTGGAATGGCCGGGAGTCACCAAATGCATTTGCGCCACGAGTGCCTGCAGGGAGGTTGTAGGCGCGACCGAACGGATCGACGACTCCCCCCATGCTTTTCAGAATCGACATAGCCTCAGAAGAAGCAGGCGTCCTTCCGTCGGTTGTCCCATTGGCAAAGAAGAACTTTGCAAAGTTGGAGTGACTCCCCGTTGTGGTCACTCCATATGCAATCACATCGGCCACAGCTTGAGAGACGCTGGTGAAACGCGTTTGATCAATATAGTGGGCGCGAGCTATATAAGCATCACCCAGTGTCGTCCCAAGCCCATCTGACAACTGCGCCAAGTTGCCGTTAGTGCTGAAGACATCGCGGAGCGCTTGAAGCTGCTGTTCGTGGAAAGGTAACAGGTTAGATTGACTTATAGAGCCCATTTGAAGGCCGCCGGTTACTGCAAAGTTGGCCCCGAGGGCTGCCTGTCCTGCTTCTGATTGGGATAGCGTGCTGAGTGTCGCCAGCCCTCTCAGTGTTGCGAGATTAATACCCGATTGGGCATTGATCTTTGTACCGAGAATGCACAAAAGTGCTGCTGTAATCAGCACTAATCTGCTGGTAGTTCGCGCGGCTGTTTTTTTCATCTCGCATTTCCTTCCAAAATCCAATCAGCTCATTTGCAATCTATCCTACCTATCCGATGGTCCGGTCGGCCGATAGAGCCGACCGCCCGCGCCAACTACCACGTCTTGTCCCAAACTTCTACTATGGGGTAACGATTCATTGCGGAGGGTTGATAGTTGGATCGGATGATCCACCAGTCGAGTCGAGCCTGCGGATCATCGGCGAACTTTGGATCGGAGTGGAGCTTCTCCTGGAACTCGGCAAGCATCGCCGGGTTTTCGGCGGCCATCTTGTTGGCGATGGGAACGGTGAGATACTGGCCCGCGCCGATACGACCCATAGTCTGAAAGATGGAGCCGGCAAAACCCCAGCGTATGAGTGCGTCCGGTGCGGCAGGGTGCAGCAATGCCATGATTAGCCGTGCGCGCTGTTGCCTCATCGGAACATACCAAGAACCGGCGGGAATAGTTACCCTCTCCTTGACGGGTTTCATGGAATAGTCCACCAGCATGCCGCCCTCCATCATGGCAGCTGCGTACTTCACATCCGAAAAGCGCCAGGTGTCAAACTCCTGCTCCATATCTTTCGTCGTGCGTTCCATCACGACCCCGTGCAGGGCGAGTTCATCGGCGATCTCTTTCCATGCGCGAGGAATGAGCCAGCCGAGCGGTTCCTGCGCCTCGGCCGTAGTATCGATGCCGTCATGCATGGCCACTTCGATGTCGTCTTTCTCTGAGGTGTAACGGGTGACAGGCGTTCCCGTTATCTCCGACTGAAACTGTGCCGTTTTTAGGGAGTGATAAAGAAGCGGATGGGAGGTGGAGGCGGTTTTGCCCGCCAGATAAACGGGCGAAGCATTGCGATCACCGGCCATGGCAGCATATTTGTCATCAGCCGCTTGAATGGATGATCGGAGCGCTTTCGGATCCTCGGTGACAATATCGATAGCCGCAACCATGATGTCGTAGTTGGCCCAGGCACGGGTCTTGGCTTCCTTGAGGCTATGAGTCTCCACCAAAAGGCACGGACGGTTAAGTGCAGCGGTGTACAGGTGTGAATACCGTGGCGAGAAGACCTCGACGAAGAAGTCGCGTTTGCCATCGGCGGAACGTCGCAGCGCGCCGTAGGGCGAGACGAGATGGCCGCCAGATTCCATGCGCTTATTAAGCTCGGGGATAAAGCGATCATTCACCCAGGCGCGCGTTGGTTCTCCCAGGTCGCCGTGATGGGCCATATCCCAGGTGACGTCGTATTGGTAGTCGGCACCATCGGTGACGTGATTATCGAACATGAAGTCCGGCATCCAGGCGTGATATAGAGAGAGCCAACCTTTCATCTCCGGGGTGGCCGCCTTGATGTAGTCGCGATTGAGATTCAGTAGTTGAGCATTGGTCCGCGTGCCACTGATCTCGGGGCCGTTCTGGTTGGCGCGGTTGAAATGGCCGCGGTCCTCATGACCATCGATGTTGAAGACGGGAATGACGACAAAGATCGCCTTCCTGAGCCAGGCTGCCTGATGCTCACGTTTCGTGATCACCATGTCGCGGATAAGCATGAGGGCGGTGTCTTTGCCTTCGATCTCTCCGGAGTGAATGCCACTCTGGATGAGGATGATGGCCTTGCCGGTCTTTGCCGCAGCCGCAGGTGTAAAAGCCTTGTCGGAGGAGACAATGGCTGCATACATCGGGCGTCCTTCGGCGGTAGTGCCGAACCGGACCACCTTGACCGAGGAGGAACTCTTCTCGAATCGCCGCAGCATGGCCACCGTCTCGGCATATAGGCCTGTTTGGCGCCAGTCTGTCTTTTCGCCCGTAGTAAGCCAGTCCACCGGTGCCGCTTTTGAGCTGGCCGCAAGCGTCGCGGCTTCCTTGGCCATGGGAGGTTCATAGGCCGAATGAGGAGAGAGCGCCTCGCGTTGGGCAAAGACGGGAGTAAAGGCCAGACAGAGGCAAAGAGAAGCAATATGCCGGATGGGCATGGGTTGGGCTCCGTGAGATTCAAGTATGTTACGAGGACGCAGAGAGCACCTTTCAGGACGCAGGACATTGAGTCCATCGGCCGGAACATCGGTTCGCGCCTATCGCATCTCTCTTTCAGAGCGATGCAACGCTCCCTTGACGAACATAGACCTCTTATCGCGAGTAAGGCTCCGTGTTGGGGTTCATATCAGTGAGAATGATCGTGGTGATGATGCCACCTTTCAAAGGAGACCACCACATATACCGTGACGGAGAAGCACAGGAGAAGCAAAATTGCCAGTGAGATCAATTCAGCCCGCTTCCAACGTATAGCCGCCACACGCCGTTTACTTCCTTTGCCCAGAGTGAACATAAGTCACCTGAAACAGACCTGGGAGCAGAATCTGCTCCCAGGTCTGTCATTACCGGAACTGAGCTAGAAGTGAAAACCGATTTCGGCTGTCATCGCTCGTGGAGTGACGTAGTGCGTTCCACTGAACGTTGAGAGGAAGTTGTACAGAGCGACCTTGTTTGTAAGGTTGACCGCGGTCAAACGCAGACTGACCCGTCTTTTGTCCCCGCCAAAAAGATTGTCTTCCCCTACTGAAAGATCGAACAGGTTTCTCGGCGCGACACGTGGCGGATTTTTATCGTCATCTTCAGTGTTCGGTGCAGGAATGCTGACGAGCTTCGAGGTGAGTTGATTGGCAGGGCACAGTGCCGGAAGGGCTGCGAAGGGAGTCGCCTTCACGCCATTACAAGTAAGGCCTGCCTGAGCTTGCTGATCTGCCGTTAGACCGGAGATATCGATATAGTTGACGCCATTGATAACCGGGTTCAAGGAGCCATCATCGCCGGCGCACGGGCTGTTAGCGCCAGTCGGGTTGAAGCACGGTACGGCACCAGCTACAAGACCGCTATCGAAGCGCCAATTGAATCCAATAAAGGGGCCATGTTTGAAAGGAATTTGATACTGAACGTGGGTTGTTTGATTGAAGCGCTCATCGTGGTCGATACGGAATGGATAGCCACTTTGCCCGACGGTCGCACCCGCCCCCGCATTCTGCGGGGGAAAGAAACGCGCCGAAACACCCGACATAACGACGAATGCGGTTATGTTGTGAATGTTCGGCACGTCTGCACGGAGGGCAAATCCAGGGATCTTCGAGTTGTGCCAGTTAATGGGGAAGGTGATCGGAGTATTCCCGACAACACTAAAGTCGAAAGCACTATGTGTGTATTTCCAGATGTAATCGGCGCTGATCACCAGTTTTGTGCCAAACGCTTGTTGTAGACCTGCATGAAATTCGTTGCGGAAGCCGGGCGTAACAACGTTACTGCCTCCCTGGCAACCTAAAAGCGGCGATAGCACGGCGTCACTGCAGCCCTGACTTGAGATGACGAGGTTTTCATTGAATGGCGTCTCCAATGTGCGTGCATAGGATGCTCGCAGGATCGTCCCTGTTTTCTTGATGCTGTACGCCGCTCCCAACCGCGGTTCGGCTTGACGTTCTGAGCTGAGTCCGTTGTAGAGGTCACCACGAATCCCAATATTGAAATTCCAATTTCCAGCTTTGATTTGGTCTTGGACGTAGAGCGCTAACTCCTTTATGTCAGCATGCCCGAAATAACGGTATAGACCACCGTTACGAGTCAGATCATAAGGTAGGAGATTAGAATCGAAACTTCCGCCGTCGGCAGGATCATTTGATACTAGTCCCGCAGCTGCACATTGCCCTGGATCGCTGAAGCCGCTTTGCGGTGCTCCATCTGCATCAACACAAGGGGCGTTGAACGTTGAATCAACCAAACCGATTTGATCGTGCTCACGCAGAAAGGTGTGCGAGTAAACGCCGCCCATCTTGATATTGTGACGGCCTTGGATGTAAGAAAAGTCGGTATGGACTCCAGCATTCGTCAGTTGCCTTTGCTGGGCGATTGATTCAGTTCCAACCGGACCTAAATCCGCCAGCAGATTGTTACTCGGATAGTAGTTGTACTGATCGTGGCGAACATAAGGAGCGAAGTTGAAGATCCCGTTCGTACCAATGATTCGAGTAAACGTGGGGGCAATATTGAAGGTCTCTATCTTGTTGCGCTGATCGGTATTTCCGACGTTCTCGAAGACAGGGTCTGGGCCACTGCCTCCGCTGATCACATTCTGAACATTCAGATTGTCATAGGTGTTTGGGGTCTGAAACCACGATCGGCTGTAGGTCAGATTAAGGTGTCCTGAATTTTTTGCCGAAAACTGCCGATCGACTCTGTCGAAGACGTTTTGTTGATTTCCTTTGGCATGGAACACCGAAAACTCGGCGGGATCGAGAAATCGACCGGTATTGAGACCGTCAATCTCGAAGAAGTTCCCCCCTTTGGGACCGCCATATGCAAGATCGAAAGAGCCGGTTGAGGTTCCGAAGGTTCCGTAGGAGGTGGTTATGCTGCCGGTAGGCTTGGTAACTCCCATGCCGGAACGCGTCGTTACATTGATCACCAAGCTGGTTTTATCTCCGTATTCCGCAGGTGGAGCGCCAGAGATGACTTCGATGGACTGAATCGAATTGGAGGGAATCTGATTCGAAAAGACTTTGCTTTGCTGATCGGTGATCGGTTGCCCATCCAGTGAGAATGAATTTGAGGCGTGATCGCCGAGACCATGGAACAATCCATTCGAGTCGGCGGCAACGCCGGGAGAAGCCAATGTCACCAGGGAACTGAGAGTAGAAGACGGCGTTTCCAGGGGTAAGCGGTCGAAGAGTCCCCGATCAACATCCGTGTGGAAGACAGAGCTTCTCTCCAAAAGATCTCCTGACTCGACGTTGATTGTGGTTGAGGATGTCCCGACCTGAAGAGTTTCGCTTGCCGCCACTGGTACGGTGGACCGAATGTCAACATCCTGCGCTATTGAGGAGAATCCGGCCTTGCTGACCGTTAGGTGATAGGAATTAAAGGGGATATTGGAAAATTGGTATCGCCCTCCATTGTCTGTCGTCTGGGTTCGCTTATATCCGCTCACTGGGTTGAGGATGGTGACGGCGGCTCCCGGGAGAACAGCTCCCGAGGGATCGGTGATTGTACCGCCGAGTGTGCCAGCGATTCCAGCGGACTGAGCCGACAGATTGATGGCGTGGAGAGATAGGGTAACGATGCAAGCCGCGAGGCTCGCGCGAAACAGAGAGATAAACATGAAAAGCTCCTGTGCTGTTGTTTGACCGGTGAGGAAAAGGAACTAGCTACTGGTCAAAAGCACAGGAGGGGGGCGAACGGAAAGACTGAAGTAGTAAGGCTCGTTCGGCACGGATTCCACGGTCTGTGGCTGAATGAACCGTGTAACCAACACAGTGCTGACGAGAATATCTACGGAGTGGAACTCAATGGCCGTGTGAGCGGTGATGCAGAGCGAGCAGGTCTCCTGGGGATGGCCTATATGTGAGTGAGAGACCTGTGCTGTACAGCACAGCGCAACTAGCCCGACGCACAGCAAGATCAGCAAGTTTGATAACAGGCGTGGATTACCACCGCGGTTCGCGACCGGTCTGAACATCTTCCGAAGCATCGCAGATACGTCTATCCACATCGCGGGCATTCCTAGCGCTTAAGTGAAATCACAACCAGCCCTTGTCAAAGGACCAAGAGGAGAGAGCGCGTTAGCAGATCATCGCCTGGTTAAAGAGAAACGACACGAAACAGATTTTGTGAAAGCACGAGTTCTGTCGATCCAGCGAACAGGCAGGTCCATGTGCGAGGAGCTGCTCAACTTGCGGACGGTGAGATCTCGTGTGGCTAATGATACCTTAATTGCATTAGAAAAAGAAAAAGGCCCGGTCTTTCTTTAAGTCATTGAGATTGTGAACAAACCAGGTGCCAGAAACTTCTGAGATTGGGCACAGCGATCGAAAGGCTTTACCAAGCAGGATCTGCGATGGATTTAGCTAAATGGCAGGAAGGCGGAGGGCGAATCGCTGCCTGACGGAGAATCTCCTTCAGAGGAGGACTGAGAGAGTGTGTGATCGCGGAGATCGGCTCTGAGAACAGTGCCACCGCTAGTGCAGTGACGAATGGGGCAGTTACCGCATGACAAAAAGAGCAGGCAACGCATTGCTGATGCTGGAGCGAATGGAGATGAGCGTGAGCTGATGCAACCAGTCCGGTAAGGAAGACGACCGCCAGCAGCAAAAGAGCGAAAGCACTTCGCAAACTCCTGGGGTCGACGGGGTTGCGGAGCGCTCGCATGATGAATTATTTCGTCACAAGAGTGCCCCGTCAATGCTGACTTTGCGATAGTCTTAATGCAAATGTATTATCATTTTCATTAGGAGTATCGCCAATGAAAAAACTACCTACAACCGTGTTGTCTGGATTCCTGGGGGCCGGCAAGACTACCCTTCTCAATCACGTGCTCAACAATCGCGACAAGATGCGCGTTGCCGTCATCGTCAACGATATGAGCGAGATCAATATCGATTCTCAGCTGATCGCTCAGAGCGGGGCCAACTTGAGTCGGACCGAGGAGAAGCTCGTCGAGATGACCAATGGCTGCATCTGCTGCACCCTTCGCGACGACCTGCTCAAAGAGGTCTCCCGGCTCGCGCGAGAAGGGCGTTTTGACTATCTGCTCATTGAATCGACCGGAATCTCTGAACCTTTGCCAGTGGCCGCGACCTTCACATTTATAGATGAAACCGGTGCATCCCTCTCGGAGGTGGCCAAGCTCGACACGATGGTCACCGTGGTGGACGCCGCCAAGTTTCTTGATGACATGCAATCTGTGGATGATCTCCGCGATCGTCAATTGGCTCTTAGCAGTGCCGATGAGCGGACACTCTCAGACCTGTTGATCGACCAGATCGAGTTTGCCAATGTCATAGTTATCAATAAGACAGACATGGTCTCCTCGGAAGAGCTGGAACGGCTTGGGGCCCTGCTCGAGCAGCTCAATCCTGCGGCCGAGATCGTCCATTCGAAGTATGGGAGAGTTCCCCTTCACAGTATTCTCCATACGCGACTCTTCAACATGGAGGAGGCCGAGACATCCGCGGGCTGGGTTCGTGAGCTGAATGGCATGCACACACCGGAGACCGAGGAGTACGGTATTTCAAGTTTTGTCTATCGCACACGCAAGCCCTTTCACCCGGCGCGGCTGGAGGCCCTGACCGACGGTGGGTTTCCGAACGTTCTCCGCGCGAAGGGTTTTCTGTGGCTCGCCTCTCGTCACGATGATTTGATCCTCTTTTCGATCGCGGGAAAGACGCTGACGGTTGAGCCTCAAGCGCAGTGGCTCGCGGCGGGACCTCAGGAAGAAGAGCACGACGAAGAGACGAATGAGTACATCGGCAAGGTGTGGGAGCCGGAGTATGGCGACCGCCGTCAGGAGATCGTCTTCATCGGGATGAAGATGGATCGCGAAGATACGGAAGCCCGGCTCAATGCTGCGCTGCTGACGGACGAGGAGATGGCGGCTGGGGCGGCTGCCTGGCAATCCTTCCCAGACCCATTCGCCGAGATGTTTCGCGAAAACGAGATTGTAGGGCCATAGGAGGAGAGTATGTCGAAGGTTTGCAAGATCACCGGCAAGAAGCTGCAATTTGGGAACAGGATTTCACACTCTAACAATAAGACCGCCGGCGGTGGGAGCCGAATCTTCAATGGAAGAGGATTTGGTTGCCATTGGAGAATCGCTTTATCCGGATGCGCGTCAGTGCGCGTGGCTTGCGTACGATGCAGAAGATTGGAGTCGAACGGACACTGGCGAAACTGAGCGGGAGATCGCGATGAGGACCATCATCAAGCTCGTGTCCATGGCGGGAACCGGGCACTTCTACACGACAACCAAGAACCCGAAGCTCCAGAGTGGCAAGCTCGAACTGAGGAAGTACGATCCGGTGTTACGAAAGCACGTGATGTATCGTGAGGCGAAGGCTTGAGCGTCCGTGAAGTAGACGGCACTGCACTGAACAAGATTCACCTCCCCGGTTCCCTGCAGCGCCGTGGTCGGGCACTGTTGAACCAGCAGTGCTGGCTATGGGGCCACGACGTGAAATGTGCTAGAGGCAACCTGCTGATGGAGCGCGGATTTGAGCGGCTGCGTGCGCCTGCGGGCGCATCAGGTTCCACGCAATACACTTTGCATCTTCCAGCGGGACAACGTTTGATTCTTTGGGGCTTCGGGATGTACTTCGGAGGAGACGAGGGCGTGTATGTGAATCGCTACGAGTTTGTTCCGCGATGCGCTGCGTTGGACTGCCGATGGAGGAGCGCGGAGGCGATGGGCAGGCTGCCAAGGTGTGGAAAATTTCATCTTCTGGCGCAGGGGGCACAATGGATCGCAGAGTACGAAGGCTGGGTCCTCAAAAACATGGGGTCCTCGTATCGGGTACGAACTATCGTTGGATGGGAGGAACGGGCGGCGAAGGTTGGGCACATTGTCGCAGCCTGGCGTGAACTATCGCACGAGCTTTCTTCGCTTGCGTCGACACGTAGATCGTCTGGTGATGTGATCGCTGACGATCAGCGGCATTCGGAGCATTTGCCGTACACAAAAAACTCATGGCCCGTGGCCACAAATCCGCGGGGAAGCTTGGGTTTGACCTGTACTTCACATCCAACAAGCTCAAAAAGTTTGCCGCAATGGTTGCACTGGAAGTGGTGATGGTGGTCTTTTCCAGCCACTTCGTATCGTGCTGGATGCCCAGGAATCTCAACCGAAATCAACCACTCATCGGACACCAGAGCGTTGATATTGCGGTACACGGTGGCAAGGCTGATCCCTTCGACCTCGCTCTGAGCAAGGGCAAACGTCTCTTCAGGAGATAGAGGACGGTCTGCCTCCATAAACGCTGCACGAATCGCTTCTTTCTGTTTGGTTTTCCTGGGTAACGATGTGTGTTCTCTCGACATCCTGTCCTCAATGCTAAGTCTGCACTACTAAATGCGATAGCTCTTACAATAGTATCGCCTGTCTCACGCCAGTTATTATAAATGGTTTATCATTAGCAACATAGGCTGGGTATTCCGCCTGTGGCAGCCAAAGAATACTCGCCAGGGAGATCTAGCGACTCCCGCGAGCAGGCGGTGCTGCTCGCTTCATTAAAGGATTTTCTCTCATGGAAGGTGGCAAAGCCCTCCGGTATCTACCTGATCAGCTCGGCATCTGGGCTTCAGTCGTCTGTGTGATTCACTGTATCGGCACCCCTGTTGTACTTTCCGTTTTGCCCATCCTCGCTCACTACACTCCGAACGAAGAGAAGACCCATCGTCTGGTTGCGCTGAGTATCACAGGGGTCGGAGGCATCGCTCTCGTCCGAGGTTTACGCATCCACGGTGAGTGGCGCGTTCTCTGGCTCATGAGCGCGGGGTTGATCTCTGTCTTCACCGCAGCCTACTTAGGAGATAGGCTGCCTTCCCACAATCTTGAGGTGCTGATCACGATCATAGGCAGCACTCTCATGATCGCCGCTCACCGCCTCAACCATACCTTTTGCCACAGATGTCAGTGTTGTGTCCCGGCACGTCAAGAAGCGGGGTAAGTTAGCCGGGCTGAACATACGGCTAAAGGCGTTAGCCCTTCGCAAGCACTCCTCTAGGACCGCAGGACGTAGCTCAAGGCGCTTGACCACATGTTGGTCCACTCGAACAGCTAGCTCGCACACCTGAGCCGCTAGGGTTCAGGAGGTGACACGACCTGAAGGCAAATGTAGATAGCCTTGCCGGAAGACCCGCTGCGGGTAATGGCGATCTCATCTGGACTAACGCCTACCCATGCGTGCGATCGATTCGCGAGCTTCGGGACCACCTGCAGCTACAAATTGGCAAACCCTTGCAGCTCTGGAGCCGCTTCGGCCTGCTTGTTTCCGCTCGGAAATGCTTGAAACGTCACCCGTCTTGAGGCGTCGCGTTTGGCCGCTTACCGAATAAGTCTTGCGACGCCACTTCAACCCTAGACTTGCTCCCCAAATTCACCTCAATCTCGAATCCCCCGTAAAGCGTCATACTTTACTCCTGCGTGCTGACTCCTCAACGAATCCCGTAGGGTGGCGATTCCTCTGTTAGGAATCAATTCGCATTTGACAGGAGCGTGAAGTCGTGGAATCGTGAAACGTATGCTCACGCAAATTGCACAAAAGCGATCCAGCTTCCGCCTGGTCTTGGCGGCAATAGTGGTTGTCTTTTTGCTTTGCGCATCGATTGCGTCCGCATCGCATAACCACCTCGACAAAAAGCATGAAGATGTGGGACATTGCGCACTCTGCCAGATGTCGATGCAGATGGTTGCGGTCTGCGTTGTTCTGCTGTTGGCATCGTTTCAACGCGAAACTCGAGCCATAGAGGCCAAAAACGTTGTTTCCTGGATTTCGGACTGGCAGCCGCCCGCTGCGCGTATTCGCCCTCCTCCCGTCTCCTAATCTTCTCCGTCTTCTCGATTGAGTTTCGACTGAATGCGTCGCCGGGGCGCGTCACTCCCTTTTGAATGTTCGCCTCAAAGTGATGCGTTCACTTAGGTAGCTATCGAGGAACCCTGGTGCAAAGCCTCTCCTGCGGCGAGATCCGTTGCACCTTCGCCGATAGCCGTTTCCATTGCTCCCTTGTAAGTTCAGGAGATATCCGTGAATCGCTCGCTCTGTTTCGGACGCTCTCTCGCGTCCCTGTTTCGCCTTACTCCCATTCTGGTGTCGTTGATGATTGCCATGCCATGCCATGCGCAGGGTACGACGGGGTCACCATCCGCCGCGCCGACTGAAGTTCAGAAGATAGAGCCGCTAAAAGAGGAGGTTACCGTTACGGGCACGCGCTCGCCGATTGAGCTTGAGCGTTCCCCCGTTTCCCAGGCCGTGGTAGGGCGTCAAGAGATTGAAAACCGTGATGTCCGGCTTATCGACAAGGCGCTTGAAAACACGCCAGGAGTCATCAGCCTTCGGGCGCGCGGCGCATCGGATAACGACTTCGGTCTAGGGCTGCGCGGCTTTGCTGGGCGCGGTGGCCAGGTGAGAACGCTTATCCTGCTGGACGACCAACCGATCAACAACTCCTTCAACGGCTCGATCAATTGGGCCATCTTTTCGCCGAGCGACCTTCAGCGCATCGAGATCGCTCGCGGCCCGTTTTCTTCGCTCTATGGCGGCAATGCGATGGGCGGTGTGGTGAACCTTATCAGCCGTAAGCCAGATGGTCGCCACGGTGAGTTCTTCTATCAATACGGAAGCCGGGCGACGGACAACTACAACATCCACCTCACGGATCGCTTCTTCGACCGCCTCGGCGTCACGGTTGGATATAGCGGATACAAGACAGGCGGTTACTCGCCACAGGGAGTGTTCGGAACCGTTGTCACGTCGGGCACGGCAACACCTGTCACCGGCGTACGGCAATGGGCAACGAACACAGGTGGCACGCAGTACGAAGTCGGTTCGCGCGGTGCGCAGTGGTACAAGAGCGAAGCGCTTCGTCTCCGTGCGGAGTACACCTTCACGCCGAAGCTCTTTGGCTACCTGCAATTTCTGCATATGCATCGCGGTGATGGTTATGGCCCGTACGCTACCTCCCTGCGCAATGCGGCGGGCGACCCCATCGACAAGGGCGTCGTCAGCTTCGCGGACAACTCTGGGACGACGCGCCGGTTGAGTGTTACGCCGGTCTCGTACCTCGGTGGTCCTTCAGGAGCTACAACAGACTTCTACCACGGCCAGATCACCGCGCAGGCTACCCCAGCGTGGAATGTTCGATTGACCGGTGGCCTAAACGTGAATCCGACAAGCTGGTATACCACTCCCGGCACAGGCTCGACGCTGACCGGTGGCGTTGGCACGACGCCGAACCAGTTCGGCCAGTCGATCTATGCCAACATCCTGGCGACGCACGCCGGACGGAGCGGGACGTTGCTCTTCGGAACCGAGACGCGCGGAGATCGCGCCAGCACCGCCACACGGAATATGACGAACTGGCTTGATCGCAATACGGTTACGAATGTCACGCTCCAGGCATACGGAAAGACAATCGATCAGTCAGGATACGTGCAATATCAATCGAATCTCTGGGAGAGGCTCAATCTTGTCGCCGGCGGACGATTCGATTACTGGAAGACGTACGACGGCGGCAATCAGGCGACCGCTGCCGCTTCAGTTATGAAATACGGCGACCGATCGCAGCACGCCTTCACCGGGAAGGTTGCGGCGAACTATACGTTGCCGCATGAGTGGCATCTGCGCGCCAGTATCGGGAATGCATTTCGAGGCCCCTCCGTGTATGAGCTTTACTACAACTTCGTGCTCGGCACGACGAAGTATGTTGCCAATCCTGATGAGCGACCGGAACGTCTTCTCGCGTATGAAGCGGGCGTGCAGCACACATTTCGCGACCGCTATTCCGTGGAGGCCACGGGGTACACGAACCGAGTCAGTGACCTCATCTATCGCACAACAGACCTTGTTGTCGACCCGACTGGCGCGACCAAGGTCCTCACGAATGCCGGAAAGAGCCGGACCTGGGGAACGGAACTATCTGTCCGAGAGAGGGTCCTGAACTGGCTGGAACTACGGCAGGGATACACCTATACCAACTCCATCATTCTCAACAATCCAAGCCTGCCCGCAACAGTCGGCAAGACGCTGCCGTATGTTCCCGCACACATGCTCACATATCAAGCCACGGCGACACCGAAGCGTTTCGTCGTCAACTGGACCGGGCGGTATGTGAGTCCTGTTTATTCGACCGACACAAACACGGATACGGTGCGCGGTGTTCCTGGGAGCTACAACCTCTTCTTCGAGATGGATGGCACGGTGACGTATCGCGCCACGAAGAACGTATCCATTGTGGCGAACGCGGATAACCTCCTTGATCGGAAATATTTCTTCTACTACCGCAGCGTCGGGCGCTCACTCTTTGCTGGCGTTCGAGTGCACTTCTAGGAGACAGAGAATGAACTGGTTCAGAATAGGGATCTGTGCTCTCGTTGCATTATCTTCAACGGCAGCAGCACCGGCGCAACAAAGAAAACCAAATGTCGTGGTTGTTCTTCATAGTTCGCAGACCATGCCTGCTGCCTTTGCAAAGTTCCAGCAGACGGTTGGCAAGGATGCCTGCGACTGCTCCATCCTGAATGAAGACGAGCTGACGCCCGAGCGCCTTTCCCAGGCGAAGGCCATCTTCATGCAGCATCCTTCGCAGGAGATGCTCGACCGGTTTAAGCCCACGGGATTAGAGGCCATCAAGAATGGCCTGCAGGTCGCGACCGATGTTCCTGAGTTCATCATGCGCGACTGGGGAACAGAGCCAACCATGCGACTTACCGGACGGCTTATGCCGTACTGGAACAATGGCGGTGAAGAGAACATGCTCGGTTTCCTGCTGGTGCTTTATCGAGCGGCCGGAGGAGCGAACAATATCTCTATCCCACCTCCTATTCAGATGGCGAACAAGGGTATCTATCACCCCGATGCACCGAAGCTCTTCCCAACGATGACGGAGTACCTGGCGTGGTATCGCAAGGCGAAGCCGAACCAGGGTGCTCTCGTTACGGTTAACTTCTTTTACACCTACCTCAAGGACAACGACACTGCGGTTGTGGATGCCTTGGTTCGCGAACTGGAAAGACAAGGCATGGCTGCGGCTGGAGTCGTCGGTTCGCCGCACTCCAGTCTCGCGGCTGTATTCAACCAACCCACCAGCGACCCCATTCGCGTGATGATGATGTTTACGCTGGCGCTGGCTAAGCCAGACGACCGTGTCCTTCTCGAAAAGCAAAACATCCATGTGATGGGCATGATGCTCACCCGTCAAACTCGTGCAGAGTGGGAGGCGGCCGATCGCGGCGTCACGCCGGATCGTGTCACACCGATGCTCTCTTCGCCGGAGGCGTATGGGGCCACCGAGCCGATGATGGTGGGCACCACAGAGGGTGGATCGAAGGGCGTTCCACCACATCTTGAGCCTATTCCGGAGCGCGTGCACGCTGCTGCTATGCGTGCGCATCGCTGGGTTGAACTCGCAGAGAAGAAAAACGAGAGTAAGAAACTTGCGATCATCTACTACAACAATCCTCCCGGGAAAGGGAACATCGGTGCAAGCTATCTGAATCTTGCGCCAAGTATTCGCGCTGTTCTGGAAACACTAAAAACATCCGGCTATCAAACCGGAAGCTCGCTTCCCACCACGGAAGAGATTCTCGCCCAGCTTGCAAGCGTTGGTCACAATGTAGAGAACTGGGAACCGGGTGAACTGGACCGTATGGCACGCTCCGGTCGAGTCGCCCTGGTGCCGGTGACGGAGTACGAAAAGTGGTTCGCAGAGTTGCCGGAGAAGTTTCGCAACGCAGTTAATGAGCGTTGGGGTAAGCCGCGCGATGCAAAACTTATGACGTGGACCTCTCCCGCGGGAAAGAGATTCTTTGTCATTCCGGGAGTACAGCTGGGAAATATCTTTCTGGGGCCACAGATCCTTCGTGCGTCGGCGGAGGAGTACACCAACGTGCAACACAGTGCGACATTACCACCACATCATGGCTACATTGCATCATTCCTCTATTATCGCAACATACTCAAAGTCGATGCGATGGTGCAGATGGGGCGCCACGGAACGCTGGAGTGGCTTCCCGGAAAGAACGCCGGCCAGGCGGGGTGGGACACCTCGGAGGTATTGCTTGGTGACCTTCCAAATGTCAACTACTACATCATGGACGGCGACGCCGAAGCGATCCAGGCACGGCGTCGCGGCGCGGCCGTGCTCATCTCTCACCTCACACCAATTCTTTCTCGTACTGGATTTGAGGAGCGTTTCGGCGCCCTCAGTGAGGCGCTGAACCGCTGGACGGAGACGCATGAGACCGCCCCGGCACTCTCCGAAGAGTACGCGAAGCAAGCCATTGCCGAGATGCAGCGCCTGGGACTCGTCAAACAACTGGCGCTCGATCCGAATAAAACGGACGAGACGATGGAGAGGGTCAGTGCGTTCCTCGACAGTGTCGAAGAGTCTCCGTTACCGCTCGGCCTCGCCACATTGGGACAGATGCCATCGGATGATCGGCTTCGCGCAGGCCTGAAGGCATTTCTGAGTAATGGATTTCTACCGGACGAGAGCAAGGCCGTTGCTCCGTATCTCGACGACTGGACGAAAGCTGTCTTTGACGGCAGTGCGGCGACTGTGCCTGCATCGCTTCCCGCTAAAGTGCATGAGAAGAGTGAGCGCAGTCTCACCGAAGCCCGGACGTGGATGACGAACATGCGTATCTCTCCCGTGCGCGAACTCGAAGAACTTCCGAAGGTGTTGAACGCCGAATATATTCCCAGCGGCCCCGTAGGCGATCCGTTGAATGTTCCCGAGGCCCTCCCTACCGGGCGCAATCTGAATCAGGGCGATCCCAATCTTCTGCCGACACGCGCTGCATGGGCGCTAGGGAAACGTATGGGAGACGAACTGCTCGAACGCTACAAAAAGCAACACGGCACCTATCCGGATCATATCTCGATGGTGCTATGGCAGGGAGAGTCGGGCAGGAACCAGGGAGCCATGGAAGCTGAAGCCATGTACCTGATGGGGGTCCAACCGGAGTGGAACAACCGTAATGTCGTGGATCGGCTTTCGCTAATTGCCGACGCTCAGATGACGCATCCGCGGGTGAACGTGGTCTTCACCGCGAGTGGCCTCTACCGCGATGGCATGGCGGAAAAGATCATCCTGCTGGACCGCGCGTCGCGCATGGCGGCCGCAGCGGGTGACAATGCGCTCAGCCGGCAGAACCGCGAGATAGTCAAAGCATTGATGGCTACGGGGATGAGCGCTGAAAAGGCAAACGAGCTCGCCGGAGCGAGAGTGTTCTCTTCGGCGCCCGGCAGCTATGGGACAGGGTTGTCCAATCTGGTGGAGCAATCCCGCGACGTCGAAGAACATCAGACGATGGCCGAGTTGTATCTCGCAAAGACGAACTATGCCTATACGGAGAAGTCCTGGGGAGCCAACGAACCAAAGCTTTTGCAGCATCAGCTCCAAGGCAATCAGGTTGTCCTGCACAGCCGTTCGTCGAACCTGTACGGTGCAGTGGACAACGACGATGTCTATCAGACGATGGGAGGATTGCGTCTTGCCTCAGAAGCGGCCGGAGCGAAACCTGAGCTTGTGATAAACAACCTACGCCATGCAGGGCACGAAAAAGTGGAAGGCGCACGCGATTTCATCGCAACCGAGTTGAATGCGCGCAACTGGAACCCGCAGTGGATTCGCGAGATGCAGAAAGAAGGATATTCCGGCGCACGAGAGATGATGCGAGCCGGAGAGTTTCTCTATGGATGGAAGGCGACTGCCCCTGAAACGGTAGCTCCCGAAGTCTGGCGGAAGATGTACGACGTTTACGTGAAGGATGAATACCAACTTGGCCTCAAACAGTTTATGGAGAAGGCGAATCCGGCAGCGAGACAGGCCATGTTGGGGCGTCTGATAGAGATTGACCGTCAGGGCACCTACAAGTTTACTCCCGCAGAACGGCAGCAGATGGTTCAGGAATACGCCCACAATGTGTCCATCAATGGACTGGCCTGCGAGGCGAACACCTGCGGCAATCTGAAGCTTAAGCAGAGCATCGCGAAGCAGGTGCGACAGCTTTCGACGGATCGCATGATACCTACAGAGCAGCGAGAGTTTAGACGGCAGGTTAGCCGGAGCAGTGCTCCCAAGCCTTCGGCCGCCAAACCACTTCAGAAAGCGAAGCTGGTCGGCACCAGTTCACTGCCTGCATCACTCCACGGATATAAGGTGACCTACGTAAAATTAGGGCATTTTATGCAGACTTCGAGACGCTACGTGAGTGAGCACTTCGCTCCGTTGCTTCTCATCTGGTCTATCTCAATCGGTCTCGGCGTCATCCTCGGTTTCGCCCGAAGGCGATGGATCAAGCAGACGGTCTTGCAGTTAATGCCTCGCTAAGACGATCTGCTGGACGGACCATCGAACTCCATGCGCCTTCGGGCGTGAAGGCCTGGCAAAGGCCTGGCAAGTCAATGCGGTGCAGATCGCGCTCAAACGTGCGATCCTGAATCACATGTCCAGTTCTCTCACAGGTCAAAGCAAAGCCGCCATGCTCATGCTCTGCGCTTTGCTGCTTGTGATGAGCCTCATCTCCCCTATTTGTCCGGCGTGCGATGGTCTTGGAGTTCAGCACAGCCCGGCTCACGCCGCGGACAAAGGCGTTGCCGCCCACAAGTGATGACTGCAACGGGGTCTGTTCCTGCTGCGGCTTTCACTGGCTTCCTGCCATAGGGACGCAGCTCCCGACTGTCGCCCTCGTGACCGGGATGGCCGCTCCGCAAAACGAGCACTACTCTAGCCGCTTCACATCCCCACCGTCTTCCTCCTCGCGTCTAGCCCAAAAAGAACTCAGCAAGGACTCGCTTCGCCAAGCGGTGCAACTTCTTCTGGAGCTTCCGCTGCCTGTCAGGTTTGAAACTGGACTTTAGTCCGATTTCGTGGGCTCATTCTGAGCGGCGAGCGTCGAGGAGTGCACTTCGAGTTTTACTGCACCCATCCGTCGGAAGCTCTTCTCGCCGACGCCGTCCCTCCCGTACTGCTCGTCTCGAGGACGGTTGGTAGTTCCTGGTCTTCCTCATGTCGAACGCGCATCAGACCGAGGCCGGCAGCGCAAACGGCACTCACACCTGCTTTAGGGGCAGGAGTCCGCGCACCTCTAAAGGCGCGAGCGGATTCTTGGGGAAGGCTGCGTGTTATGCGCTTCGGGTATCGTATTCGCCTTGGTATCCGTCGATACGGCTCTTCCGGCAGCATATCCCAGGTGATTGGAAGGACCTGATCGAGGAAGTACGGACGGCTCGTTGAACCGCCCGTACATTTCATCAACGGATGGAATCCAATGCGAGGTTTAGCTGAAGAACGTTGACGCGCGGCTCACCCAACAGACCGAACTGCCGCGGCTGCACATTTGACTGCACCAGCACGCTTACACGTTCTTCAGTCAAATGCCTCTCGCGCGCGACGCGAGACACTTGGTACAGAGCAGCAGCGGGTGAGATGTCAGGGTCGAGTCCAGACGCGGACGCTGTAACCAAGTCGACCGGAACAGCCCGGCCGCCATTAGACTCGGATTTCACGCTTCCGTCCACACGATCTATCAACGTCTTACTCGAAGGCCCGAGGTTGGATCCGCTCGAAGCGCCCGCGTCATAGCCTGTGCCAGCGGCTGACGGCCGGCTGTGAAAGTAACCTGGCCCGGTAAACGGTTGGCCTATGATTCGTGAGCCGATCAGTTCTCCGTTCCGGGTTAGCATCTGGCCGTCCGCCTTATCGCGGAAGATGAGACGAGATATCCCGGTAATCGCCAACGGGTAGACGATGCCCAGCAGGACTGCAGTGATCGCGGTATACAGGCACGCGGTAATGATCTGCTTCTTCATACGTTCTCCTTATGCCAAGTGAATCGCGGTTATGAGCATGTCAATCAGCTTGATTCCGACGAACGGAACGATGATGCCGCCGACACCATAAACGAGCAGGTTGCGTTGTAGCAAAGCTGCCGCCGAGAGCGGTCGATAAGACACGCCGCGCAGTGCCAAAGGAATGAGCCCCACAATAATTAGCGCGTTGAAAATGATGGCTGAGAGCACCGCAGACTCGGAGTTGTGCAGGTGCATAATGTTTAACGCATTCAGCACCGGAAAGACTCCCGCAAACATAGCCGGGATAATGGCGAAGTATTTCGCTACATCGTTCGCGATGGAAAACGTAGTGAGTGCACCACGCGTCATAAGAAGTTGCTTGCCGATAGCCACAATCTCGATCAGCTTCGTGGGATTACTGTCTAGGTCCACCATGTTGCCGGCTTCTTTCGCTGCCTGGGTGCCTGAGTTCATGGCGACACCTACATCAGCCTGAGCCAGTGCAGGAGCGTCATTCGTTCCGTCACCGGTCATCGCGACGAGCTTACCTTCGCTCTGTTCGCGCTTGATGAGGTCCATTTTGTCCTTGGGCTTCGCTTCTGCCAAGAAATCGTCTACTCCCGCCTCGCGGGCGATGGCGGCTGCCGTGAGCGGATTGTCTCCGGTGATCATGACGGTACGAATGCCCATGGCACGCAGTTGCTCAAAGCGTTCCTTCATTCCGCCTTTCACAACATCCTTGAGATGGATGACGCCCAAGGCGCGGCCATTTTCCGCAACAACGAGTGGTGTGCCCCCGCTGCGAGCCACCTGCTCCACAGAGGAACGCACCTCGTCCGGCATGCGGGAACCATGCTCCTCCAGGTAACGAGCCAAAGCATCCACAGCGCCTTTGCGAATGCTGCGTCCATCAACCTCGATGCCGCTCATACGCGTCGTTGCGGAGAATGGAACGAACTCTGCATTCATTTGGCCGAGCTCACGGCCGCGGAGGTTGTACTGTTCCTTAGCTAGCACAACGATGGACCGGCCCTCTGGCGTCTCATCCGGCAGCGAAGAAAGCTGAGCTGCGTCCGCAAGCTGGTCCGCAGAAATGCCATGTGCAGGAATGAATTCCGACGCCTGGCGATTGCCGATGGTAATGGTGCCCGTCTTGTCCAAAAGCAGGGTGTTGACGTCGCCCGCAGCTTCGACGGCACGGCCCGAAGTTGCCAGCACGTTGTGCTGTACCAGGCGATCCATGCCAGCGATACCAATGGCGGATAAGAGACCGCCGATTGTTGTCGGGATCAGGCACACGAGCAGCGAGATCAGCACGAATACCGTTTGAGGCGCTCCTGAGTACTGCGCAAACGGTTGCAATGTGACCACCGCGAGCAGGAAAATGATCGTGAGTCCTGCAAGCAGAATGTTCAATGCAATTTCGTTCGGTGTCTTCTGCCGCTCGGCTCCTTCGACAAGCGCGATCATGCGATCCAAGAAGGTTTCGCCGGGATTAGAGGTGATACGCACCGTGATGACATCGCTGAGAACGCGGGTGCCGCCCGTCACAGCAGACCGGTCGCCGCCGGCTTCTCGGATAACGGGCGCGGACTCTCCAGTGATAGCCGATTCATCGACGGATGCGACCCCTTCGATGACCTCACCATCGCCCGGTATCATCTGCCCGGCAGTCACGCGAACCACATCGTCCGAGCGCAGCTGAGAGCTAGGAACCTCCCGCACCTCTCCGGACTTGTTCACGCGGTAGGCTGTGGTCTCGGACTTCGCGAGTCGGAGTGCGTCTGCCTGTGCCTTGCCGCGGCCTTCGGCCATGGCCTCGGCAAAGTTCGCGAAGAGAACCGTGAACCAGAGCCACAAGGTGATCTGCAGATCGAAGCGGAGGTGTCCGCGCTGGCCGGAGAAGTCGCCAAGCAGCAATACTGTAGTCAGCACGCTGCCAACTTCGACGACAAACATCACCGGATTCTTCATCATCAGCTTGGGGTTGAGTTTCCGAAGCGCATCGACGGAAGCTCTCCGCACGATGGTCGGATCAAATAAGGAACGTTTCTTGGTAGCCATTGAATTCTCCGCAGCTTTCTAGAAGAGTTGGCCCGCACGCAGCATGAGGTGTTCCAGAATCGGACCCAAGCTGAGAACTGGAAAGAAGGTCAGAGCACCAACGATGACGATCACGCCCGTGAGGAGAACCGTGAAGAGAGGCGTTGTCACAGGGAACGTGCCCGCGGAGGGTGGTGTGATCTTCTTGAGCGCGAGATTGCCTGCAATGGCCATCATGGGAACAATCATGAGGAAACGCCCGGCAAACATCGCGACAGCAAGCGAAAAGTTGTACCAATGCGTATTCGCGCTCAAACCTGCAAATGCGGAACCATTGTTGCCTGTTGCGGAGGTGTACGCGTACAGGATCTCGCCCAAGCCATGTGGACCGTGGTTCGCAAGGCTGCTCAGGCCAAGTCCAGGCATGCGAATGGTAATGGCTGCGAAGACAAGGATCAGCAGCGGGAAGATTAGCAGATAGAGCATTGCCATCTGCACGTCGTAGCTCTCGATCTTCTTTCCTAAGTATTCCGGCGTTCGACCAACCATCAGGCCTGCAATGAACACAGCCAGGATCACAAAGACCAGCATGCCGTACATGCCGGCGCCCACTCCGCCAAACACTATTTCGCCAAGGAGAATGTTCGTGAGTGGAACCAAACCGCCGATCGGTGTGAAGCTATCGTGCATGCTGTTGACGGCACCGCAGCTTGCGTCCGTTGTGACAGTCGCAAATAGTGCGGAGTTGGCGATGCCGAATCGCACCTCTTTGCCTTCCATGTTTCCGCCGCTCTGGGCCGCAGAAACTTGCTGGTCCACCTTGTGGAACTGCGGATTACCGTGGGATTCAGCCCAGAATGCAGTGGACACTCCAGCGAACCACAGAACCACCATCGCGCCCAATACCGCCCAACCGTGGCGTGGCGAGTTAACCATCTTTCCCAGCGTCACCGTCAAACCCGCCGGGATCAGGAAAATCGAAAGCATCTGCAGGAAGTTGGTCAGTGGTGTAGGGTTCTCGAACGGGTGCGCGCTATTTGCATTGAAGAAGCCGCCACCATTCGTTCCCAACATCTTGATCGCCTCCTGTGAAGCAACCGGGCCCTGCGCAATGATCTGCGTCGTGACATTCGAAATCTTGCCATCGGCGCCCGTAACCTTCTGCGCTTCAACCAGCTTGACCGTGTCATAGGGTTTCAGGTTTTGCACTACACCCTGGGAGACCAAAGCCAAAGCGAAAATAGTGGAAATTGGTAACAGCACCCACAGAGTGCCACGTGTGAGGTCCACCCAGAAGTTGCCGAGCGTCTTCGCCTCTCGGCGTGCGATGCCGCGAATGAAAGCGACCGCTAACGCAAGACCAACCGCGGCAGACCAGAAGTTGTGCGTCGCGAGGCCGAGCATCTGAGTGAGATAGCTCATGGTCGTTTCGGGTACGTAGGACTGCCAGTTCGTGTTTGTTGTGAACGAGACTGCAGTATTCAGTGCGAGGTCGGCAGGCACTGCCGGCAAATGCTGAGGGTTCAGAGGGAGTAGATGCTGTACCCGTTGGACAACGTAGGTCAGCACGAGCGAAGCCGCACTGAAGATGAGCATGGCTAGCGTGTACTGACGCCACGTCATCTCTTCTTCGGGCTGCACACCAGTGAGCTTGTAGAGCGATCGCTCTACTGGGCCGAGGACCGGATCGAGGAGAGTCTTTCGCCGTTCAAAGACTGCAGTCATGAAGCTGCCCATCGGTGTGGCGAGCAGAAGGACTGCAGCGATGAAGAAAAAGATTTGAAGCCAGCCGTTTAGGGACATCAGAACTTCTCCGGGCGCAAGAGCGCGTAGACGAGATAGACCATCAGAAGAGCAGCGACGGTCAGAAGAGCAGCATTGAGAATCATGGACGTTTTCCTTTCAGGCGTTCGCAACCACCCAGGTAGAGCAGGGCTGCCGCAAAGAGAAGCAGCAGTAGAACTATGGCAAGCATGTCGAGCATCTTCGGTCCTTTCCTAACACTTGGTTCTTCGCCGAGACGGGCGTAGATCACTTTCCATTCGAATACAGCTGGCACAAGGAACTCATAAAGATTCATGTCCAAGCATCACCATGCTGCCTGTTTCGTGCCTCACCAGTAGACGAGGCCGATCGTGGCGGTCGTTTGACTGTGACGAAGAACGCCGGTTTGGTCGGTGAGGAAGAACTGCCTATTTGAGAAATCCGTCCGATACTCTGCACGTGCAAGCAAGCCTGGGGCAAAGGTGTGATCGGCGATCAAGGTCAACTCCTTCAACGCTTGTGTGCTGCGGTCTGAAGAGACCGCCTCTGTCATCGAAGTACTCGAAACGGCCAGTCACGTTCCAGTTCTTGGGCAACGAGTACTTTGCATAGGCGGCGCCAATCACGACGCGCCCAGGCTGTGGTTGTGACACCGTTCGATTGAGTACATAATCCGCTTCACCTACGAGGGTGAGGTTCTTGCTCGCGGTTCATGTCGCATAAGTATCGAAGATATGTTCACGTCCGTTGGGCGCGGGTGAAATATTGGTTGTGGGGAGGCGGGCTGGGTTGGAGAGGTTGGCAATCCAGGGTTGAGGGTCGCCTGGACAGCGTCACCGGCGCCAGCTCGGTGGTGCTCTTTCTTCTTGATGGTGACAGGCTCTTCCAGTACGGAACTACATCGGGGGCCTTCGAAATACCACATCTCCGGCAGGTAGCGCTCAGTCTCAGCGATTTGGATGCTCAACCAGCAGGGGAAACGCGGCTACCGATTATGGCGGGCGTGCGGCCGCGCGGATTGGTCACCATGCGTGGTGTCAAAGCTTCGCATGAGAGCCTGCATACGATCGGGGATTTGATCTCGATGGCGCTGGACCGCGCTCAAGCACTCGAAGACGTCGCAAAGAGCGAGGCAAACAAGGAAGGAGAACGCCTGCGCACCCTCATCATCGATTCGATCACCCATGAACTGCGGACACCGCTAACGTCCATCAAAGGTGCGGCATCGGCGCTTCGCGCCAATCGAGACATGCCCGCTGCTTCGCGGGAAGAGTTGATCGATGTTGTAGACGAAGAGAGCGACCGTCTTGATCAGCTAGTGGAGCAAGCAACTGAATTGGCTAAGCTCGACTCGCAACAGGTGCACATGACATTTGAGCTTGTCGAAGCACAATCTCTCTTCGTGAACGCTGAACGTATTTGCACAACCAGCTATCCTGATCATCCCATCACGATTAAGGAGCCTGCCGTACCGAAGGTCATTGCCGATGCAGAATTTGTAAGCAAATTACTTTGTAACCTCATCGAGAACGCAGCCAAATACTCTCGCAAAGGCTCTCCCATCATCCTCTCAGCGTTGCGGCAGGGTCAGGAAGTCGCGATCAGCGTGGCGGATCTGTACGGAATAGACCCGTCAGAGCAGGCGCTTATCTTCGACCGGTTTTACCGTGCTCGCAATCCCAACAGTTACGTGACTGGCACCGCTATGGGACTGGCAATCAGTAAAGCAATCGTCGAAGCGCATGGGGGATCTGTTGCGGTCACGAGTCAGCTTGGCGCAGGCTCTGTGTTCACCTTCACACTACCCATTGCATAAGACTAGTGGCCGAGCGAAGGTCGCCTGCTTATTGCGATTTTCGTGCGGCCTCGGCCTTCGAGAAAAGTTCGGCTAGAGCTTCGCTCTCTTTGGCTCGCTCTCGTAGTACTCTCCTAGCATCCGAGCGCGATCCGCAGCCTGCGGGTAGCTCTTGCCTCCCGAATACTTCAGCGCATATTCAAGCGCCTCATGCTGCTGCTCGGCGGCCGTTGAAAACAGACGCTCTCGCTGCATATAAAAGTCAGCGAGGCTGCGGTAGTCCTCTTCGCTCCGCGCGGTTTTGGCCCTGATGATCGCTTGGCGCGCGGTCATGTTCACCGGAGTGCGGGCAGGCGTTTGTGCAAGGGCACAGACAGAAAACTAAAGCAGAGGCAGCAAGCAGACGGTAGGCTTTCATCTTCGACTCCGTCCTACAGCTTGCAGCGGAGTCTATCAGGAATGCATAAAGTCTTACGGTTCCGACTTAAACCTGTATCCGATGTAATTCTCTGTCGTGAGATAAACCGGCTTTGCAGGATCATCTTCGATCTTCCGGCGCAGCTGGCTCATATACGTTCGAAGGTATTCCCGTTCACCGCCATACTCTTCACCCCACACCGCGGTAAGCAGCTTGTGATGGGACAGTGGCTTGCCGGCATTCTGCATTAGGATAAGGAGCAGATCAAACTCCTTAGGAGTTAGGTGCACCTCAGTATCGCGCTTGAAGACCCGATGCTGCTCTGCTTCCACCCGAATTTCGCCGACCTGACGGGAGCGGAGCGCAGATCCCTCGGGAGTTCGCATTCGACGGACCGCCGACCGAATGCGGGCCGTGAGTTCCATTAGTAGAAAGGGTTTTGTGATGTAATCGTCTGCCCCGGCATCCAGCGCCAAGACTTTGTCGTCTTCAGTGTCGCGCACCGTGAGCACCATGATTTGCAGTTTCGGATGTTGTTCTCGGATGCGCTTGCAAGCAGCGAGGCCTCCCATGCCGGGCATGTTCAGATCGAGAAGCACAAGTTCGTAGTGCTCGTGTCTCAACTCGAGCAGAGCGTACTCTCCGGTGGCAACTTCACCTACTTTGAACCCGAGCGTCTGAAGGGTACTGCTTAGGCTGTGTCTGAGAGCGGCATCATCTTCGGCGATGAGCACAACGCCTTCGTTGGTCAACATGGTCCTCCTTTAGGAACGGTGAGAAAGAATGTAGTGCCAAGTTCTCGAGAGCTTTCGACGCGGACAGAGCCCTGGTGCATGTCGGTTGCGCGTTTGGCAATGGAAAGCCCCAGACCGGTGCCAGGCGCTTTATGACCCGTAGAGGGGCTCCTGTAATAACGCTCGAAAATGAGTTGCCGTTCTTCGGCTGGGATGAATGTGCCTTCATTGTGAACGGTGATCTCGATTTCATTCTCAGCGCACATTGCAGTTACGGAAACCGGTGAATCGGCGGGACTGTATGTCAGCGCGTTCTCCATAAGCTGCACTAGCGCCATTCGCAGGACCTCCAGATCGGCCAAGATCTTGACACTTCCCTGAAGGAGCGTCGGCGTAATTCTTCCGCTATTTAGTTGCCGGGGCAGCTCCGCGATTGAGGATTCAAAGAGGTCTTGAAGCGAGACCAGCCGTCGGCGAAGTGCAATTTCTTGGCTGTCCAAGCGAGAAGTTCTCAGCAGCTTGTTCGTAACTTCTGAAATGGAGAGCGCCTGCTCTTCGATCGTTCGCGCGAACCCCTGCTGAAGCGAACTGAGATTGCCGATCCCAATGAGGCCCGAAGCGGAAACTGCGATGGTCGTTAGGGGGGTTTTCACGGAGTGAGCGAGGCCATCGAGCACCGCTGTGCGCAGTTGTTCGGAGACAGCAACCGACTCCGCGAGAACCTCCGCACGCATTGCTCGCACCCGCTCCAGATTGCTGGCGATTAAAGCTGCGACGGCGCTCATAAACAATGGGGCTCTGTGAGCACCACGGAAGACCACCGCGCCAATCGGTTTCGCTCCAAAGCGGAGTAGCCGAATGTGTTCCGCCCGCGTCGGAAGGTCACAGTCAGCGCCTGCGCGAAGGGACGCGATCAGGCCTTCCTCGGCGTCCGCAGCGTCTCCGGAGAACCAGTAGCGAGATGCCTTGCTATCCCAGAATGCTACACCTTGCAGCCCAAGCTGCTTTTGGACTGTCAGACACAAGTGCTCTTCCGGCCCACTCTTCCAATCTGCCAGGAGGATGTTCTGGGAAAGCTGGAAGAGTTCGCTTTGGTCTCTCTCTTTGGCCTCCAGGGTCAGACTGTATGCCCTAATGCGTTGGACCAGGTGACTCACGAAAACTGATACAGCCACAAACGACGCCAATGCCAGAAGATCCTGATAGGAGTAGACGGTCAGGCTAAACTTCGGTTCGGTGAAGAAGTAGGCGAGACACACTGTCGAGGCCACCGACACGACCACAGCTGCCAAAAACCCCGCTTTCCATGAGGCGAGCAACGCGAGAAGCATGAAGCCTGGGATAGCTGCGGCGACTCCGATGTGCAGTCGAACCGCGACCGCGCTGGTGGCCAGGGTGGCCGCACTGATCATGGCTGCGACGATCCACCGCGATGCAGACTGCTTCATATAGAAAAGCATAGAGAAAAGCGCATAAGAAATCCGTAAAGCGTGCGGCGTTTTTTCTTGGTTTGGCGAGTCTTTCGATTAATCAGCTCATCCGGCGAGGCCGGATCCTCATGCCTTCTTTATGGGTGCTCGACGGAGACTGAGTGATGCTGGCGTGAGTACCCAAGTCCGGGATAACCCCCGAGATCGGGGCCGCGGTCGTTGCACTGCGGACCCGCACGAAAGGTGAGACCTGATCATGTCAATACTTGATCGGATAGTTGGATCTGCTCTGGCAACAGAAGAGAAGCACTCACAGCAGATATCGGCCAGAACGGGCGTGGCAGTATTTGGACTCGACGCGCTGAGTTCAGCTGCCTATGGGCCTGAAGCGGCTTTGACCCTGCTTGTTCCTCTCGGTATCGCAGGCAGCTTCTACCTGCTACCCATTACCGCGATCATCATTCTCTTGCTGAGCATTGTCTTCCTATCCTACCGTCAAACGATTACTGCATATCCCGGCGGTGGAGGTTCGTACTCCGTTGCAGGAGTGAATCTCGGGCCAACTTTCGGTTTGCTAGCCGGAGCCGCTCTCATGATTGACTACGTCCTTAACGTAGCGGTCGGAATAGCTGCGGGTGTGGGCACGATTGTGTCGGCGGTGCCGTCCCTGCAACCTCATATCACCCTGCTTTGTATGGGCGTCTTACTTCTTCTTTCCCTGTTGAACCTGCGTGGTGTGCGTGACACCGGCGCAGCGTTCGTGCTCCCCACGTACTGCTTCGTAGCGGCGCTCCTCATACTCGTAGGTATCGGCTGCTGAAAGGTGGTGCAGTCCCATGGTCATCCCACGCCTCTGATCGCGCCTCCCCATGTGCACGGAACCATCTTGGCCCTCCCCGGACTGTGGCTGCTTCTGAAAGCCTTCGCGAGCGGCTGCGCAGCGATGACGGGAGTAGAGGCGGTCAGCAATGGCGTGACAGCGTTCAAGCAGCCCAGTACTCAAGTTGCAAAACGGTCTCTCACGATCATTATCGGTATCCTCATTTCGCTTCTGGGGGGCCTCGCATGGCTTGTGTACGCCTACCGGGTGACCGCAACCGACCCCTCTTCATCCGGGTACCAAAGCGTTCTCTCCATTCTACTGGGGGCCGTGACAGGGCGAGGCTACTTCTACTACTTTGCGATGGCGAGCATCACGCTGGTGCTTTGTCTATCAGCCAACACCTCCTATGCGGACTTCCCACGTCTCTGCCGGATCATGGCAGTGGATCGATTCCTGCCACCAGTGTTCTCAGTGAGAGGCCGTCGCCTCGTTTACACGCATGGCGTGGTAGCGCTGACATTTTTCGCGGGTGCGTTGCTCGTCTCGTTCCGCGGTGTGACAGATCGGCTCATTCCGCTCTTCGCGGTGGGTGCTTTTCTTGCATTCACGTTGTCCCAGGCCGGAATGGTGATCCACTGGTGGAAGCGAAGACGACGCGGTCTCGCTTGTATCAACGCCATCGGAGCTATCGCGACCGGTGCCACAATCATCATCCTGCTCGTAGCGAAGTTTGCAGACGGTGCCTGGATAACAGTTGTCTTGATACCGCTGCTTTATGCGTTGATGATCGCGATTCGGAAGCACTACCATCGCGTTGCGCGGAACATCATTACTGTCGCTCCGATCTCCATCCGTTCAACGGATGATCCAATCGTGATCGTTCCGATAGATCGATGGAGTCGTGTTTCGCGCAAAGCCTTATCATTCGCCATGCGCATCTCGTCTGACGTCCGGGTTGTCCATATAGATGGAAGCGGAAGCCATAGCACACTCGCGGACCAGTGGCGTCATTTAGTCACCGCTCCGGCAGCGGCGGCTGGAGTTCCGGCACCTGAACTTACGATCGTTATGTCTCCTTATCGTTTTGTAGTTCATCCCATTTTTAGGTTTGTCTCCGAAGTAGAGCATCAGAATACTGATTGTCTGATTGCCGTGGTGATTCCCGAACTTGTCGAACGACAGTGGTACCACCATCTGTTGCACAATCAGCGATCAGCCGTGCTCAAAGCTCTGCTCTACCTTCGAGGAACTAAGCGTGTCATGGTCATTAACGTCCCATGGTACGTCGAAAAGGCTGATCAAAGAGAATTAGAAGAATCGCGGCCCCCCTAAGCCGGCAAGTGGACGGAGGGACGTGCTGTTCAGCAGTGCTGACTAGAACTGTGGAAGCAGAAATGTCTGAAGGCTTTATGCCTTCTTGACGATGAAGCTTGTCTGATCGATCTTGACTACGTTTTCTTTGGTGGTCAGGAGATCGATCATGCACATCTTTGGAGGCCGTAGAACACAGCACTCGTGGCAGTCAACTGTTTTTTCAACTGCTGTCGTCCTTCTACTCTCATCAGCGGGTTCGACGAGGTTGGCGGCACAATCCACGTTCGGCAGTATTCTCGAATCGGTTCAGGATGCATCGGGAGCCGTGATCCCGGGCGCGACCGTGCACATCCGGAACCTGAATGACAATTCGAGCCGCGACACCTCTGCGAACGTAGCGGTGCGTATCAGGTTCTCAACCTAAATCGGGCAAGTATGCCGTCACCGCAGTAGCTCCTAACTTCGCAGAGACCACTTTGACGGATATCACGCTCGAGGCCAGACAGCAGCTACGCGCGGATATGGAACTGCAAGTCAGCGACACGCAGCAGACGGTTTCCGTTGAAGCCGATTCGACCACGGTCAACACAGAGAACGGCACTATCGGCGACACGAAGAAGTTCAACCAGGTCGTCGAAATTCCGATGAACTATTGCGGTGGCAATGACAGCCCACTCGCAGCGCTGGTCGCGGTACCCGGTGTGCAGCAGGACAGCAGCGGTAATGTGTCTATTGGCGGAGGAACTTCAGCACAGATTCGATATTCTGTGGATGGAACTTCGACCGTCAACATCCGCCAAAACGGCGCTCTCGCAAATATGAATCCATCATCAGAGCTCATCAGCGAGATGAAGGTTACACAATTCAACAACAATGCTGAGTTTTCTCAGATGGCCGACGTGACCATCATCACCAAGAGCGGCACGAACCGTTTTCACGGAAGCGCGTTCGAATACCTGCAGAATAGCGCGTTCGATGCAACGACTTGGGGCTTCGACGTTAAGCCACATAAGGCGTACAACACCTTCGGTGGGAGCTTTAGCGGACCTGTGCGCTTGCCGCACATCCACCCGACTACAGACCGGACGTTCTTCTTCGCCGATTATGAGGTAACCGTCGGCGGTTCACCACCCCGCTGGTTCTAACCGTTCCGAGTCTCGCGATGCGATCTGGAGACCTCAATGGGCTTCCTGGTCCGGCAGCCGTGGATCCCACGACGGGAATGACGTTCACCAGCAATCAAATCCCATCGGCCCGTCTCAGCAGCGTTTCACTTGCACTGCTAAACCATTACATACCCTTGCCGAATGCGACTAACGGAGGCGATGTCACCGGAAACTATCGAGTGCAGGCACCTACGCCGGCTAACATCAACGGCTATGATGTCAGAGTTGATCGCACGCTGAATGACAAGCAGCAGGTCTACGGACGCTGGAGTTGGAAGAACGTCGATTCCACATTCACAAACAACCTGCTGCCCACCGCGTTGCACCGCGAGCCCAATCGTAATCTGATCTTCTCTTATAACTACACAATAACGCCAACGCTGCTGAACGAGGCCCGCTTTGGATTGACACTGTACACATCGAAGGTCGAGTTCCCGATTTCTGGTGCAACAGCAGTCCGGACCCTTGGATTGGAAGGGTTGAACTTAGAGGACGTGCCCAACGTGAATGCATTCCCTACATTCGACTTCAGCGATGGCACCAACTTTACAACGATTGGACGCGACAAGACTGGAACCACTCGCTCACAGACGCTGCAGTTCACGCACAATCTTTCCTGGGTGAAAGGAAACCACACCATCAAGTTCGGTGTGGATGTCCGCCGCGTACGCTACACCGACCTTGAGAGTTTCGGCGGCTCAAACGATTTTGGGGCCTTCACATTCAACTCCTCAACCTTCGGCGGCAATGCATTCGCCGATCTGCTTCTCGGCCTTCCTTCAAAGAGCTACGTGGCGCGCTCTGGACCGGATACCGCACTGCACGCATACCAAACGGGCGTTTATGCGCAGGACGAGTGGCACATGGCGCGCTACGTCACCTTTAGTGCGGCCTCCGCTGGCAGGCCCTTCCACCGTTCACCAGTGAGAACAACAACTTGGGTGCCTTCGATCCCACGAACGGCGGATTCATTCTGCCGAATCACGGAACCGCAAGAACCGAGATGCTGAATACGATCAACGCATGTCCTGGCGTCAATCCACTCCTGCCGTGTGCGCCTATCGAAAAGGCGAGTAACATTGGTGTCGGCGATGGTCTCCGCGCTTTCTATAAGAAGAACTTTCAACCACGGCTTGGTATCGCCTATCGTCCCTTCGCTGACAACAAGACTGTTCTGAGAGCCGGGTTTGGCATCTTCACCATGACGAGCCTCGGCCAACTCTCGTTCAATTACCACCAACATCAACGTAGGGGTCGTGCAGACCACTGCAAACCAGCCTCGCGGCTGTCTGCGGTGCTGCCACGTTCGGAAATTGGAACGCTGCCTGCCCATTCGCCTGCGTTGCCGCGGTTCGCACGCAGGTTGAAGCGGTCGGCCACCGGTGTGCCATAGTTCACCTCGGGAGCGAAGACCGATGGTGCATCACCAGCGGCATTGCTCAGGTTCTTCGCCCAAGTGTGATTGACTTGGAGAAGCAGCCCGTGATTCATGCGCTGATTCAATTCCGTTTGCAGCGCCTGGTAGTTTGCGTTGCCTGCGTTCTCGCTGGAGAGGATACGGCCCCAGTTGGGATAGGGGCGCCTGCTGTAGTCGTTAGGTGTCACGCTCGCGTGCTGCTGGTTGAGGTCGACGGTCTGGCCATCCGATAGGAGTTCATTCCAACGTAGCTCACACGCAGACTGAGATCGTTCATCACTTGCCGCTCCATGGTCAGGTTCCACTGAGCAGCTTGCGGGTCACTGAAGTGCAAGTTGACATTCTGGTAGAAGTCGCCCGTTCCTGCAGAACGTGGTGGGAACCCGTCGCCATCGCATCGTAGCTTCCGCGATCTATCAGCTGCCCTTCGGACGGCAGAGGCAGTTCTTCAGCGGGATGAACCGGCTCGGTGATGCGTTGCTGGGTGGTTGGGAGATCAGCACAGTTTCGCTTTGGCAGACTGGTCCGTACCTCACGCCGATCACCAGCCCGAGTTACGACACTGCAAACCTGAACCTCGTGTTTCGCGGGGCCGCTTTACGACCGGATTGCACTGGCAATCCCATTCCGGCCGATCGCACGCTCGGCAACTACTTCAACGTTAGTGCGTTCAACCCCGTTCCCGCCGCAGGCAGGATCGGCAATTGTTCCGTAGGGAGCCTGGTCGGCCCGGGAACCACCGCGATCGCAGGCGGACTGGCGAAGACCTTCGCCGTAAGGGAGTCGCTAAAGCTCCGTTTCGAGGCGACGTTCACAAATCTTCCCAACCATTCGAACTTCGCGGCTCCAGCGATGGACGTTTCAGCACCCGCGTCTTTCGGGCAAATTACCTCAACGCAAACTGCAGAGAACCCGGGAGACAGAACTGGACAATTCGCGCTTCGGCTCGACTTCTAAACGACTGATCGCATGCAAACTAATAGGTAGCAGGGCGGAGCTCAGGCTCCGCCCTTTGCTGTTCGCGATCCGTCTTCATGCCTTCCTTATCCATCAGGCGATGAAATAAGAATGATGCCGCATAGCGGGTCAGAAATGAGAACACCGTGATTGTTAATCGCAAGACAAAAGACCAGACGACTGGCAAAGTAGCAGTCGCTTTTCTGGCAACACTCGCGCTGGTCAGTTCGGCGTTTAGCCAGACGCAGTCGCCCGCGGAGGCCAACATTCCGCAACACACGCAGACGGACGACTTGCAGAAGCGTGTCGATGCACTTCAAAAGGAATTGGACGAGATCAAGAGAGCAAACGCAGTGAACCCTGCGGAACAGCACAACACCACAGCGAAGGCTAGCGCGCCAGCGCATCCTGTCTCCGAGGAGGATCTGTCAATTGCCGACGACCCGCACGCTGAGCCATTCTCCTACGCGGACTTTACCTGGTTGAACGGCAACGCTCGGACCAAGGATACTCCTTACGCCACAAAGTTCTTCACGCCGGAGATTCGATCTGACGTCAACTATACCTACGACTTTCGCCACCCACAGGACGATACGATCTCAGGTTCCAGCGAGGTCTTCCGCGCCGGTGAGGTGCAACTAACGCAATTCGGTGTTGGTGGCGACTTTCACTACGACAATGTACGTGCCCGCTTGATGACCCAATTCGGGCTGTACTCCCAGACCACCCCACGTAACGACGCAAGTCCCACCCGTGGTCAGTGGAATTTGGCGGACGCGTATCGTTACGTTTCGGAAGCCTACGGCGGCTATCACTTCAATGTGCAGCACGGCATCAACGTGGACGCGGGCATCTTTATGTCCTACGTCGGTCTGTTCTCGTACTACCAGTTCGACAACTGGGCCTATCAGCCGTCGTATGTGTCGTCGAACACCCCATGGTTCTTCAATGGTGTCCGCGTCCAGTGGTTTCCGACAGCCAAACTTAAGATCGAGCCTTGGTTCACGAACGGTTGGCAGTCTTATGGGAAGTTCAACAATCGACCAGGCATTGGAGGTCAGATCCTCTACAGACCCAATGGACGTTGGTCGATTCTCGGGAATCAGTACGCACTTGGACGCGATGCTCTTGGGGTAACCGGAAGGACGCGCTATCACACGGATGACAGTGTTGAGTACAAGTACTTCGATCGCCCAGGCACCGGCATCACGAAGGCGGCTTTCACACTCACGGGGGACGCTGGCTGTGAAACCGGCGGAGGTGTGAGCTGTTTTGGCAATGGAAAGAATGGACCGAAGCAGAGCTTCCTTGGCTTTATGCTCTACAACCGTGTCTGGTTTGATAGAGATCGCTACGCCGTCACCGTCGGAGGAGGTCGGATCAACAACCCGGGGCGCTACCTCGTCCTGCTGCCTCCAATCAATGGTGCGACTGCAGCATCTGGTACGCCGTACTTCACAGAGAATCCGGGCGATCAGTTCAAAGCTTGGGACACTTCCGTGACTGCAGACTACATGCCCAGCCAGTACTTCACTTACAGATTGGAGTACAACCATCGTGCGGCGAACGTCCCCTACTTCAGCGGTCCTGGAGGAGTAACACCGCCGGGAGGAAACACGGGCGTGCCAGGATCTACTGTGGCCGGCTGGTCGCCAGATCTGCGGAATAGCGAGAATCGCGTGACGCTCGCGTTCCTTGTAAAGTTCTAATCTCTCTAGCGTCAATGAGGGGATCGCCGCAACGTGCGGTCCCCATTCGTCATGTGGTGCGCCATGTTCGATTTTGAATTGTCTGCCAGCATTGAGCACCTAGCCTGCTGGGCTTCTCTTCCTCCATCTTCGTGTCAAACCGAGGATAAAGTCACACGATACAGTCACCAGCATTACCCCGTTCTACGCCGTAAATCGCCCGTAGGATGTCATGAGTTTGCATGGATGCGTCTGGGCTTTATCCCGTCGTATGCTCACGACGAAAGCGGGTCTTTGGACCGCGAAGAAGCGCATGCGGAAAGCTTGAACTGTGCTTCTTGCTTTCGTAGCGCCTTTCGGCGTCGTCGCTGTCTAATTCCGGCAGATGTGGTTCACATCTGCCCGGAGACGGAGGGTTCAGAAGCCTGCTGTTCACTGGAACTCGATACCGGAGAGATCTTCGGCATCGCCGGGATTTGGGAAACCTGGTGCAACGATCAAGGTCACGCGATCGAGACGTTCGCCGTGATTAGTACACGTGCTGGCACCGTGTTGCCGACCGTCCTGAACCGCATTCCCGTGATTGTTGCGCCCAGCGATCAAGATCGCTGGCTGCACAGTGAACCTTCAGAGCAGGCCCCGTACGACCTGCTGCGCTCTCTGTCCGGAAAGGACTTCGTGGAGTGGAGGCTCATGCCGCACCTGAAGCAGTAGGAAACGATCTTTAGGATTACCGGAACTGGTGTTTGCAGAAGCAATAGATCACGACGATCATCATGCTCTATGTCTCGCAGTGCACGTCCCGTGATCTATTCCGAACTGCAGCCCCAGTGGATGTTTGCGGTCTCGAAGAAGTTGATTCCAGCCTCCAGCGCTTGCCTGAAGAACGGGCGCGATGCTTCTTCATCCAGTGACCATGCCTGCGGGGGGCGCTTCGGATCGCCAAAGCTCATACATCCAAGGCAAAGGCGCGAGAGTTGAAGGCCGGTTCGGCCAAGGCTCACGTATTGCATAGGTCTCCTCTACTTTGCTCCCAGCACCAACGGTTCGGCTTCGATGAGCCGCACGGACTTCACCATAGTCGCAGTCGCACTCCCGTACTTCTTGAAGTGTTCCAATTGGAGATGAGCCTGATAGGCCGCGGGACTGGCGTGGGTCTCGAAGAGACTGATCTGATTGGGCTCACCTTTTACGCTAACCGCATACAGGGTGAGTACGCCAGGTTCTATCCGGATCGAAGTTTCGATTTCTTCTCGGTGAATCAATTTGTAGGCCTCCAGTTCCATTGAGCGCGTTCAAGCCGGAATTCGTCCTTGGGGATGACTTCCATAGGTTGGGCCTGTGATATGCGCAGGCGCAACTCACCCAAGCCACCCATCCACAGCCTTCGGACACCTGTTCGTCTCTGTGACATCAAGGCATAAAGTCAAGAAGGCGATAGCACCCCTTAACAGTTTAGCTATTCTGAATGAATGGCTCGGCAGATCATTTTGTCCCGCTCTGCTAGCTAAGCCGAGCGAAGGTTGTGCGTGCATGCGCCGCACCAGCGGAAGGCATCAGAAGAAGTATGAGATCTCGGAAGCATGCCCAAACGAGGCCTTCCCCAGTTCCGCTAGCAATGCTTGTGATTGATGCGCTGACCACGTTTCATTTTCCGGACGGTGACGCGATTCTCCAACAGGCACTCACGGGGCTGACTTCGAACAGTTGCATCACCGCAGCGGCGCAGGATGCAAACATGCGCGGATTCGATTTTTATATCCCTCCGGATTGTATAGAAATGTGCGATTTTGTAAGTTGCTGACTCTTAAAAGGGAATGAAGTGCATCAAAAGAAATGCCTTGCCGGGTTGATCGTACACGGCACTATTTCTCGGGCTTGGCACTCAGCGAAGGAACGGAAAGCCGAGGCAGCGGGAATTGGGACTCATAGCAAGTACTCGGGAATTTTGGGGCAAATGCCGATATAATGTGAGCATGTTGCGCGGAGGTGGTTGTGGCCAAGGCTACTGTTCCAGTCGAAACTCCCGAGCCCGTCAGTCCCCAGCGGCGTGAACCGGCTGTGTTTTACCGCCGAATCCAACGCAAGCTCGGGGCCAAGGACTTGCGATCAGATGAGGATATCGCCCGTCTGGTCGAAGAACGGCTTCCTCTCAGTTCCGTCGAATCACTGACCTCGACAGGTCTCAGCGACGACGAGATCTATAGATATGTTGTGCCGCGGCGGACGCTGGTCCATCGGCGATCGAAACGCGAGCCCCTGACACATGAGGAATCAGACCGCGCTGTGCGGATTGCGCGCATCGCCTCCTTGGCGGAAGAGATCTTCGGAGAGGATGCCAAAGCCGCCCGTTGGCTGCGCAAGCCGAAGAGCCGGTTTGAGGGACGGACCCCAATGGAAGTGCTTCGTACGGAAGCGGGCGCAAGGCTCGTTGAGGAGATGCTTCTCCAACTGGATCACGGCATCTTTGCATGACGGGTGGGATAACCCTCTGGAGGGTTAGCAACTACGCCTCCCTAGAGGGGATTGGCGGACTGTATGTCTCAGGAAGATGGCATACAAAAGGGCACCCGATCGTCTACTGCAGCGAAGACCCCTCCACGGCTCTTCTCGAGACCCTCGTTCATCTGGAAATCGACGTCGAAGACCGGCCCGAAACCTTCCAGGTTCTGAAGATCGAATCTGCTCAACAAGTTTCTCTTGAGCAGATCGATATCGAGATACTCGGCGATGCGTGGCGGAGTGACCTAGCCCGCACCCGGAACGCCGGTGACGAATGGTTGCGATCGAACAGAACTCTTCTTTTGGAAGTGCCCAGCGTTCTGGTTCCTGAACGTCGCAACTATTTGATCAACCCTATTCATCCAGAGATGAATAGGTTGCGAATTACCGCTCGGTATTCCCACCCATTCGATCAACGATTGCTCCGCTAGGAGCGGTCGTCATGCGTAAGACGCATCACGCGGATCTGCAATCTCATTGGACGGCAGCAAGGCAAAGCACCTAAGTTCGGGACACATCACGACTGAACAGTCGTTGGAGGTGCCAATGCTTCACCCAAGATGTCCTGCCCACGCCACCGAGGAAAAGTACTCCCCGGTTCACCTGTACTCTCCGCTCAAAACTAAGATTCGCCATTTGCAGCAAAGGCCTTCTCGCCTAGTGAGGCTGCTTGCTCCTACACAGGTTGCGTTCTCATTTGTTGACGTCTACCATGCGCAGGGAACGATGGACTTCTCCGGGGCTCAGACCCTTGATAGGGACGTTCAGGACCCACCCGCGTTAGATCGCTTCGGAGCGGATACATGAGGGATGGGTTCGAGCGAGTAACTTCAACCCTTGCAGTCTTCAATAGTTGGACAATATATAGTTAAGCCCATAAGGCTGGGCCGCTTTCTTGACAGGGAACTGGCTGAGGGGCGGAGAAGCGCAAGCAGCAGCCTAACCGGACTCGAACTGCCGGAACATCCCCGCCAGCCCGACGCCGGCTAGAAGTCCCCTCATGCAGAAGTGTCAATAAAGAGCCGGCACCCACGCCATTGCTACGATAGGGATCAGAACTCGAGGCGATGAGCGACGTGGAATTAAAGCATCTGACATCTTTTGTTGCTGTGGCCTCCAAACTGAGTTTCGTGCGGGCTGCGAACCAACTCCATCTCTCCCAGCCTGCATTGACGGGCCAGATTCAGAAACTAGAAGAAGAACTTGGAGTTCAGTTGTTTGAGCGAAACCGCCGAATGGTGAAACTCACAGACGCCGGAAAGATATTTCTGGAAGATGCCAACTCGATTCTTGCCCGTACGCGGAAAGCTGCGGAGCGCGTTCAGAGAGCGGCAAGAGGCGAGATCGGTCGGCTGAGGATAGGCTTCGTTTCTTCGGCCGCGCTTGCAATCGTTCCAAACATCGTTATCGAGTACAGGAGACAGAGTCCCGGAGTCAGTCTCGATCTGATCAATCTTAGAACAGTGAGTCAGGTGAAAGGCCTCCTTGGAAAGACCATTGACATCGGATTTATTCGCTTGCCATTATCGAACGATCAATTGGATATTACCGTGATCCATCGCGAGGAATTCGTAGTCATCTTGCCGAAAGAACACCGATACGCAAACGTCAAGACACTTCGGATAGCGCAGCTGCGAGACGAACTATTCGTTGCATACGGTCGCCGTTGGGCACCAGGATTCTTTGATTCGGTAGTCCAGATGTGCACTCGCGAAGGATTCAGTCCGAACATCATTCAGGAGACAGGTGAAATGTATACTGCGATCGCTCTCGTTGCGGCAGGAGGAGGAATAGCGATACTGCCGCGATCGGTCGTGCTGGCTCAACCAAATAGTGTCGTAATCAAGCCACTGCCGAAATCAGCTGGCCATTCTGAAATTGCAATCGCCACCAGAGCCGGGGATGACTCATCTCTCGTTCAGTCGTTCGTCTTGCTTGCTCGGAGTATCTGCAAGGCCAGTTATTAGGGTCCGAGAACCTACCTCTATCATTCTTCGCATTTCGTGACAGACCTGTAATCGGCCCAATCAATTACTGAATACGAATAATACGATTGGACTTATCACATTCTGCTCTCTCTAATGGATAGTGAAAGTGCGACGGCCTCAGAAGCATCTCGGCGCACAAGAACGAGCGGGAGAAAGCAAGTGTGCGATCAGAATGAAGACAAGCCGTTTTCCGATGGAGTATCGAGACGGAGCTTTTTGGGTGTCGGTTCAGCAGCGTTGGCGACGGTTGCAATTTCAGGTTTGACAGCCAATGCGCAGCTTCACGAGGATATCGCCAAAGCGGAGAATGACCACTCCTTAAGCGATCCTGGGCCCGAGAACAAACTACTGTTCGGCTTGAACCCTCACACCAATACTCCTCCACCTACCGATCACGGGGATATTGGACCGATCTGGTTCTCGTTTGACCTCGCACGTAAACGTGTCGAAGAGGGTGGATGGACACACCAGGTTACTCAGCGGGAGCTTGGAACTTCCAAGGATATTGCCGGTGTGAACATGCGTTTGACGGCCGGCAGTTTTCGCGAGTTGCACTGGCACACCGCCGACGAGTGGGCTTTCATCGAGTATGGCAGCGCTCGCATCACCGTCATGAATCCTGACGGAACTATGTTTATCGACGATGTCAGCGAAGGAGACCTGTGGTTCTTCCCAGCAGGGTTCCCGCATTCAATTCAGGGTCTTGGTCCGGACGGTTGCCAATTCCTTCTCGTATTCGATGAAGGCGGCTTCTCTGAAGACGGGACGTTTCTGCTCTCGGAGTTTGTAGCCCATGTTCCTCCTGAAATTCTAAAGAAAAACTCGCATCTGTCATCTGCCGATATTGCGAAGCTGCCAAAAGAGCATCTGTATATCTTTCCGTCGAAACTGCCAAGATCTTTGGCCGCGGACAGAGCTGCGATTGGAGGAAGCAGGGTCGCGTCGGCTCAGCAGTACACGTTCAGGATGGGATCCATGAAGCCGCAAGTGCAGAGCGATGGCGGCGAAGTACGTATAGTGGACTCGACCAACTTCCCTGTTAGCACCAGCATCGCTGCGGCCCTGGTCAAGATCAAGCCCGGCGGTATGCGCGAATTGCACTGGCACCCTAATGCTTCGGAATGGCAGTTCTGGATTACTGGCAAGGGCCGAATGACGATCGTCATGCCGGAAGGCAGGGCCCGCACTATGGATTTCAATGCCAATGATGTCGGCTTTGTTCCAGCTGTCGCCGGACACTATATAGAGAACACAGGAGATACCGATCTCATCTTCTTGGAGATGTTCAAGTCATCGCACTTTGTGGACTTCTCCTTGAATAACTGGATTCGGCGCATGCCGCCAGAGATGGCGACCGCTCACCTGAATCTCGATGAATCCGGACTGAAGAAGATTCCTAGCGAGAAACAGCCCATCATCGCCGGTTGATTGGAATTAGATGCCAACCGATATGGACGCCAGGAGGTTGGCGTTTATCGAATCAAGCTTGCGGTGATCGGAAAGCCACTCAATGACTGCGCATGAATTCACACTAATCGTTTTTGTTATCTCGATATCGGCTGGCCTTCTGGGCGCGTTAACCGGCCTCGGCGGAGGTATCGTAGTTACTCCCGCCCTCACCCTCCTGCTTGGTGTGGACATTCGCTATGCAATCGGAGCGAGCTTAGTTTCGGTCGTGGCCACGTCCTCTGGAGCCGCGGCGGCATATGTCCGTGACGGTCTCTCCAATATTCGAATTGGAATGTTTCTCGAGATGGCGACGACCGTTGGAGCGATCTGTGGGGCATATCTTGCCAGCAAGCTGCCTACTAATGCGCTGGCAATCCTCTTTGGACTGGTACTCCTCCATTCCGCCTGGCAAGTCGTGCAGGCGAAACGACAACAGAACAGAGAGCAACAGCACGATCCCCTCGCCAATAAACTTCAACTGGGCGGTGTGTTTCGCTCGGCGGAAGGGGCGATCGACTACCGAGTATCACGCGCCAAGTCGGGCTTCGGCCTGATGTATGTGGCGGGTGTAGTTTCCGGCATGCTGGGCATTGGGTCGGGAGCCCTGAAAGTAATTGCGATGGACAGCATCATGGGGATCCCGTTCAAAGTATCCACGGCGACCAGCAGTTTCATGATCGGGGTAACCGGGGTTGCCAGTGCCGCGATCTATCTCAAGCGGGGATATATCCATCCGGTCATCGCGCTTCCCGTTATGCTTGGCGTTCTTGTAGGTTCCACTCTCGGAGCGAAGCTTCTGCCCCACTTGCCGGTGAAGACCTTACGTCGGATCTTCGCGATTGCAGTGGCTTTCATCGCGATCCAGATGATCACGCACGGTGTACGAGGGCGCATATGACCAACATCGGAATGACGGGCACGAAGTTGCAGCGGATTATCGGATTGACGCTTCGCAGCGGTGTGATAGCAGCGAGCGCTACTGGAATCCTCGGCGGCGTACTCTTCCTTGCGACGCATGGCGGACAGCTTGTTTCATTTCACGTTTTTGAGGGAACCCAGTCGCCTTATTCCTCCCCGGCTAAGATTGTTCAGGCGGCGTTGAAATCGCACAGTGGCGATCGACCATTGCGCGGACTTGCGATCGCGCAGCTAGGCATAATGATGCTCCTGCTCACACCGATCATCAGAGTAGCTTTCTCGATCGTCGGTTTTGCGATTGAGCGCGATCGTATCTATGTCGTAATCACGTCCATCGTGCTTGCGACACTCATAGCAAGTCTGTTGTTGCGTTGAAGTACGGGCGGACTCTGCGGGTGCAGAACAAGCGCACAAATTGAGCCGGTCGATGAACGAGAGAAAAGTCACCATGTTCAAAAATCTGTTAGTCCGAGCCGCCGTATCGTCGTTCTCGGAGTTGCTCTGTTTTTCTTGGGTGGGAAGAAGATCCCGGAATTGGGAAAGGCCTAGGAGAAGGTCTTCGAGGGTTTCGCGATGGGAATTAAGGGTATTGCAGACAATCAGTCACCGACGGACAAGATCTAGCGTAGAGATCCATCCAGCTTGCGGAAAATGTTTGACCATAGACGACTCTGCTTTCAGCGCCTATGGGTTCGTAGAAGCATCTGAGGTGTAGGCATATGGAACACTCTTCATTTACGAGTGCTGCAGTTCTTGAAGACGGTCCCGACGCTTTGTCACGTCTGCAGGACCGGCACGGACGACTCATTACAGACCTGCGCGTTTCGATCACCGATCGTTGCAACTATCGGTGCGTCTATTGCAGAACTGGAAATGTTGGTGCCCAATATGCTGAACTTCCGATTGCGGCGTACGTGCGGATGGTGAGGGCATTCGTAGATCTTGGAATTGAGAAAGTGCGGCTCACAGGAGGTGAACCCCTTCTCCGAAGGGGGTTGACGGACCTAATAAGTGAGCTGGCAAGTATGCGGACGATCAACCGGAGCCCGTTGGATCTGGCAATAACGACGAACGGACATCTACTTGAAGATCAGGCGTGGCGACTTCGTGATGCGGGTCTGAATCGCATTACCGTGAGCATGGATGCGGTGGATGCCGAGACTGCGGCGCGCATCACGCGTGTTCCGGGCAGTTTCGATCATGTGCTCAAGGGTATTCAGGCAGCACAACGCGCCGGCCTCGAACCGGTGAAGGTGAACTGCGTACTCTTACGTGGTTTCAACGACGACCAGATAGTTCCGTTCGCACGATTTTCTCGAGAACGTGGTGTCGTTGTTCGATTCATCGAGTTCATGCCACTTGACGAAGACCGCTCGTGGACGCTCGATTCTGTCGTTTCATATTCGGAGGTCAAAACCCGACTTGAGAGCCTAAGGCCACTGGTGAAACTGGACCCTACCACGTCGGGTGAAACAGCGGTTCGCTACACCTTCGATGACGGTATTGGTGAGATCGGGATTATCGCGCCAGTGTCGCGAGCCTTCTGTGGGGAGTGTAGCCGGATACGAGTGACGTCCGATGGAAAGATCCGGACTTGCCTCTTCTCGCAATCTGAGCATGACCTCTATGCAATCCTTCAACGTGGCGGTACCGACAACGACCTGGCCAGTTTCATCCGGCGCACGGTAATTATGAAGGAAGCGAGGCACCACATTGGCGAACCCGGCTTTCTTAAACCGTCGCGCAGCATGGTGCATATCGGAGGCTAACACCCAGTTCACCACTTGCGCGTCTTGAGCCTAAACTGCAAATCCACTTCATCGGTGTTCAAAGTCTGCCGGACAGTACCGCACGCTTTTGCGTGAAGGCCCTGGCATCTTACCGATTTCGATATCGAGTCTCAAGCTGTGCCTTGGTTATAGACCCCTAAGGGCTCGGTCATACCTTCGGGCGACGAGATGCAGCAGTCACGCTTGGATTTGTGACCAATTACCGAGATCGGTCCATTGGTATCCACGATAAAGCGTGCCCGATGCTCTGCTGTTTTTGTTAGAGATGGCCGTCGGGCAATCTAGCACATTGCAGCTCTATAGCATTTGCTTCTTCACTTTCAGAGCTAGCCGAGAGAGCGTGGCGTGACACCCAAAGACTCGCAAATGTCGCTGACGATATGCCTGCAGTTGCGAACCTTTGGATTGTTGTTCAGGAGCTATTTCGGGGTGGTTAGTTGTAGTTCACCTCTGTCTGCTCCGCGGAAGGCCGACGAACCATTGTTATTCCTTCGCTGGAAAGCAGGAAGACGGTTCCTGTTTGGTTGTTCGAGATATGCTGCTTTACTCCATGCACGGTGGTCAATAAGATCGGGTTCGACAGGTCGCTCGTATCTAGGACCGCATAGTCTTCCGGCATAGGTGTAGACTGTTGCGGTGCGTAGGAGGCAAACTTGAAGAGCAATTCAGATTGGCCAATCACCTCGATATTCTCGGGGCTTCCTGAGTACGCGTTTGTTGGCAGCAGAGCGATCGTGGGATGGTTGATCTTACGGACATTCAGAAGCGCATAGTTATTAGCTTCGCCGCGGTAGCGTATGAGTATAGAGTCGGCATTCAGGTTCTGCACAACGTCGAAAGGCCCTGACTCCGAGAGGGCCATTGTTGCAATTGGTCGGACGGTCGCCGGGTCAGTCACATCGAGAGCTATCAGATTCTTTCCTCCGATACCTTCCACATAGAGGATCGTCCGGCCATCACCAGTCTCATGCAGGAGCAGGGCCTCGCCGTCCTTTTGTGCGAGTTCCGGGAGCTTGGAAGGCTCTACAACAACGAGACAAGTCGAGTGACCTTTGCCCGACGATTTGTTAGAAGCAGCATTGGCCTGTAGTTCGCCTGCGAAGACTGCCACGAGGATTAGTGAGCAGACGGCGGTTTTCATTGTTTTATCCTTTCGGGTTCATTGCAGTGGGATTCTCGAGTCCCGCCGCAATATGTGAATGTGCAGTTGATTAGCGCTTAGTCCCGAGATAGGACTGGAGTTTCCGCTTGCGGGAGTGGCCCGCTCGATTTCAACTGCTAGTCTGTTCCAATGAGCCACCGGCCGTATTTGCAGTTCTTCGTCTCATTTAGGAATCTTTAGAATGGAATGATCGGGGGTCGCTACGCTATGGAGCAGCCAGTTGAAAAACGCATGATTCTGGTCGGAGCGGAGGATCCGCTTCCATCGAACCACTTCTGGTTCGATGGAGAGGGATTCAGTATTTACACCGCGAAGCAGCCGCGAAGCACATGGAGTGAGCATGTGCATGATTGCGTGCAAATCACCGTTGGATTGGAACCAGCGCATATCCATGCGGAATGGCGGGCGGGAGGAAAGCTCAGGCAACACAAAGAGTTCATTGGAAATGCGGTGTCGGTGATTCCCGCCGGTGAACCCCATCGAACGCTTTGGCAGAGACGCGCAGATCTCATCCATATCTACCTCGGTCGGGAGCTACTGTGTGACTATTCACGACAAGTGCTTCACCAGGATTCATTCGAGCTCTCCCCCAACTATCTGGTTCGTGATTTATTGATCGAGGAATTGGCCCGCGCCCTCTATCTTGAGTGCGAGACGAACACCTTAAATGATGTCTTCGCGAAGTCCGTGATCGCCGTCTTGTCTGTCCATTTGCTCAGATCGTACGGCATTCGTCCCGACAGTATCGGCTATTTCCAGGGGGGATTGGGCCCTGCCAGGGAACGTCGCATTCGCGAGTACATTGAGAAGGACCTTGAACGCGATCTGTCGATACAAGCGCTGGCACTGGTAGTAGGGCTGAGCCCACAGCACTTTGCAGTGCTGTTTCGAGACTCGACAGGATTTACACCCCATCAGTACGTTAACCATCGTCGCGTCGAACGGGCTCAGCGTCTGTTGGCGGACCGAGCGATGTCTTTGGTTGAGATCTCTATGGCCTGCGGATTTTCGAGCCAAAGCCAGTTCATAACGCTCTTTCGCAGGTTGGTGGGAATGACCCCCGGAAAGTTTCGCTCAGAGTTACCTTGTATCGACAACAAGCCGGCCATCAGCACCATCAATGATCGGTTGCGGACATCTCGAGCGCCTCTGATGCCCGGAGGTACGAGTGATAGTTAAATACGAATAGCGTCAGGATTCCGAAGACCATGGAGAGTAACGCTAGTGCTGCGCCGTATGGACGGCCTTCCGTAAGCGAGAAGCGAATGAGAATGATAGATACAACGAATGCAGCGTTGCGGAAGACCATCTCATACCGGCCCGATATGACGAGCGACAAAATGAGGATCACAACATCTGTGAAAATCATCACGGTGAAGAGATCGTTGTAGAAGAAGCGCGATGACATGAGATCCCTGCAATCACCCGTATGCGCCGCATTCCAACCGGCGGCTGTGAACCGCATGAGATGGTACGCTGCCAGCGAGAGTAGGAGGAAGGTCAGCCCCAACGCAACGCCCTTCTTCTGCCCCCTGAACCTTTCTCTCCCTTTCGTTAGTTCGGGCGTTCGGGGCATGCGGGCCTGCCGAGACGCCACGTGCTAAAAAACTGTAACCATTAAAAACATCAGCAAACCGCCCCCCATGTCAAACATCAGCGGTATCGCTTGATGTGGGTGCTCTTGTAGCCAATTGGGTTCGGCCGCATTCGAGAAATCTTTGAAGACGTCCCGGATGAAGACGAGGGACACGATCTCAAACTGATTTCCGATTGAGCGTGTGGTTGAAGCGGGAAGGGCCGCAATCAACGTCAATACTTCATAGAACAGAATGAAATTGAACGGTGTTGTAATCACCGACAGATAGTTGGTTCCTACCGCTGCCAGTAACGGCGGCGGGTGCGGTAGAGCTCGCGCGAAAAACACAAGAAGTAGATGAACTGCAAAGCCTGCAATACTGAGCTTTACAACCAACCATTTCAGTAGCTCCTTATTCTCTTCCGAGAACATGTGGTCATGCACCTGAACCAGGTTCGTCCACGATAGGGTAGCGACCCGAGCGTAATGCATGTTCGGATAAGCATGCTTCATCGCACGTCCCACTTCCTCGTTCCGACCTCGGGAGCAGCCCTCCCCGGCTTTCAGAGACTATCGTCGCTAACATGCCGGGAATATCTGGTTGTTTAAGAATGGGGTGGCCATGACGCTACCGTTGCCGCCGACGGAATCAGCAGACCGCTTCCGAATGAGGATTCGCGAAGGTGTCGGTGTTGTCCTCGTCGCTGCGGTCGAGGCAGGCGAAGTCCTTCTCGACAATTATTTCGAGTGAGCACCCACCACCAATTTCGACTGAGGTATAGACCCCGACCTCGGTCTCTTCTCCCCAGACACTGGCCTGTACTTCGGAAAGCTGGATCGTGACGCTTTGGGCTTCATATCGAACCTTCACGGGTACTGGCAGTGAAGCACACTCGAGGGCATAGGTCAGACGAGCACCTGGCGTTGTGGCGAAGTGGACCGTGTCCTCAACGCGCTCACCTCGCAGAAAGCTAGCCAATTCCGACCGCGATACCCGAAGGCGCAGAGAGTTGCCCTTGATTCGTAATTTCATAGAGGTCCTTCCTCATTAGATGAATGAAATCCAGAGATGTGTTCTGCTCCGTGATAAACGTTGAAGTGGTCATCCCTCAGGAACCCAACCAGGGCGATGTCAAACCGTTTCGCGACGTGAACTGCAAGGCTGGACGGGGCACCGACTGCGGCTACCATGGATACGCCACCCATTAGTGCTTTCTGCAACAGTTCGAAGCTGGCGCGCCCGGAGAGGAGCAGCAGAGTGTTGCGAAGCGGAACGCGCTCTATGAGGAACTCAGCGCCCATTAGCTTGTCTACCGCGTTGTGGCGCCCGACGTCCTCGTGCATCGTAATGAGCTGGCCTGCCTCATTGAATAACCCGACTCCATGTAGGCCGCCCGTGCTACTGAAGAGTGCTTGCGACTCGCGCAGACGAAGAGGTAACTCGTACAGAACCGGGGCGCTGATGGAGAACTCATTTCGAGCGCGCGGAGGGCACACGCTTTGCAGTGCAAGCAGAGATGCCTTTCCGCATATGCCACAACTGGAGGTTGTGTAGAAATTGCGTTCGAGGTGCGCAAGACTTACCGCTACATCTGATTCCAGCTCGACCCTGACTATGTTCCTTCTCGGCTGATAAGGGAGAAGGTTCGCATCATTGACTTGCTCCTCAGCGATTTCCTGCGTTCCCTCCGGCGCATAGCCCAGTTGTTGAATCTCCGCCGCATCACGAATGACACCTTCAGTCATCAGAAATCCTGCTGCAAGTTCGAAGTCGTAGCCCGGGGTACGCATTGTCACTGAGATAGATTTGATCTTCCGAGCAGTGGATGGTCCATAGCCAAGCTGGATTTCCAAAGGTTCTTCGACCGCAAGCGTGTCGGTCGCCGTGTAGGAAGAGTGGCCACGCACTTTCTCGATGGATATCTCGGATACGGACCTGCTCATAAAACGCTCCCGTTTGCCTCTTGGACTTCCAACCCAATTTGGGCTGGCAACTCTCCAGGCAGGATTCATCGACACGGCTCTAGGTCGCTGACCTTGGTGCCTCTTCGGTGCCTGGCGAGTCTTGAATATAGCTCAAGCGAATCGTGGGATTACTACAAGAATGGTCTGCGATCGCAAGGCGACCATAAGAATTCGAAACTATCAGGGTGAATCGAGAAGTTTCGATCGTTCAAACCGGTGAGACTAGGCCTAGCCAGATTGTGCTGCTATGCGGGCGGCCCATTTGTGTCCCTCGTGAAGCCGCCTGTGACGCTTGAGCTTATGCCGAAGGAAGACGGTGATACCGATGAGCGATATTTTTGCAGCTCGTACACAAATGGCCATATCCCTGGCCTTTCATATCATTTTCGCCGTGATTGGTGTCGCATTGCCGCCCATGATGGTGCTCGCGGAGGCCATGTGGCTTCGCACCAAAGATCCTGTTTACCTCTGTCTTGCCAAACGCTGGGCCAAGGGCACTGCTATCCTGTTCGCGATCGGCGCGGTGTCTGGAACGGTTCTGTCATTTGAGATGGGGCTTCTGTGGCCTAGATTCATGGGCCTGGCGGGGGCTGCGATTGGAATGCCGTTTTCTCTTGAAGGCTTTGCGTTCTTTACCGAAGCGATCTTTTTGGGGATCTACCTCTACGGCTGGCGAAGGGCTTCACCGGCAGCGCACCTATTCTCGGGCATCGTAGTTGCAGTAAGCGGACTGGCCTCCGCCTTCTTCGTATGCCTTGTAAATGGCTGGATGAATACGCCAACGGGCTTTCGGTTGTTGAACGGTCAGTTCGTCGATATCAACGTCTGGAAGGCTCTCAGAAATCCTGCGGGCACGCCTGAGGCAATCCACATGATCCTGGCTTCCTATTGCGCTGCTGGCTTTGCTACGGCTGGAATCCACGCGCTGCTTGCGCTCCGAAGCAAACCAAACCAGTTCCACCGTCGCGCCATCGCCATTGCACTTGCGCTCGGTGGCTCGGCAGCTGTTTTCCAGGCTGTCAGCGGTGATGCCCTGGCCCGTGTAACCGCAGTCAATCAGCCGACCAAGCTCGCAGCAATGGAAGGTGACTTCGAAACGAGGGGCGGTGCTCCTCTTCGTATTGGGGGGATCCCAGATGTTCAGACGAGACAGACCAAGGGCGCGATTGAGATCCCGTATGGACTAAGCATCCTTGCTTTTCATTCGCCGAAAGCTGTCGTCGCCGGCTTGGATCAAACCCCTCGTAGCGATTGGCCGAACGTTCTGGTTGTTCATGTTGCCTTTCAGATTATGGTCGCTATTGGATCGCTGCTCGCCCTGATAGGTCTCGTTTCTGGATGGCTGGTGTGGAAGAGGCGCACTGCTTTCACGCAAAGTCGAGTCTTTCTCAAAGTCCTTGTGTTGTGTAGCCCACTGGGGTTTATTGCACTTGAAGCGGGATGGGTTGTGACTGAGGCCGGACGACAACCCTGGATCATTTATCACATCATGAAGACCAGCGATGCCGTGACTACGATGCCGGGATTGCCCGTAACACTGATCCTATTCACTTGCCTGTATTTGATATTGTCCGCAGTTGTGATCTGGCTGATGTCGCGTCATGTGATTGCGACGCCCAAGGACGAAGAAATCCAAGCGCTTGCGGTTGGTAAAGGAATCGTACATGCATAATCCCGCAGTATTGCTCACTCTTATTCTCATGGTATCGCTAACGTTTTATGCGCTCTTCGGGGGTGCTGACTACGGTGGCGGAGTATGGGATTTATTGGCCCGGGGACCGCGCCAGCAGCAACAGCGAGAGCTGATTGCGAATGCCATCGCGCCGGTTTGGGAGGCCAATCACGTCTGGCTAATCCTGGTCATCGTGTTGCTGTTTGCCGGATTTCCGCCTGCATTTGCTGCAGTCTCAACAGCGCTGCATATACCATTGACAGCGATCATTATCGGCATCGTGATGAGGGGATCCTCTTTCGTTTTTCGGGCTTATCACACCGCGGACTATCGCACTCAGAAGCGTTGGGGGATGATCTTCGCAGTAGCCAGCACGATCACACCCATCTGCCTCGGAGTAATTGTTGGGGCAATCTCGTCTGGAAACATCGTAGTCAAGCAAGGCATCTCCGAGAATGGCTTCCTAACTCCATGGCTCGGTTTGTTCCCTTTGATGGTAGGTGTCTTTTCCCTTTCATTGTTTGTCTTCCTTGCTGCTGTGTATCTGACCGTTGAATCGACCGATGTACAGCTGCAGGAGGACTTCAGAAGGAGGGCTCTGGTCTCCGGCTTGCTCGTCGCACTGATGGCGCTCGCAACGTTTGTTTCCGCCCGAACCGGTGCGCCTGACATCTACAGTGGGCTCTTGAAGCCATCAATCGTCTGGATTGTTCAGGGCGCCACCGCTGTATTCGCCTGCACGGCATTCCTCTGCCTGCTGGCACGGAAGTATAAGATCGCCCGAGTAGCAGCGATGCTCCAGATCACCTTCATTCTCTGGGGATGGGGAATGTCTCAGGCCCCGTATCTCCTCCAGGGCGACATGACAGTCAATGATGCGGCGGCGTCCCCGGCGGTTCTGTGGACACTGATCGCGGCAGTAGGCTCTGGCCTCGTACTTCTCGTCCCATCCCTCTTGTATTTGCTTCGATTGTTCAAGATGGGTAACGAGCATCTTCCGTTGCACTGATCCTTGTTGCAAGCGTGTAGTAAATACCTGACGCTTCTGCTTGGCTGCACCACTAAGGAAGCGGATGGGTATGATCCCATCATCTATATTCTGAGCCGCTTTTGCTCGCAGGTGAGCGGTCGACTCGCGATGGGCACCGACAAGGCCTTTCTTCACATCGGGGATCATGATGCGCATTCGTGATTGGGGTGTGAACTATGAAGAGATCGAACCGTACTATGACAATTGCGAGAATCTGATCGCTGCTGGCCGAAAGGCTGGCAATCCGAATGGCTTCGAGAAGACAGAGGCCAGCTACCAGGCTCTGATATAACTGGCCGCTGCCGTCATGTGGTGGAGAAAACCCCTTCTATTTACGGATAAACTCTAAATCAGCTACTGATTGTGCACCCATCTTCTTCATGACTTGTCCCCGACGTACCTGATATGTGATCTCGCTGATGTCGAGTTCCGCTGTCGCCTGCTTATTGAGATATTCGGCGATCACCCAGGCAGCACTTCTCTCTCGTGAGGGGCAAGTTTAGAAAGACGTAACCGCAATTCGAAGAGTTCGGCGGGGTCAATCGTGACTGCGAGTCCTTCTCGAACGCCTCGTTGATTTCCTGGAGCAAGTCTTCCTTGATGAATCGCTTCGGAAGAAAAGCGATCGCGCAAGCTTTCATGGCTTGCACGGTTGAGGGTATGCTCCCGTATCCAGCCAGGAAAATGATGGGCCGGTGATCTGTCTCAGATATGCGCTGCTGCAAAGTCAGTCGATCGACAGCGGGAAGATTGATCTCTAGAAGCCGGGCACGCTACTACGTTCGGTTTTGGGAAAGCAATATAATCGGCAGCCAAGTGAAACACAATCGTATTCATACCCACTGGCGCAAGAAGTTTCGCTAGCGATTTACCAACTCTGCTGTCATCATCCACGATGAAGAAAATTGGCCTTTGATTCATGTTCGACTCCGACCCATCTCTATTCCTTCGAGAAAGCGATGGACTGGCCTCGATACTACAAAGTGGATCATTCGGTTGTTTACATGTTTCCGACCGCATTTCCCATCAGGATTTCTCCTGCAGAGATTTATCATTATCAATCGTCCGTATAAGCTCTGAGGCTCGGCTCTCAGCGATGATTCGTCAGGAGCTGAAGCGTGTTGCGCAACGCTCACAAGTTCTTCATCCCTCATGCCCAATGCAGGGCACCGCAACCGTATGCTACCCGCCTAAGGGGTCACAAGCCCGCTTTGCCACGGGCCGTCAGGGGACAAGGACAGACGAGGCGCGACGGAGTTGGAGTGCGGGAAACCGAGTGACTGTAGCCCCGTGTACTTTGACCAAACAGAAAGCTCTCCTTCCTATCGATGTACAAAGTATTTCAAGAGCCCAATGAACACTGGAGCAAGTACCGCGGTGATGAAGCCATTGAGCCCTATGGCGACGCCGGCAAATGCAGCGGACACAGGGTGCTGAGGAATTACTCGAGATGCACCCACACCGCTGCCGGCGACACCTGCCGCCAACCCTCGGACCGCAGGATCCTCAATGTTCATCCACCCGAGAATTGCATCCACACCGATCGCCACAAGAATGCCCCCCGCAATCGCCAGAACAGCCGAGAGTGACGGAATGCCACCTATATTTTGCGAGACCCCGATCGCAATGGGGGTTGTGAGCGAATGCGGGACCATCGAGAGTGCAATTACCTGACTCCCGCCCAGGATTCTTACGACGCCATAGCCGCTCGCCAGACCTATGATTGACCCCGAGAAAAGAGCAGCCACCATTGGCAGAAAGCCTCGACGCATGTGGTCCAGCGAACGGGCTAGTGGAATAGCCAATGCTACCGTCGCAGGTCCGAGAAGGAAATGAATGAATTGGGCTCCTGAAAAATAACTGTCGTAGGTCATATGGCACACACGTAGAGTGATGCCTATGATCAGGACAGCGATCAAGACTGGATTGGCGATGGCTTTGTTGACGCATTTTTGAATGCTCTGACCTATCAGGTAGGCTCCGATCGTGAGAACGAGGGCGAATAGCGGGACGATTCCAGGCGAGATACCGAATGGGTGACCAAATAGATTCATGCTCTCCCCCTTTTCAGGCGGCTCATGACGGCTGCAGTGATGAGCAGCGTGCTTAGAGTAGACACAGTCAGAGCGATCGTCACCGGGAACCAGGCAGCACGTAACAAGTCCAGGTTTGCCACGATGCCTACGCCAGCGGGCACAAACAAAAGCCCCAGCCACCCCAAAAGACCACTGACAGTCTGTTCCATATGTTTCTCGGGTTCACGATTTTGCAGGAGATACCAAGCGGCCAGCAGAGCCATCCCCAAGACCGGCCCAGGGATAGGAATATGTACCGCTTTGCTCACTAGTTCACCGGCAAGTTGGAAGACGAGAAGAACCATCATAGACTGCAGAATCAGCATTGACAGACCCCAATTGGAAGTTGATTTGGTGCTGCACGACCATTGAGATCCCGTTGCGATGAGGGTCTGTTGGGACAAGCGGAGCACCATTTGCTGGATGAGAATTGTGATCCTCCCGTAAACTCTTTCCTGTTTCCGAGGGATCGTATCTGCGAATGAAACGTGAGGCGGTGAAGAAAACGGTCTATCAGAATACGATCCGGGTTGTCAGCACCGTTGCATGGTTGTATGCGTGGTACTGAGAGGCTGCTATCTGAAATCCGCCGCCAAATAGAATGGCAAGACGGTTTTGACGGTTTGGTTGGAGCCGAAATTTGCTCACCATTAAACCTGGGGTGATGAACACCTGACTCTTGCCATCGTTCGGTCCCCCGTGAAAGTAGGTGGAGTTCACCTCCAGTTCTGGCCAAAAGATTTTCTTCTCATGGTCTTGCACTACGGAGTTCCAAATAACATTTCGCCCAATGTTCTGGCCGTTCTCGGTGGGCAACAAGCCGCCTAGGTTCGACTGGAAATAGAGCTTTTTCCAACCCTTCGCCACATAGACCGTCGGAGTCAACGTAACCTTGGCGTTTCCGTTCTTATAAGAACCGGTTGGAATGGTGGCAGCCAGCGCCGCGCTCACCACAAAATCGCCGTGTTCCACATCACCGCTCAACAGACGGTATTTGTAAAGCAGAGAAAAATCTCCGAATCCGTCCTGGGTGACCGGAGAGTGATGCTGCAAATAGGGCGGAACATTGACGTCGATTTCTGTGTTTTTCCATGGAATCAGATCGGCCCCTTTGGAGTTGCCATAAATCCACTGAGGGTGAGCTCCTGGAAGGATCTGCCGGACTACATCTGTGCGAAAGAGTTGGACGAGTCCTGCGTCGGGGCTTACCACCGGGACTGGCACTGCCGGCTGCCTTGATTGAATCGAGTTGACGCTAGACTCCCATTTTGAATAGAAGCTGTCCTGTGCGAGCAGTGTTGAAGCCGGGATAAGAAGAGCGATTACAGCTTGAATTGTTCTGCGTTTCATAATGTGACCTCTACTTCGTGGTTGATTGGTGGATGTTTGCTGCCGACCTACAAGAGAACCCATTCACGTATGGGAGTCGGTGCAGGGGATGTCGGTTCGCCGCACATCTCACGTATCGACTGTTCGATTGACCACGACATGTAGCCGAGAGCCAGATCGTTATCCTCTGTACCGAAGGGATCTTCAATTTCTTGGGCCAGAGCCTCAAGGGCAAGGAAGGTGTAGGCGATAAGGACGGAGAGGATGGGCGTCATTGGTCCGATGCTACTCACCAACCCGAAAGGCAGGAGGAGGCAGTAGAGATAGACGGTACGGTGGACCATGATGCTGTAAGCGAAAGGTAAGGGGGTGTTCGCAATCCGCTCACATCCTCCGATGGTGTCTGAAAGAATGCCCGTAGTCTGATCCATCATGGCTGCTGTGAATTCGCCTATCTGACCTTCCTTCCGGCGTGCCGCGATCCATCGACCTATATAGACCGTAATGACGGCCGGCTTCAAGCGCATGCATTTGAGTTCTTCGCAGCGTTCGGGCGTGAGGTAACGTTCATAATCCGGACCCGGGTCCGTGTTGCGCAGCTGATGTTTAAGACCGTGGATCGTTGCCGCAATCAGTCCGAGAAACTCCAACATCCGTGGGTCATGCCGCTCAAGATGGACAAGGGACTGGCTCTGGCGAGCCAGGGATCGAGTGACATTGAGCATGGTGCCCCAGAGTCTCCTCCCTTCCCAATAGCGGTCGTAGCTTGCGTTGTTACGAAATCCAAGGAACAGTGCAATCGAGACGCCAAGGAGCGTGAAAGGGATCGCTGTGAGCGGAACTGGATAACCATTGATCCTGCCGTGTGCCCAGGTGACAAGGCTCGATATCAGGAGAACCAGAATCAGTTGGGGGAGAATCGCACGAACAATAGAGCCCCGCCAAATGAGCAGCGTGCGAAACCAATGCGTTTTGGGACGGACGATCATGCCTCGTCCCTTCTCTCTGGCTTAAACTCAAGCAGCTTTACTTCATCAGCTTCAATCGTTATCTGGTAAACCTGAACGCTGCGGGATGGCAGATGAGGGAGCTCTCCTGTCCTTAGATCGAATGCCCAACCATGTCTTGGGCAGAGAATGCGTCCGGCGCATATCTCCCCATCTGCGAGGGAAGTCGCGCAATCGTGAGTGCAGACATCGTCTAGTACGGCAATCGCTCCATCTTCATTCGCTACACACAAGGGTGAGCCATGGTGCACGATCCTGCGCATTTGGCCGATAGCTGGAAGCTCTGAGACTTTACAAAGGACCTGTTCCGACATACCAACTCCAAATGAAATAAGAAAAAGCGCTGTGGGCCGGGCAGCCCACAGCTTCGAGAGACGGTTGCGGTACTAGTCTTCGAGATAGAACTGGATGTCGAGAGTCCGCAGGTAGGAGTGCAGGCCAGCATCCTGAATCGGCATGACGAAGGCATCAGCGCCAGATTCGTTCACGTGTTCGTGCCAATAGCCCGCTGGCGTAACAAAGGCCGCGCCTTTAACCCAATCGACACGCGTCGCGTTCTTGATGTTTCCCTTGGCGTCGAGCTCCGGCCCAAGCAGAGTGTACACACCGGGCTTTGCGTCTGCGACAAAGTCCAGGGCGACAGACTGATGACGGTGAGGAAGCTGGCGCGCCCCCGGCGAAACGATACCGAACATCGCCCAGAGAGTGTGCGTGATCGTCATCGTCTGAGCAAAGTTCTTGTTGGCGAGAAGGACGCTCACGCGGCTGCGCTTGCCGGCGTTGGGATCGTTCTTCGCCTTCTCCAACTCTGCGAGGATCTTGGCGCGGGTGTACAGAGTAGGCTGAAAGCGATTTGTGGACTTCTCGACACCGAGGTACTCGAGCAACGGCGAATCATTCACCATGTAGAAGTCGGCCTCAGAATCCGCATAGTGTGTTGCGGCCATGCCGGGGAGGGAGAAGATGTCGCCCTCATTCCAGCTGATAGAGCCGTTCTCCGTTTCGGTGTGACCAGAGCCCTTGATAACGTAGAAGAACTCGCTGGTGGCGTCATACGAAGTTGCCAAAGACTCTCCCGCCTTAATCCGTACGAAGTTCGCGAGAACACTCGGGCCGGTGACGGGGTAGGGGGTCTTCAGTTCTTTCCTCAGGTCGAGCGGAACGATGCGAGTAGCGCCCGAAGCGTAAAGATCCGGCCCGAAGACCTTGATGGGAACGCGCGGCGTTGCTCCGGAAGAGATCGGATCTGCAGCCTTGCTGTATTCAAAGATCTCCGCCTCTTGCGTCAGGGTTGCGGTGGGGATCGCCTTTTGGGAAATTACTGTGCTCATTTTACGTCTCCTTGTAGACGAGGTGAAGGTCGTTGATTGCTTCGGCCAACCTCATGTACAGTCTTGCTTCCGGAAGTCCCCAACGTATCTTTGCTTTCGCTTGTAGTTTTGGATTCTTCCGAACGGGAAGCAGTAAAACACATAAGGGGTTAGGAAAAGTGACTCAGGCATCGCAGCAACGAATCATCCGGGTTGGTGCGGAAGATCCGCTCCCGACCGATCATTATTGGTTCGACGGAGAGGGCTTTAGCGTTTACTCGGCAAAATAACCAAAGAGCACCTGGCGGGAGCATGCGCATGATTGTGTCCAAATCACCGTTGGTCATGAACTTGCCCAAATGCATACGGGGTGGTGCTCCGGTGTGCACTTGAACCAGAGCAAAGAGCTTATTGGCAAAGCCGTGAAGGTTATTCCTTCCAGAGTGCCGCATAAGACCTTATGGCAAAGGGCGCGGCGCTTCTACACATCTACATCTGCGAGAACTGTTGGAGAGACGCGCAAAGGAACTATTGAATCAATCCTGGTTCGAACTTCGCCCGACCTATTTCGTGCGTGATGTGCTGATCGAAGAGCTCGCTCGTTCTTTGCATCTCGAATCAGAGACCGGCACACCAGGATTCCTGGTCGCGAATGCGGCGGTAACGCGATGTGCGTAAGACTCTTGCGTGCCTATTGCACCCGCGAGGGCGATGCTGCGTATCCGTCCGGAGGGCTTGGTCCCGCAAGAGACCGTCAAATCCGGGAGTACGTCGAAATACACTTCGAAGACGATCTCTCCATCCAGGCGCTTGCTAGCGTGGTCGGGTTGAGCTCTCAACACTTGCCGTCCTTTTCGTGAATCGACCGGTTTCACTCCCCACCCATACGTGAACCATCGGCGTATCGCGCATGCCCCTCCTAAACTCGCGCCTTCATTAAAAGCAATCGTGGATATCAATACCGGAAGAATTCACAATTTTCGCCTTATCCAGAAAGCCTTCCCCTTCGGTTTCGAGCAACACTGTGATCGTACTTAGGTCATTGCGACCGGAAGGAAAATTATGAGTCAGGGCAATGATGAAGGACGCCAAAGCGCGAGCCTATCGCGTAGAAATTTTTTAGCGACTAGTTCCGCTGCGTTGACGGGTATTGCATTTAGGGGAAAGGCGGAGGCACAGATGGCGGAGCACACGATTGGCTGGGATAAGAGTTTGAACGGCAAGGTTGCCGTTGTGACAGGAGCAGCGAGGGGTATCGGACGAGCCGTAGCTCTTGCTTTTGCTCAGAGCGGAGCTCATGTAGTCGGCATGGATATATGTGCAACAGTGGATCCGAGGTCTGGTGTCGAACCGGCGACGCCAGTTGATTTGGAGACGACCGGAACTCTCGTTCGCGAAGCAGGCGCAACCTGGAAGGGCATCATCCTCGACCAACGAGACCTGCCAAAGCTGCGTAAAGCTGCCGCCGAAATTGAAGAGGAGTTCGGGCACATTGACATTCTCTTCGCCAATGCAGGCATACAGTCATTCCACGCTCTGCTTGAGATGGAAGATCCGGATTGGAACATAACGATCGACGTTAATCTGACGGGAACCGCCAATGCAGTTCGAGCATTCGGTCCTGCGATGGTTCGTCAGGGCAACGGACGCATCATCATGACCACGTCCACCCAGGGCCGCCACGGGACGCTCAACGGGTCGGCATACTCCGCGTCAAAGTGGGGGATCATTGGTCTGATGAAATCAGCCGCCATGGAGCTCGGGAGGAAAGGCATCACGGTCAACTGCTTGGTTCCGGGCCTGATCGATACACCGCTGACACGACACGAAGAACGTTACGAGCAGGCTCTGCAGGTCGCCGGTCGCACGCCAACAGGCGATGTGAAGACCGACGAGGAAACTGCGAAGAAGCTTCTGCAAGGCAAGTCTCCTCTCGGAGTTCCGTGGATTGATCCGGCGGAGATGGCACCGGTGGTCGTCTTCCTGGCATCGGACGCGGCACGAATGGTGTCGGGCGCAACATTTGATGTGACAGGCGGAGATAGCGCAAACAATATCTAACTCCGAGCCACTGGTACAACGAATAAGCCACCTTCAGTAGGGAGCTGGCTGACCGACAGGAGGGTACAGTCATGACGCACATCGAACTTAGGGAAAATCATGTAGATATGTGGCGAACACTTTTCGACGAGCAACGGACAGCTCTCACGCTCGCGGTTGAGATGCTTTCGCGTTGCCATTTATCTCCCGTTGAGATCCTCACCAAAACGATGATGGCTTTAGAAGGCGCGCAACAAGACTGCTAGATTTGAGCGGCAAGGGCTTGCTGATCTTCCGAGTTTCCCGTCGCGAAGAATTGTCTACGGAGCAAAGGAGGCGGTTTATGGTTCCGACCCGTACCATTGAACCATCCCAAACTCCTGTTGAATATCCCGGATGATTCTCGCAAACGGCCTTGATAGCGATGCGAATGATTGCAAAGAGACAGCACGATTGGTTGCCGAAGAGTTGAAAGACATCCTGAGTCCAGATGACTGGTACTTCGCATTCCAAAGCCAGGGTATGAGCGGGCCCTGGATCGGTCCTACGGTCGAAGACACTGTGACACAACGGAAAGCCTCTGGATACGACACCATTGTCATTCAGCCGGTAGGGTTTCTCTGCGACCACATCGAGATTCTGTATGGCATCGACATTCACTTCCAGTCGGTAGCGCGAGAACTCGGTCTGAAACTGGTCCGGGCAGAGAGCCTGAATGATTCTCCGCTGCTGATCGATGCATTAGCCGACCTTGTCGTGAACACCGGGAGCCATGATCTGGCTCTAGCTGGATAACAGGACAGAAGTAGTACTTGATGGACACAGGATGGAAGCGAATGAAAATTCTTCTGCAAGGCCTCAACCACAAGACGGCGCCCCTGGAACTGCGCGAGCAACTGGCAATTGAGCCCGCCGAACTCACGGATGCGACGCGCTCTCTCCTCCACCTCCCAGGCGTACGTGAAGCGATGCTCCTTTTCACATGCAATCGTGTGGAGGTAGTGGTTTGCCACGACACAGATGTCCAGACCCCCCTGCAATTTCTTGGGGATCATCTCGGCATCGCAGGCGCCTCTTTTGCAGCGCATTCCTATGAGTATCGGGACTTCGATGCTGTCCAGCATCTCTTCCGCGTCGCCTCCAGCCTCGATTCGATGATCGTCGGCGAACCGCAGATTCTGGGGCAGGTCAAGGAGGCCTACGCCGCCGCGCGGTCTATTGGCACAGCCCGTTCTCATTTGGAGCGGCTGATGCAGGCGACATTTGCGGCGGCGAAAAAGGTCCGCAGTCAAACGGGGATTGGCAATGCTTCTGTCTCCATAGCGTCGGTTGCTGTCGACCTGGCCGCGAGGGTGTTTGGCTCACTCAAAGGACAGCGTGTCTTGCTGGTCGGCGCAGGAAAAATGGGTGAACTAGCTGCTGCTCAGTTCATCAGCCAAGGCGCTCAATCCGTCCTTGTTGCCAACCGCACCCATGAGAACGCGGTCCGGCTCGCGAGCACGTTCGGCGGGCGCGCCGTGCCCTTCGAGGATCTCTATACCGCGGCAGCTGAATCCGACATCGTCCTTACCTCTACAGGCGCTCAGGAATACATCTTCCGCCGTGAGCATGGACGTGAGTTTCTGCGCCGTCGTAAGAATAAGCCGATGTTCTTGATCGATATTGCCGTGCCTCGAGACGTTGATCCCGCGCTCAACAGCATCGACGGCATCTTTCTTCACGACATCGACAGCCTGCAGTCGGTTGCATCCGCTCATCTAGAAGAGCGGAAGATTGAGGCGCAGCGAGCCGAGAGGATCGTTGCGCAGGAGGCCCTAGGTTACCATCGTCGGACACAGACGCTGGACATAGGACCGGTGGTCCGCGAGTTGCACGAAGTCGCCGAGCAAATACGGGAGGCAGAGCTATGCCGCGCTCAGTCCCAAATGCTCCCGCACGATCAGCGGGCAGCGATCGAAGGAAAAACTCGCAGAATGATGAATAAATTCCTCCATCCAGTCATCATGAAGCTCAAAAGCGCCGCAGAGCAAGGAGACGTTGACGCCATCACCACGATCCGTACAACCTTCGATCAGTCTCTTGTCCAGCAGCTGCGGTCCCAGCAAGGGGACAAGAAAACAGTGGAGATTCCCCCGCCTTCGCGATTCAATGCGTTGACCGCATGACTCGTATGGGACCGTGCTTCACGGGAATGCGCTTGATTGGGTTCGCATCTTAGACGATAGCGTATACGACTGAATCGCGCGTGATGCATCATATGGATATGGCGGCAAAATCGAAGGACTCTTCAGATCACCCCAAGGTATCGATGCTGCTCAACGAGCAGCTCTGCTTCGCTTTATATTCCGCGGGGCTAGCGATGAACAAACTGTATCGGAAGCTTTTGCGTAACCTGGGCCTCACCTATTCTCAATACCTGGTGATGCTGGTACTTTGGGAAAGCCACCAGGTGAATGTCTCGGAGATCGGTGAGAAGCTGTTCCTGGACTCGGCAACCCTCACCCCCCTCCTGAAACGCCTGGAGACTTCTGGCCTTCTTAAGCGTGCCCGGGCGGCTGCGGACAATCGGCAAGTGATCATCACGCTGACCAAGAAGGGACGGGAGCTGAAGCAACGGGCACAGGACATTCCCGGGGCCGTGATGTGCGCTTCCGAATGCACCCCCGTGGAACTCGTCGCCCTGAGGGAGCAGATGAATTCGCTGCGCAAGAGATTGGTAAAAAATATTTGAACCCGCGTGGTGCTCTTCGTAATCAATAGATCGTACGCTATTTAATAGTAAACGATTTTAATAAAGAGGAATACATTCATGCCGATCGGGAACGTTCTTTATCGCGCGCAAGCCAAGGCTACAGGTGGTTGTGACGGATGTACCGTATCGTCCGATGGGGTGCTCGATGTAAAGCTCGCCACACCGCGTGAACTCGGTGGCGCGGGAGGCGCAGGAACAAATCCTGAGCAGTTGTTTGCCGCGGGCTATTCCGCATGCTTTCTATCAGCCCTGAAATACGTGGCCGGCCGCGATAGGATCAGCTTTCCAGCGAATGCAAACATCGAGGGAAATGTGGGCATTGGCGCCATTCCGACGGGCTTCGGCCTGGAGGTGGAGCTGAGGATTTCATTGCCGGGACTGGCACGCAAAACTGCAGAAGCGCTGGTCCAAAAGGCCCATGTCGTACGCCCTTATTCGAACGCTACACGCGGCAATATCGACGTTGTCCTGACAGTGATCTGACCACTCCAGAAAGCGACAACAGGCAGGGCCAGAGCAGGCGTGGAGCCCAGGAAAGCGCGCGTTTCCATACCGGCCGGCTCCATCACCACCGAAACGGGAAAGGGGCATCATTCGATATGCAAGAGGAAAATCCGGCACTCATCGCAACAGGGGTCGTACCCCAAAACTCTATCGATCCGCTGCGCCGCAGGATGCTCATTGGCGGCACGGCTGCGATGGCCATGATGGGATTAACCAAGTCTGCTTTGGCAGGCGAGCCCAAAACCGCGAGCGCACCTGCGCCGCATCGGAACAACCAAGGAGAACATTCGATGAATACGTTCACAACCAAAGACGGCACCACTATTTATTTCAAGGACTGGGGCAGCGGCCCCGTCGTTACCTTCTCGCACGGGTGGCCGTTGAGTGCCGATGCGTGGGACGCGCAACTGTTGTTCCTCGGAAAGAAGGGATATCGCGTGATCGCCCACGACCGCCGTGGTCACGGCCGTTCAGGCCAGAGCTGGGAAGGGAACAACATGGATCAATATGCGGATGATCTTGCGGACCTACTGGACCATCTCGATATCACGGAAGCGACTATGGTCGGCCACTCCACGGGCGGCGGTGAAGTCGTACGTTACATAGCGCGGCATGGGCAGAAGCGCGTCGCCAAAGTTGTCCTGATCGGAGCTGTCCCTCCCCTCATGCTGAAGACCGAAGCAAATCCCGGGGGTCTACCGATCTCAGTCTTCGACGATATCCGTGCAAATGTTGTGAAGGATCGCTCGCAGTTCTTCAAGGATCTGGGGGTGCCATTCTACGGATACAACAAGCCGGGTGCGAAAGTCTCCCTGGGGGTACAGGATTCTTTCTGGCTGCAGGGAATGCAGTCCTCGATAATTGGCGCTTACGACTGCATCAAGGCGTTTTCGGAGACGGACCAGACAGAAGACCTAAAGCAGATTACTGTGCCGACACTCGTCATACAGGGTGACGCTGATCAGATTGTTCCGATCGACGATTCTGGCCGCCTCAGTGTGAAGCTCGTCAAGAATGGGACCCTGAAGGTGATTCCCGGTGCGCCGCATGGACTCTGCACCACACATGCGGACATCGTCAACGAAGAACTCCTTGCATTTCTTACGAAGTAGCTTCGCTCATGTTCTGCTCTTTTGGGAAGACCTTTTGTATCCAGGATTTTTAGGTGAATTCCTGTTGCCAACTTCGGCTCCTATCCGCGATCCTGGAATCCAGGTCGCGGCGGGAGCCTGACTATCAAAGGCTCATCAAGGATGAAACTGGTTGGCAAAGTATTATGCTTGGCCCTCACATATCCTTCGAGACCGGGTTAGCCTCCTTGCCCTGCTCTCGCCACTTGAGGATTTGGTCCCGCAGGGTATCAAGACTGTTCACGATGGCGTCGCCTTCGACGGTCTGCAGAATGTGCGGCTGGGCCTTTGGATCGCCAGACTCGAGCAACGCGTGAAAATTGTGCCGAAGATCCGGCGTTCCGGTTGAGGCGAAGGACTTTTCCCGCAGCACACGCTCGAGACTTAATAATGTCGTTTGTGTATCTGCGGCAAATCTTGCAAGTTCGGGTGAGGCGAGCGCAGAGATGCTGTCGGGTTCGCTGACTTCCAGGGCCATAATCGCATGCGCTAAACGATGCGAACTTGCCATCATTGCCCGCACCGCATCGATCTGATTAGCCTTTGTCGAAGGTTCCGCTGCAAGTCGTTCAACCGAAGCTTCCAGATTGGTACGTGCGCGCCTAGCGGCAAGCCGTTTCCGATCGGCGAGGGCGCCATGTGTCTGAGGTTGTAAGTGGCGTCGTACAACCGCGCTAAAGTAGTCCCGGTATGCCGCCAACAGCTCTGCCAGAGCATCCTCCACGGGCTCCGACGTTGGCCAGAGGGCGTAGACCGACAGAGCGAGGATGCCGCCAATCAACGTATCGATGGCCCGGGGTTGGATGAGCAGCTTCGGCGCGACGCCAGTTAGCGCGAGCGATCAAAACGATCGCTGCGGTCACTCCGATCGCGAAGAATCCGTAGTTCGCGGGTCCAAGCCATCGCAACAGAAAAACACAAATGCCGATCAAGGCCGCCTGTATCCCTACCGTTTCCGGCAGAAAATGAAAGAGCGCGGTTGCTATGACCAACCCAACGATGGTTCCGGCGATCCGCTGCAGCCCGCGGCTGAAGGTGCCGGCAAAGTCCGGGCGCAGTAACAGGACAACGGTCATCGGTATCCAGTAAGCATGCCGCCAGCCGGTTGCACGCGCAATGATATTCGCGATTGTCAGGCAAATCGTAAGTCTCACGGCATGGCGGAAAACCGCAGACTGGAGGCTCAGGTTTGCGCGCAACGTAGCCCACACGGAGTTCGGGCTAAAACGCCACGAAGGCAGCGGAGAAGGCCGTTCCAAAGCAGCCCTGAGCGGGGCAGGGCCGGTTACCAGGACCTCTGCCGCCCGCAGTTGCCCGGCCAGCGCATCCATCTGAAACAGGATGCGGTTGCTCATCACGTTTTCCAGGAAAGGGGCTTTGGATCGTGATTGTTCGATCCACTCATTCACGTGCGCAATTTGTTGGTCTAAAGGAGCCTGCTCAGCGCCGTCTAACAGGGATTTGCCGATGGCCGCGAGCGCACGTCCCACTAGGATCAAGAACCGCGAGAGGACCTCCTTCCCATTGCTTTGTTGTCCGTTACGGTTCAGTTGTGCCTGCATCTGGAGCAGAGCGATGACGCATAGTCGGGCACGCTCGGCCTGATTCAGAAGTGACTGGTACCGCTCGCTTTCTTCGCTGTTATCCGAGCGCAAGCTGCGCAGCGCTTCTTGCGCTTGCGACGCGTGAATAGTCGCAGGCGGCTGCTCGTCGGGACGGACGGGATCCGTAGCGGTCCGCCCAAGTTCCGTATACAGCCCTGCCAACGCGCGCCGCTCTGGTACATATCTCCGCACCGGCCAGAAGACCACAGATAGGGCTGTTTGCAGGAATCCCCCTGAGAGAACCAGCAGGACGGAGCCGGCTAGGCTTTTCATCGTAAATTGCTGCCCGGCAAAGATGGTGAGCATCACCAGGCTCATCATCCCGACATCCCCTGTTGTGCGGCCGAACGCAACCGACATCCCCAGCGACAAAAGCTGCTGCCGCCGCAACCACGCCGACACCAAATCGGTATTGCTCGGATATACCGCCAACGAACGCGGCCGAGGTCAGGATGAGAGTTGCGACGATCATCCGGGTTGCCCGATCCCAGTAGGGGTCATTGAGGTCGGAGTAGGAAACGAAGAGTGCCCACAGCCCGCGGCCGGAGCTCCGACGCAACGTGCGTCGCCGTGCCCAGTGCTAACGACAGCAGCATTCCCGCGGAACTGCGGAAAGCAGTATAAGGGTCCATCTTGCTTCTGTCGAAATAAGTCAGGAACTTCCAGAAGGCGCGCAATCGTAGCTCCAATCTCTTCACGATGCTTTGGCGGCTGACTATCAAGCCAACGGAAGACCAGCACATGACCGCCCGGCAATCCGAGCAGAACTGGATCCCATTTGCTGGCCTCCGACGGCCATTATCCTCCACAAAACGCCGCCACTGCGAGGAAGGTAATGTTCGGGACAAGCGGCTAGCAGATAACGAATCCTTATACAAAGGAATTGCTTTTAGGCATTCAAGCTGCAGCACAATTGTCATTCATGGCACAACGAGGGAGAGAGCAACGTTGCCGAGCTCCACATTGCTTACTTGGGAAAGTACTATCCGCAACTTGCAGAACGTGTAACCGAAACTGAGAGCCTGGACGTGTCCGCTCTGACCGAGCCGCAGATCGGACAACTAACCAAACTGAGAGTTAGGTAGGACATGGGACCCTTGGGGCGCGTCCCAGGCCATTGTCTCGTCGAGTTCGGAAGATTTCGCAATTTTCGGATGAATCCGCAAGCTTTACCTGGCGCAATAACTGAGACTTGAGAACATTGGTTTCCGCGGCGCATAAGCGTTCCGGATGTAGTTTCAACACCGAGCTTTCATTCCAGGTGAGGTCAGTATGAGTACACTCGAGCTTGTAAAAACGTCAGTGGTAGGTGTTGAGGCGGCGGCGAAGGTCGGCATTTCGATTAACGGCGATTCCGTTATTGCTGCGGACGGTGAACTGCTGGTCGAAGCCGTACTCCGTCACAAGGAAATTCCTCACATCTGCTATCACTCCCCCCTGATGGGACCAATTCAGACCTGCGACACCTGCATGGTGGAAGTGGATGGGCAACTTGTGCGATCCTGCGGAACGAAGGTGACGTCCGGAATAAACGTGGTCACCGAATCAAAGCGGGCCAAGGACGCCCGCGCTGAAGCGTTTGATGTGATTCTCGGCAATCACATGCTTTACTGCACTGTCTGCGACAACAATAACGAAAACTGCCGGGTGCATAATACCGCGCTCGCTCTTAACGTTGAACATCAGGAACACCCCTTCAAACCCAAGCCTTATGAAGTAGATATGTCGAACCCGTTCTATCGCTACGACCCCAGCCAATGCATCCTCTGTGGTCAATGCGTACAGGCCTGCCAGACAGTCCAGGTAAATGAAACGCTGTCGATCGGCTGGGAGTTGGAGCATCCCCGTGTCCTTTGGGACGGCGGCATGCAGATCGGCGGCTCAAGCTGCGTCTCCTGCGGGCACTGCATTACGGTTTGCCCGTGTAACGCGTTGATGGAAAAGTCCATGCTGGGTGAGGCCGGCTTCCTGAGCGGAATGCCCAAAGAGTCTCTCAACAAGATGATCGACGTTGTGAAGGCCATTGAGCCGGAGATGGGCTATGGCGCGATCATGCAGGTTTCGCAAACCGAATCGAAGATGCGCGAGGAACGAATCAAGCAAACCAAGACCGTCTGCACATACTGCGCCGTGGGCTGCAGCTACGATGTGTGGACCAAGGACCGCAAGATCCTCAAGATTGTTCCGCAACATGGGGATGCCAATCAGATTTCTACGTGCGTCAAGGGTAAGTTCGGGTGGGACTTCGTTAATCACGAAGAACGCCTGCAGAAGCCCCTGATTCGCACGGAGAATGGTTTCCGCGAAGCCAGTTGGGAAGAAGCTCTGAGTCTCATCACGGAGAAGCTTGGGAAGATCAAGAAAGAGCATGGCCCCGATTCCATAGGGATTGTCGTTTCCTCGAAGACGACCAACGAAGATGGCTACCTGATGCAGAAGTTCGCGCGGGCCGTTATCGGCACAAACAACATCGACAACTGTTCGCGCTATTGCCAGGCACCAGCGACCACCGGGCTCTTCCGCACCGTCGGATACGGGGGGGATGCGGGGTCGATTGAGGACATCGCGAAATCGAAGCTGGTTGTGATCGTCGGCGCCAATACAGCCGAGGCGCACCCGGTGTTGGCTACTCGAATCAAGCGCGCTCACAAGCTGTTTGGGCAGCGTCTGATTGTGGCCGATCCCAGAGAGAATGAGATGGCACGCCGAGCCAATATCCACTTCCGACCACGGCCTGGAACAGATCTGGTCTGGCTTTGCGCGATGAGCCGCTACATGTTCGATCACGGCCATGCCAAGCTCGACTTCATTGCGAGGTGGGTAAACAACGAGGCTGACTTTAGGAAGAGCCTTGAGCCCTTCACGATGGAATACGCTGCTCGAATCTGCAAGGTACCTGTGGAGACATTGGAACTTATCGCGCAGGAGATGGCGGCAGCCGACACGATGTGCATCCTTTGGGCGATGGGTGTCACGCAACACATCCGGGCCTCGGACACGTCGACGGCCATCTCTAATCTTCTGTTAGCCACCGGCAACTATATGCGTCCTGGTTGCGGCGCATATCCGCTCCGCGGGCATAACAATGTTCAGGGAGCCGGAGATATCGGGGCAGCGCCGAATATTTATCCCGGTTATCAAAGCGTGAACGACCCCGAGATGCATGCGAAGTTCGAGCAGGCATGGGGAGTGCCACTTTCGCCAAACATCGGCATGAACAACCATGCAATGATGGAGGGCGCTTATGACGGCACATTCCGTGCGTTATATCTGGCTGGCGAAGATATGATCTCCGCCGACTCCAATGTCGCCTGGATAGCCGGAGCATTTGAAAAGTTGGATCTGTTTGTTGTGCAGGATATCTTCTTCTCGGAAACCTGCCGCTATGCGGATGTGGTTCTGCCCGCTGCCCCGGCCCTTGAGAAGGATGGCACGTTTACCAATACCGAACGCCGGATTCAGCGTCTCTACAAGGCTCTCCCCGAGCTCGGCGACAGTAGGGCCGATTGGAAAATCACACAGGAGATTGCTAACCGAATGGGCGCCGGCTGGAACTTCCAGCATCCATCCGACATCATGGATGAGCTGGCATCCGTGAGTCCGATCCATGCAGGCGTTCGTTACGACCGCCTTGAAGGATACAACACGCTTCAGTGGCCCGTGGCAGCGGATGGCACAGATCAGCCGATTCTGTATCTGAACGGGTTTCCCTTCCCTGACAATAAGGCGAAGTTTCATCCGGTTTCGTTCACTGAGCCTGAGGAGCAGCCGGATGAGGATTTCGACCTCTTCCTGAACAACGGACGCCAGCTTGAGCACTTCCACGAAGGCAACATGACCTACCGGGTTGGTGGCATCCGGGAGGAAACTCCGGAACGGTATCTGGAAATCTCGCAGGACCTTGCCACAGAGCGCGGCATTGAAACGGGGCGATGGGTTCGGGTGATCAGCCGGCACGGTTCTCTGGTCATTAAGGTACTTGTGACGGCCCGGGTGGAAGGCAAGCAAGTGTACCTCCCGCTGTTTTCACAGGAGGGACCGGTGAATATCCTTACTGGCTCGCATGCTGACGACGCGACGCACACGCCTGCCTATAAAGAAACCGCGGTCAAGCTCAAGATCCTTCCGAAGCAAGGCGACAATCCGCTCAGGCCCCTGAACTTCCGCTACTCAGGGAAGCCCACCCCTCAGACCGGCGTTGAAGTGGAACGGAAGTGGAAGCGCGCGGATTACCGTATGCCTGGCACACCGAAGCTCGTGCAGATTCAGCCTGCGAAATAGGAAACAGGAGAGACTTATGGCAGTCGCGGTCGATTTTCGAACATATAAACCTGAAAACTCGCGGGATGATCTCGTCCGCAGGATCGAGCATGCGCCGATCGAACATGCAGAGGCTGTGCTTGCTGCATACGACCTTCTTGAGAGGCTTCATGAGAAAGGGATCATCGATCTCTTAAATGGCGTGTTAAGCGCCGGCGATACGGTGGTGAACCATGTCGTCGATGTTGTTAGTTCACGTGAGATGGTTACGGCGCTTCGCATCGGATTGATCTTCACGAATCTACTCAGCTCGATTGATGCAGATAAGCTTCACGAGGCGATCGCCGATGCTGGCAAACAGACTCCGTCTCTCCTCACAATCGCCAAGCAAGCTACATCCAAAGATGCTCGCCGGGGAATGGCGACCGCCGTCGGATTACTAAATGTCCTCGGGGCAGCGTTGAACACCAAGCCCGGAGAGAAGCACGGATAACTAGAAAGGCGTTGGCACTATAGCGCTCGCTTAGAGCGTCCGGAGGAGTGCCAACGTGGCGCCTCAACGTCGTGATGAACTGGCTTGGATTCTGATAGCCACAACGCAACGCTCCTTCAACCAAAAGGCAGCTTGGATTGCTCCAAGAGTACCTCGGTCTGTTCCACCCTCTGCTTTACGACCAACTTACGTTGGGCATAACGAATAAGCCTGAGCGTGAAGTGCCGCCGACATGTACGGGCAACCTGTAGAAGGCAGGAACGCCGCTCGCATAACGAATTGTGCTCCGTGGGCTAACATCTCGGGTTTCCCGTTGCGGCCTGAAGTGAGGGAGCGGCCTGACAACCAACAACCAATTAAGAAAGAAGGAGAATCATGAAGAAACTGACAACAGCGTTCGGGGCTCCCGTTGATGACAACCAGAATATTAAAACCGCTGGCAAGCGCGGACCCGCCCTGCTCGAAAACGTGTGGTTCATCGAGAAGATGGCGCACTTCGACCGTGAGGTGATTCCAGAGCGGCGTATGCATGCCAAGGGTGCAGGCGCCTTCGGAACCTTTACCGTCACGCACGATATCACCAAATACACCAAGGCCAAGATCTTCTCGGAGATCGGTAAGACTACTCCGATGTTTGCCCGTTTCTCGACCGTCGCCGGCGAGCGCGGCGCAGCCGATGCCGAGCGTGACATTCGTGGTTTCGCGTTGAAGTTCTACACCGAGGAAGGCAACTGGGATCTCGTCGGCAACAACACGCCGGTCTTTTTCATCCGCGATCCGCTCAAGTTCTCCGATCTGAATCACGCGATCAAGCGCGACCCCCGAACCGGCATGCGCAGCGCGGACAATAATTGGGATTTCTGGACGAACCTTCCCGAGGCGCTTCACCAGGTCACGGTGGTTATGAGCGACCGCGGAATCCCGCGCTCCTTCCGCCACATGCACGGCTTCGGTAGCCACACCTACAGCTTCATCAACTCCGAGAGCAAGCGCTTCTGGGTCAAGTTCACCTTCAAGACCCAGCAGGGGATCCAGAACCTCACCGACCAAGAGGCAGAAGCTCTTGTTGGAACGGATCGCGAGACTCACCAGCGCGATCTGTTCGAGGCCGTCGAGCGCGGCGAGTTCCCCCGCTGGAAGCTGTATGTGCAGATCATGAACGAGGATGATGCCAACACCTACCACATCCATCCTTTCGATCTGACCAAGGTCTGGCCGCATGCGGATTATCCGCTGATCGAGGTCGGCAACATGGAGCTCAACCGCAATCCGGAGAACTTCTTCGCAGAGGTGGAACAGGCCGCCTTCTCCCCGGCAAATGTGGTTCCAGGCGTCGGCTTCTCGCCAGACAAGATGCTGCAGGGCAGACTCTTCTCCTACGCTGATACGCAGCGCTATCGTCTGGGCGTCAACTACCCGTTGATCCCGGTCAACGCTCCAAAGTGCCCATTCCACTCATACCATCGTGACGGGGCCATGCGTGTCGACGGCAACTATGGCAGGGCAACCAGCTATGAACCGAATCGTCACGGTGAGTGGCAGGAGCAGCCCGACTACTCCGAACCGCCATTGGCCATCAACGGAGCTGCTCAGAATTTCGACTTCCGTGAAGATGATAGCGACTACTACTCGCAGCCCGGCAATCTGTTCCGTATGTTCAGCACGAATGAGAAGCAGCGGTTGTTCGAGAATACGGCGCGGGCCCTTGGCACAGCCTCTAAAGAAGTTCGGGATCGTCATGTTGCGAACTGCACCAAGGCGGACACGGCATACGGAGAAGGTGTTGCAAAGGCTCTTGAGGCTTTCCTCGCGCAGCACAAGTAAGATGCTGTCATGCACGGCCTTGTAAACGGACTCACCTGGCTCCATAATGCGCAACGTATTACGGAGCCGCTTTTCCATTGCTTTCCATGAGAGGAAAGGACAGGTTCGATATGGACGCGCTTACGCCCACCTCGGCGGATATTAAGACCCAGACCTTTCGCTCCGGAGAGGAGCTGCTTCGGTCGATGGTTTGGCAGACATGCAACCGTCTGATCACCGACGTACGTATGCCTGCCATGGACGGTTGGGATCTGCTACGTCATGCGAACGCCTCCCGCCCGCACATTCCGGTGATCTTTATCTCGGCCTATCAGGACCGGGAAGCTGTTGAACGCGCCCTGTCACTGGGCGTATCGGATTTCTTGTTCAAGCCATTCGATGGAGAGGAGCTGCTACGCGCCGTCGCTACAGCGGGATTCACTGTGGACCTGTGAGTCTAACGTGTTGCAGAAGAGGATGCCATGTGGATTGTTCGCCTAGCTCTCAACCGACCCTATACGTTCGTCGTGCTCGCCCTTCTGATCTTCATGGCAGCTCCTATGATGCTTTTGCGTGCGCCGGTCGATATCTTTCCGCAAATCAATATTCCCGTGGTCAGCGTGATCTGGACCTACACTGGACTTGTGCCGTCAGAGATGGATCGCCGCATCACGTCCATCTATGAACGCGCGCTGACGACCACCGTTGCAAACGTCCAGCACATCGAATCGCAGTCCCTCAATGGTGTAGCGGTCATCAAGATTTATCTGCAGCCGCAGGCCAACGTGGACGGAGCAATCGCACAGGTCGTCGCCGAAGCACAGGCCACGTTGAAGCAGTTGCCACCCGGAATCAACCCGCCGCTTGTGATTCAGTACAGCGCGTCTACCGTGCCTATCATCCAGCTCGGACTGAGTGGCAGAGGACTCTCGGAACAGCAGCTGAACGATCTCGGCACGAACTTCATCCGTCCTCAGCTCGCCACGATACGCGGGGCCGCCGTTCCGCTGCCCTATGGTGGCAAGGTTCGACAGGTGATGGTTGACATCGATTCTTCAAAGCTCGAAGCCGAGGGTCTGGCTCCGCTTGATGTTGTCAACGCGGTGAACGCACAAAACGTGATCCTGCCCTCCGGAACCGCCAAGATCGGCGCGACCGAATACAACGTCGGATTGAATGGCACACCGACCACGATGGGGGAGCTGAACGGCATTCCAGTGAAGACGGCGAACGGAGGCACCGTCTTTCTGAAGGACGTCGCGCACGTGCGTGATGGATTCGCCGTGCAACAGAATATTGTCCGGCAGGATGGGCATCGTGGCGCGCTGCTGACCGTGGAAAAGACGGGGTCGGCATCTACCCTCACGATTGTGAGCGCGGTCCGGGCGGCGCTTCCTCGTATTGCCGCGGGGTTGTCGCCGGACTTGAAAATTACACCATTGGCAGATCAGTCCGTCTTCGTTAGGGCGGCACTGGACGGTGTGGTCCGTGAAGGCCTGATTGCTGCTTGTCTCACATCGATTATGATCCTGGTCTTTCTGGGCAGCTGGCGGAGCACGATGATCATCTGTGTTTCGATCCCATTGTCGATCCTCACTTCGCTCCTTCTGCTGAGCGCGCTCGGAGAGAGCATCAATGTCATGACCCTGGGAGGCCTTGCTCTCGCGGTGGGTGTTTTGGTGGATGACGCGACGGTTGAGATCGAAAACATGCAGCGCAATGTTGCTATGGGTAAGGAACTGCGACAGGCGATCCTGGACAGCGCTCAGGAGATCGCACGTCCAGCCTTCCTCGCGACTACGTGCATCAGCATCGTGTTCGTGCCAATGTTTTTCCTTACAGGGGTGTCGCGATATCTGTTTGCTCCGCTAGCCGAAGCTGTGGTCTTTTCGCTATTCGCCTCGTACTTCTTCTCACGAACGATTATCCCGACGCTGGTTATGTATCTGCTGCCGAAGGAGGTTGCTCGAAACAAGCAGCATGAACAAGGCCAGTCTGAACCGGGATGGTTCGATCGTCTGCATGGCAGATTTGAGCACGCGTTTGAATCAATCCAGCACAAATACGAGAGGCTGCTCTCGCAATGCATCGAATGCCGCAAGGCTTTTATTTGTCTGTTTCTAGTCTTCTGCCTTGGAAGTGTTGTCTTGCTTCCTTTCCTGGGTGAAGACTTCTTCCCGAGTGTAGATGCCGGCGAGTTCCATCTACACGTGCGTGCCAAGACCGGGACTCGTCTGGAAGATACAGCCCGGCTGGTCGACGAGGTTGACCGCTATATCCGAACCCGCATTCCTCCGAACGAAATCAGTGGCATCCTCGACAACATAGGGCTGCCGACGAGCGGTATCAACCTCTCGTACAGCAACAGTGGAACGGTCGGCGAGATGGATGCGGACATCCTGGGCTCTCTCGAGCCAAAGCATCACCCCACAGTCGATTACGTTGCAGAGCTCCGGTCGGAGTTGCCGAAGCGGTTTCCGGGCACATCCTTCTTCTTTGAACCTGCGGACATAGCCTCGCAGACACTGAATTTCGGAATTCCCGCACCGCTCGACATCCAGATCGTCGGCTCTAATGTGAACGCCAATTTCGCTCTCGCGTCCCGATTGGCGGAACAAATTAAGCACGTTCCCGGAGCGGTCGATGTTCATATCGAACAACTGGAGGATCAGCCGCGCCTGCAATACGACGTCGACCGCGTACGTGTCCAGCAGCTTGGACTTGCGGAACGCGACGTCGCTTCGAACGTCCTGATCTCGCTCAGTTCCAGCTTCCAGACGCAACCGAATTTCTGGCTGAACCCGATCAATGGTGTGTCATACAACATCGCGGTGCAGACGCCGCAGTACCGAGTTAATTCGCTGGATGCAATAGATCGCATTCCGGTCAACGTGCCCGGGAGCCCGAAGACGCAACTGTTAAGAAATCTCGCCAGCATGACGCCGCAGGAAGAGCCAGCGATCGTGACGCACTACGATGTGGCGCCGGTCATCGATATCTACGGAAGTGTCCAAGGGCGCGATCTGGGCGGTGTCTCGGCAGACATTGCTAAGATTACCGACCAGGCGAAGGAGCACCTGCCCCGCGGAGCGACATTGGTCACTCGGGGACAAGTTGCCACAATGCGCAGCTCGTTCAAGGGGCTTTATGTCGGGCTCGCGATCGCCGTTCTGCTGGTTTATCTTCTGCTCGTCGTGAATTTTCAATCCTGGACTGAGGCGTTCATTATCATCACCGCGCTTCCAGGTGCTCTTGCCGGCATCTGCTGGATTCTCCTGCTCACGCATACTACCCTGAGCGTCCCCGCACTGATGGGCACCATCATGTGCATTGGCGTGGCCACCTCAAACAGCGTCCTAGTGATCACGTTTGCAAATGAGCACTTTGCGGAGAGCAAAGATGCGCTCCGAGCGGCGCTCGAGGCGGGTGCGACCCGGCTTCGTCCCGTTCTCATGACCGCTATGGCGATGATCATCGGCATGATTCCGATGGCTCTTGGGCTTGGCGACGGTGGGGAGCAGAACGCGCCGCTGGGACGTGCCGTAATCGGCGGACTCATGTTTGCGACAGTCGCCACGTTGTTTTTTGTTCCGATCATCTTCTACATCATTCGGAATAGAACGAATAGGTCATCGAATTCGGAGGTGGAACATGCTGCTTAATGAAGCTGGACGCTCACAAGAACAGATAGCCGCTGCAAAGATACAGATGCACCCGACTACGGTTAAGTGGTTTCTTCTAGTGCCAGCAGTGCTGCTCGTATGTGGCGTCATCATGTTTGTCGTCCGCAGCCGAGAGAGCCGCGCCCTCGCGGCCGAAACCATGGCGAACGTCGCGGAGCCGGTCAGTGTCACGTACCCCGCAGAGCACGTGGTGGATGGTCAGATTTCGCTACCTGCGACGCTGCAGGCGTACGAAGATTCGCCGATTTATGCGCGCATAAGCGGGTACGTTGCACGCTGGTTAGTCGACATCGGCGCGGGAGTCCACAAGGGTCAGTTGCTCGCAGTGATCAGCGCCCCGGAGGTCGATCAGGAGCTGAATCAAGCACGCGCCATGGTCAGCCAGACTGAGGCCAACGTCACGTTAGCCGAGGTGACGGCGAAGCGCTACCAGGACCTGATCCATACAAACGCGGTGGCGCAACAGGAAGTCGACGCAAACGACCAGAACTTGAATGCGCAAACAGCGAGTCTACGGGCCGGGCAAGCCAACGTGAAACGGTTGGAGGAGTTGCAATCGTTCGAGCAGGTGACGGCCCCTTTTGACGGCGTCGTTACCCAACGATTAGTTAACGATGGGGATTTGGTCAATGCTGGAAACGGTGGCAGCGGGGCACAGCTTTTCCATATTGCCCAAGTAAGCACAATGCGCGTCTTCATCCCTGTGCCAGAGAATCTTGGAGAGCAGATCAGGTCTGGTCTGAATGCCCAGCTAACGCTACTAGAGTTCCCGCAGCGCACGTTCACTGGAATAGTCGTACGCACAAGTCACGCCATCGATCCTGGGTCGCACACCCTGCTGACAGAAGTGGACGTCCCGAACCCGACGGGCGAGCTTATGCCCGGGGCCTATGCCAACGTGCATCTGAGCCTGGCACAAGACCAGCAGGAGCTGACGGTTCCCACCGGCGCCGTTTTGTTTCAGGCTGCGGGACCGCAGGTCGTTGTGGTCGATGCGAAGAATCGGCTGGAACTGCGCAAGGTGTCGATTGGCGATGATCTCGGCAGCAACATCGAGATCACAAGCGGCCTTTCTCCTACCGACCGTATTGTCTCGAGCCCGCCAGATTACGTCGTGAACGGGATGGCGGCGAGCATCCAGTCCCAAACGGGAACTCCACAATCGAGTACGTCCGCGGATCCGGTGAGCGGTTCGGCTACAAAGAACCATTCAGGCACAGCCAATCCCGGAAAGGAGCACTGAACATGCAGCCGCTTCGATGGAACTGCAGCTCTTGGCAGTGGTTCACGGCCGCAGCTTTGCTGACCAGCATTAGCCTAAGCCTCACCGCATGCCGCGTTGGTCCTAACTACAGGCCTCCAGCCATGCCGATGCCTCCCGCATATCGCGGCGCCGGCGCGGACGCAGCAACGAGCCAGAGTTCTATCGGCGCCGGTGATTGGTGGCAGGTCTTTCAGGAGCCGCAGTTGGAGGCGCTCGAGAAACAGACCGACGCCGCGAATACCGACATTCGCATTGCGGTCACGCGCGTGGATGAGGCTGCCGCGTCTACAGGATATGCGCGTTCCTATATGTTTCCGACCATAAGCGGACAACCGGCTGCCGGCCGAATGAGAGAGGCGCAAGACAGGCCGAACAACGGTACTACGAATGGACAGGCGGCGACATACAACGACTTTCAGCTGCCCCTTGTATTCGACTTCGAGATCGATGCGTGGGGTCGCGTGCGTCGCACCGTCGAGGCCGCCCGCGCTACTCAGCAGGCTACTGCAGATGACTTCCGCTTCGTTCGCCTCACAGCAGAAGCCAGTGTGGCCATCGACTACTACCAGCTTCGCGAAAAAGATCAGGAACTGCGTGTGCTCGATAGCACAATTGCAGATCTACAGAACTCTCTCGATCTGACAACAGAGCTCTTCCATCACGGACTATCAGGCGAGCTTCAGGTCGCTCAGGCGAAGACCTTACTGGATCAGACTAGAGCCTCAGAGCAAACGCTATCGACCGGTCGGGCTCAATCTGAACATGCCATCGCTGTACTGATTGGCCGCACCGCCGAGAGCTTCTCGATTCCCGCGCAGACCGATGCACCGCCGCCTCCCGACATACCAATCGGCTTGCCTTCCGACCTACTCAAGCGCCGACCCGATGTCTTGGAGGCAGAGCGAAACGTTGCTGCCGCCAGTGCTGAGATTGGAGTTGCCAAGGCGGCCTACTTCCCGCGCCTGTCCCTCAGCGGATTGAGTGGCTTCGAAAGCACCAATGCTGCGTCACTACTTAGATGGCAGAACAGCATCGCGTCGCTGGGCGCTGGGGCCGTGGCCCCAATCTTTACGGCCGGCCGGGTTCACGCGGGTGTTCAACAGGCAACAGATGCGTACGAAGGCTCGCTCGCGCGGTACGAGAAGACGGTGCTAACCTCCTACACAGAGGTGGAAGATCAGCTCAGCGCTCTGGAATTCCTCACCGCGCAATCAAGGCTCCAGGCAGTAGCAGTTGAGGACGCGATGCGCTCCGAACAACTCGCTAACGATCGCTTTAAAGCCGGACTGGTCAGCTATCTCGACGTCGTAACAGCAGAGCAGGCAGTCCTTTTCAATCAACGAACTGCCGCCCAGATCGCTGGGGAACGTATGGTCGCTACCGTCGTCCTTATCAAGGCGCTCGGGGGAGGTTGGACCCGGTCCTAGCCGACAAGCCCAAGGGAGGATGCGATGAGCTGGACACATCGGCGGTCACGCTTCATTTTCCGCCTTTCTGTAGTCGCGCCCGCATTCCTTGTTTGGGAGTTCGCTTTCGCGGGATTCATGGGCGTAGCTGCCGCTCAATCGGTAAAAAAAATGCCGCACCTGATCGGGCCTCCGCTGCCGCCGATACCTGATGCTTTTTCGCCGGTAGAATTGCGCGCTGTCATCGATCCCCATACAGGACTCAGCGCTTTCTCCTATGCCGCACATGAGATTCCACCCGTTCTACATGTCAGCCCTGGCCATACTCTCCGCGTCGATTATCAAAACTCGATGTCTTCGCATTCCAAGGAGATCTGCATCGATGAACCCTGCAGGAATATGACGAACCTGCACTTTCACGGTCTTCACGTTTCGCCTAAATCTCCGCAGGATGACGTCATCTCGATGATGGCCATGCCCGGAGAGTCTTTGCACTATGACGTGACCGTGCCGGAGGACCAACCGCCAGGCCTTTACTGGTACCACACTCATCCTCACGGAGAAAGCTATCAGCAGGACCTTGACGGCATGTCCGGCGCGCTCATCGTCGATGGTATTGAGCGATATGCGCCAGAGGTGCGATCGATCCGGCAGCAGGTGCTCGTGCTGCGCGATGCCGTTCTGAAGCAGACAGATCCGAGTGCTCCACTCCAGCGAGCGCGAGTGAACGTATCCAATTCCTGCTCTATACAGTCCACGGAGCCGGAACGTCTGTTTACAGTCAACGGCGTGCTGCGCCCCAGCGTTGCAATTCGCCCCGGGGAACGGCAGTTCTGGCGGATCGTGAATGCATCACCGGATCTCTATGCAGATGTTCAACTAAGCAGTGGTCGTATGACAGTGATTGCCCTGGATGGAATGCCTTTGGCATTTCACGATCCACACCGGCAGGAGAAGTTGATGAGTCATGTGCCGCTCCCGCCAGGTGGCCGCGTAGAGGCGATCGTTACAGGACCACCGGCCGGAGCGGAAGCGTCGCTAATTACTCGGTGTGTGAACACCGGACCAGACGGCGACCCCAATCCGACCATGGTCTTAGCCGATATGAATGAGAAGGCGCTTTCGAGCGATTCCGGTTCCCGGCTAATCACCGCACCAGGCCAGACGGTCCACCAATTCATTGCCCCCTCAACGCTCACACTGGCCGAGAAGCGCCCTGCTGAATTCTCGACGGTCTTCACTGAAGATAAACAGGGTTTCTATATCAACGGTCAGAAGTACACTCCCGACGCCGGCCCGATGATTACCGTCCTGATTGGGGGGTATCGCCGATGGACCGTCGTTAATCGCTCGCGCGAAGCCCATCCGTTTCACATACATCAGGTCCATTTCCTCGCATATGCGAGAGACGGCGTGCGTCTTCGCAATCCCTATTGGCTCGATACGGTGAATGTTGGTCCGGGAGAGTCCCTCGATCTCCTGATGGACTTCACCGACCCGATTATCACTGGCATGTCCGTCTTTCACTGTCATCTCCTGAAACACGAAGACAAAGGCATGATGGCAAAGATCTTGTTCATCCCACCAACCTCAACACGGGAAGAGCTACCTAGGTTGAAGTGACGACTCATGACAGATATGTGCAGGAGCCGCAAGACGAGGGATGACCTAGCCTGTCGGTCAGAGGAGCCAATCGTGTGGCAGTAATCGCCTATGACGGAGTCGGACTTGGTGATCTTGCAATCCCACTTGAGATCTTCGGAAGGTACGCGACGCTAAGGGACAGCCCTGCTATGAGGTGCGTGCCTGCGGAGTCGCCAGGGAGTTTCATTCGGAGTATTGAATCTCAGGTGCAGTCAGGACTCTCTTTTGTAGCGCACGCTCAGACCGTGATCGTTCCTAAACTCGACCATCTGGATCGGTCTCCCCCCGCGTTTTTCCTCACCCTCAGTGCCGCCTCAAAACGAGGTGCCCGGATCGCTTCGATTTGTACAGGAGCCCTTGTACTGACACATGTCATGTTCAGAGCGGAGAGGTGGATTCATCTTGGCATGGGTATTGTAGTCGCCGGCAACCTCTTCATTCAGAGCGGAAGTGGTGCGGTGCGATTTGTCACGCGGCTCACGTCAGCTTCCGTGGAGGCGAACCCGCGTTCGACGCAGGAGATTCCACCCCCTGCGTCCTCGACTGGCGTTGAGGCATCCATAGATCAGATTGAAGCCGCTGCCGCTGTGCGCCACAATGTGCGAAAGGAGTATTGCTTTCGACCGAGAAGGCGAAGACGCTTCCGGCAGCGCGCACTCTTCCGTATCGTCCCTCATTTGTAGAGCTTGCACTCCCATGCAGAGAATTTTGAGGAGAATGCTCGTCGTGTACACCTCGGTTCCGCGCAGTCAAATCGCTGACACCTTGGGCCACCTCCGAGGCCTATTCCGGGAGGTCACGCCATCGAGTGATCAAGAGCGTCGCGCCCAAGAGCGGCGGGAAGTGGTCACCAAGAACCTACTTTCGAATCTGTCTCGGGTCAAAGCGCATCCTACGCTCAATACGGTTCTCGAACTTGCGGATACGTTCTCGCTGACCCTCGATGGAGCACATCGCGTCTTTGGTTACGACCTGGAAGAGCTCCAGAAATACGACTTCCGCTTGAATAGCGGACGTACCCGGATCATTGAGTCCTTTCCTCGACGAGCCATAGTCGATGCACCTCCTACATCGACTGCCCGGTCAGCGAGCCGATCCAACCGGCTCCCCAGCCGAGAACTCCGGCACCAAATAGCGCACCGAAGAGCCCAGGAATTGCGTCCTGGAATCGCCCTGACATCATGCGAATGCCAGCGAAGATCAGGCCGCCGAGGCAAATCACGGCCCCTGCGTACATGGCGAAGGTGATTGGATTCTGATGAAGCTCGATATGTCGAATGCACTTCGGCCTAGCGAGTTGTTTCCTCTCCGTTGGCGCTGTTTCCTCGAAGAGACCAACACCCTGGATATTCAGGAGACGATCTATCGAGGAAAGATTCGGCCGTACGGGAAGACCAAGGGGAGCATCACTCGGGTTCCAGTCGCCGATGTGCTCGGCATTGAGATCGTGCAATATCGGCAAGAGTGCGAAAGGAACGGTATCGACACCTCTCCGGACGCCTTCATGTTCGCAGGGCGTCTCGGCAACCCGATGGATCCGAGTAACTACCGTAAGCGGGTGCTGTACAAACTCGCGCGGGAGTTAGAGCTGCCGAAGCTGAACTTCCAGGTGATTCGGCGGACCATTGCGACGCTGGGCAAGTCCAAGGGGAACGTCAAAGATATTCAGGGCATCATGCGCCACTCAAAGGCTTCCACTACGACCGATGTCTATATGCAGTCGTTCGAGCCGGAGATGCGTATGGCGGTCAACCTGATCTTCGACGAGCTGCGAGACCATCGCCGTCCCGGTCATGCCGATAGCGGGGCACCGGCGGCAGAGCCGAAGCCAGGCAGCCCTTCCGGACGAAATGGTATGGACGAGCCTCGGTTCGGTGAGGCAGACGATATTCTTCTTCGCGGTCTGGGAGTGCGATGGGAGGGAGCTGGGGATGAGGTGGAGGGCTGAATTATGGGAGCAGTCAGGCCGCTTTGGAAGCAGTCACAGAGTTTGCGACAAAGTCGCAGAAGAGAGGAGCCCGTAAATGATTGAGATGATTGGTGGACCTGATCGGGATCGAACCGATGACCTCTTCCATGCCATTTCGGCAACCTAACGCAACTCATTGAAACAGAATGCTACAGGCCGCACTGTACGCGACTCACTACACAGAATTTTGCTCTTAATGGACCCTTAATGGACCCTCGCCAATGCGCCGAAAATATCAACGCTGGCGGTTTCGAAACCAGATACAGCTTTTAACCAGAGATTCAGATGTCTTCTGTAGGTGAAGGCCGAAGGAAATCAGACAAAATCCTCGTCCAGATCACGCGGCTTAGAGCACTCCGATCTTCGGATTATGAGGCGTTGAAACTTACAACGAAAAGGGCGTCATGTGGAGCGCTAGCTGCTAAAAGCGGCACTATGCGGGCGGAAAAGATTTGACCTATCCTCGGCAAAAAATGCGGCCAGAGAAGTTGCCTTTCGGGCAACATCCGCACCCCAAAAGTATCTGTAATATATTTAGAATCAATAGTTTTAAGCTACGACAATGTCAATTGTCGGGGCAAATCCAGTGCTATGCTCATTTCGTGGAAAAATCACTCCAAACCCCGTCCGGCTATCCGGAACTGCTGCAGGACCTGAAAAGCCGTATCCAAAATGCTCAGGTTCGGGCCGCCTTTGCCGTCAGCCGAGAGCTCGTCCTGCTCTACTGGTCGATCGGTCGGGACATCCTGGCCCGGCAGGGAACTGAGGGCTGGGGTACACGGGTTATTGAACGGCTTTCCCATGATCTCCAGAATGAGTTCCCCGGTGTGGAGGGGTTCAGCCCGCGAAGCCTCAAGTATATGCGGTCCTTTGCCGAAGCGTGGCCCGAAAAACAAATAGTGCAGCAGGTTGCTGCACTATTGCCCTGGGGCCACCATATGGTTCTCCTGGACCGGCTCAAGAATGCCGTTCTGCGGGAGTGGTACCTCCGAGCGGCGGTGGAATATGGCTGGAGCCGCAACGTCATGGTGCTCCAGATCAAGAGCGGACTGCATGAGAGGGAGGGGAAGGCTCTGACCAACTTCCACCGTGCGTTGCCGCCCCCGGACTCGGACCTCGCGGAACAGATCCTCAAAGACCCCTATAACTTCGACTTCCTGACGGTCTCGAAAAAAGCTCACGAGCGGGAGATCGAACGCGGTCTACTGAACCATCTCCGCGATCTTCTTCTTGAGTTGGGCCGTGGCTTCTCCTTCGTCGGAAGCCAGGTCCCGCTTGAAGTGGGCGACGAGACCTTCTATATAGATCTTCTCTTCTACCACCTACGGCTGCATTGCTACTTTGTGATCGAGCTCAAGACTGGGAAGTTCAAACCCGAATGGGCGGGCAAACTGAACTTCTACCTCTCCGCCGTCGATGGGCTCTTCCGCAGCGGCCCGGATGCACCGACGATTGGCCTCCTGCTCTGCGAAACCCACAGCACTGCAGTTGTTGAGTATGCCCTGCAGAACATCGCGACGCCAATCGGCGTCTCGACCTACCGTGTGACACGAGAACTGCCGACAGCTATTCGTGAAGAGCTGCCTAGCGTGGAAGATCTGCAAGAAGTCGTCACCAAGCTTCGCGGTGAAATAGAAGCCTTGCAGCAGGAGCAGCCGGATGAGCATTAGGCTCGTAATGTTGGAAGGGCGAATTGGGGCTTTGCTGTGGCGACAATTGTGCGGCAGCCTGCTGCACAATTTCCATTGTCCTATGTATAGAGAGGTGTGCTGGCAATGAGCACCTCTCTCGTTCATGTGGGACAGTCAACCGAAGAGCCTCCCTTCGCGCTCTCGCCAGCACAAGCCATTTTGAAAAAGATGGTTCTGGACTCTGTCTTGTCGATTCACTCGAAGCGCAACTATGCCAAAGCGCTCAACGATCTGTTTGCCTTCTGTGCCAGCCGGCCACTCTCCCGCGCACTGCTGATGGAGTACCGGACGACGATAGACCATCTCTCGCCCTCGACCATCAATGTCCGTTTGTCAGCAATACGGAAGCTGGTCGGAGAAGCAAAGCGCGCAGGAATGATCGGAACCGAAGAGGCGGCAACCCTGAATGACGTTCCCAACGTTCCCCAGCGGGGAACTCGACTTGGGAACTGGCTGACCCGGGAACAGGCCAAGGATCTCTTGGCCGTTCCTGACAAGTCGACCCTAAAAGGGAAACGGGACTATGTGATCCTAGCCCTCCTAGTCGGTTGTGCCCTGCGCCGAAAGGAACTCGCTTCTCTATATATAGAGGACATTCAGCTCCGAGAGGGCCGATGGGTGATCATCGACCTCGTCGGTAAGCGAGGACGAGTCAGGACGGTGGCAGTTCCGATCTGGGTAAAGCAGGGAATAAACGCCTGGATGGCTGCGGCCAAGATCGAAGAAGGTCGACTGCTGCGATCACTTTCGAAATCCGGCAAGATTCTGGGTGACGAGCTGGGAGACTGGGCCATCTGGTCAATAGGTCCCTTTTCCTGATCTTCTTCCTGTCTTATCGGGGAGACCTGTAATGAAGATGGCAGAAATGCAAAAGCTAGCCATTCGTTTGTATAAAGCTCTGGGCGAAAATCAGATGGTGGAGGCTGCATCGCTCGCATCGGACGTTTATGGCGAATGCCTGCACCACCTCGAACACCCTTCAACAGAAGTTGCCATCACGCGATAGGGGGTTGCGGTAGAGGGTGGCGGGGTGGACTCTGGAGGGTGCACCCGACTGCCTTTAGTCCTGAACAAGCAAATGAGTGATGGGGCACGGCGGGAAGACGTTCAGTACAGATTCCAAAGCGGAGCCTAATCTCTACTTTGGCAAACATATCTTGTCGCAATACGTTCGAAATGACGCCTCTAAAATAGACTTCGACAAGATCCATAGGGCTGAATGGTTAGAATATTTTTCTTCTGCAAATCATCTCTTTCTAACCGTCATTGAAGTGGGCCTGTGAAGAGGGGAGGCTCGACCTCCCTATACAACCGTCTTGGCAAGTCGCCTCGTTAGTCGGCAGTCGCCGTTCTGTTGAAATTCGTCAATTGGGAGAGGCGCAAGCGGCCGAAGAGACGGAGGAGGCTTCCTCCCTTAAGCGCTAAGTTGAGAATTAGATCCGGTTTAACCGTGACTCTTCCGAAACGTGGAATCTAGGGGCCTATGGGGCGATTGTCGATCAGCTAGACCTCTGATGCGGCTGTAATCTCATGTTTGCTTCACTCCAGGTAGATCCGAGGCGAATCAATACTTGGTCTCCTCCTAAGTACTGATTCGTCGTGAGAGAGTCGACTTCCGATTTGTCCGGTGGCGAGAGGTCGTCGTCTGGAACCGCGATCCAGAGGTCCGCCTCTTCGATCCTCGCCCCGCGAAACCGCCTCCCCTCATACCCAATAGCCGCATTAGCCCCTCGAAGTTCGATTACCCTGCGAATGGGATCGTCATAGGCATGTACAAAATCTGATCGGCTAATCTTGATCGTTCGAGATCGATCATTTCTCTTCGCAGCTGGATCATCCATCCGGAAACTGAGACCACTCGAAGAGAAATATGCTTGGCAAGCGACGCTGCAAACGGGGGCAAGATTGTCGATAGATATGATCTGTTCCGCCTGGTCCTTAGCGGTTGCCAGAGCCTGGGCATCGAATCCGTTTGAACGTCCCTTGGCCTCAAAAACGTACCAATCTCCACCATTGGAGAGTCCGATGAGGTCGGGGCGGGACTCACCTTGTCCAGCCACGATCTGATAATTCTGTGCATAGATCGCGAAGTGCAACACGCGTGGCACGCCGAACAGCACCTCAGCAAAAAGTTTGGCGAGAGTCATTCCCAGATAGAAGGAAATAGAAGTCTTTTCAGAAGGGTCCGATGCCTGATATGGCATGGTTCGACGAAGAAAACCCGAGCTTGCCTCTAACAAGTAAGCCCGCATCATCGAAGCCCGATGCAACCGCTCCAGAGCTGAATAGATTCCGTAGGCGTACTCATCTCCCGCAGCTTTTCCCGCAGTTATCGCCGCCCAGACGATTTGTGCCCACGTCACCTGAACCTCTCCATTGCCTGTGTTGATTGGCGCGAAGGTGCCGGAGAAGTTGGTGGCAAGATAGGGGATTCGAGGCATACGCTTTTGTAACATGCGCTGTCTGGCCCCGTGTACAACTGCCGGTTTGAGCTACGGCGTAACAGCCGTGTACGGTTGAGTGATTTTGCGGGAAAAGAGGTCAAGGGGAAAAACCGAAGCGGTTTTTCCCCTTGCGCCGGCTGCAGAGTCGTATTGCGGCGGCCACCCTGAAGCGGGCGTCGCCGTAGTTATGCGTCTAGCATGAGGAGGACGGTGCGAACGCCTGTATGGCACCCGATCTCGGTCTTGATCCCCAGCCGCGAGAGCTCGCCGGCGAATCATCCGCCACACATCGGACTGCAACAAGGGACGATCGGCCAGCTCACCGCCGCGTCCCTTGCTCGTGCGGATGGTGTGGACAACAATGCCTTGCAATAAGGACGCCTGTCATGCTGGGCCGCGCGTGACTTTTCTGCACTCGACCATCTTTAGTAATCAGCATAAACAGCGAGCCCAACGAAGTGGGCCACTCGCTAAGAGTTAGAATCTTCCTCACAAGTCTTTTCCCTATCCTGACGCCCCCGAATGTTAATGTCGGAGAATCCAGCTTGAGCCGAGACCGATGAGACTGCTGCGAAATAGCGGAACAGACCGTGTTGTGGATGAAATTCGACGTGACCTAACCGAGGATTCAAGTCTCGATTGCGTGTCGCAGGCATTTTCCCTCCCAGCTTTCAGCGAAATCAGTGACCTCCTTGACGGGCTTGTCGGCTGCCGTCTCGTCCTGCCGGAGATCTCAGCGGCGGATCTCAGTCTTCACGGAAGCGCAGCAGATCGCGCAACCCGAAACAAACTGATGCTCCAATGGCTGGCCGCTCGTTGCGCGCAATGGGCTGAGCGCCAGGTTGATCTTAGGAGTGTCGGGAAGATGCCGCCGCAGTCGGCGTTCGTGCTGAGACGTGGCGACTCTCTTGAAGCCGCTAGAAGCATCAGCGGAAATTGTCCTTTTACAACCGAGGGCTTTGGGCTGGCACCCGGCAATCAGATGAGCTTGATCCAGTGCTCGGACACGACCGAAGAAGCGGCTTTGATCGGCTCGTGGTTCTCCACGCTTTGGAGCGCACTTCCACCGAGCCCGGATGCGAAATTAGCGTTCATCCGCCAGCTCAATGAGGTTGCCAAGCACCGCGAACCTGCACTCATCTATTTTCTAACGCTTTTCCATCTCTTCAAGGACCGGGATGAGGAGTTCAACGAGGAGAAGGTCGTAAAGAGTGCAACCGGAATCCGCAACACTATCGTTTGGAATAAGCTTTACAAGTTTCAGCGTGATGGGGTCGTTGGAGCCATCGACAAGTTGGAGCGCCACGGCGGGTGCATTATTGCAGACAGTGTAGGTCTGGGCAAGACCTTCGAGGCTCTTGCCATCATCAAGTATTACGAGTTGCGCAACGATCGCGTGCTCGTACTCTGCCCCAAACGGCTGCGAGACAACTGGACCGTCTACAAGACGAACGACAAGCGGAACATCCTCGCTCCGGATCGGCTGAACTACGACGTTCTCAACCACACCGATCTCTCGCGCGACGGCGGGGCCTCCGGCGATATCGACCTGTCGTTCGTCAACTGGGGCAACTACGATCTCGTCGTGATCGACGAATCTCACAACTTCCGCAATAAGATCGCTCATCGCGAGCACGATTCCCGCTACGACCGTTTGATGAAAAAGATCATCCAGGCGGGCGTCAAGACCCGCGTTCTGATGCTCTCCGCCACGCCGGTCAACAATCGCCTTGCCGACCTGAAGAACCAGATCGCGTTCATCACGGAAGGCGACGACGAGGCTCTCGCTGCCGATGGAATCCAGAGCATCGAGGCGACGATCCGGCAGGCTCAGACTCAGTTCAACCGCTGGCTGATCTTGGAGGAAATCGACAGAAAGCCGAGTCGCCTGATGGACATGCTCGGCTTTGACTACTTCAAGCTTCTGGACCTGTTGACCATTGCCCGGTCCAGGAAGCACATCGAAAAATACTACGGTACCGAGGAATCGGGTCAATTCCCCCGCCGGCTGACGCCGGTGAACATCAAGGCGGATGTGGACCTGGCGGCAGAGTTCCCGCCCATTCGCGACATCAACAATGAGATTCGGCATGTCAACGGGACGAACGCATCAGGCTGCTAACACAGGATTAGGGATCGATCAGCGGTAAACAGCTAGAGTGGACCGAGGCCGTTATCGCCCAATTCAAAGTAAAGCCAGTCGTTACTCGTAATCCAGAATCCACACTAATTACCTTCCTAATCTTGTAAGCATCCATCGAAACACCGATAGACACCAGCCCGAATCTTCCGCGTCATTCCTGAACAAACCGGACAACGCGGCTTCACTGTGCCCTTCGCATAGATCAGGGTCGAGGTTGGCAGCGGAGGGCTGATCGCCAGCATATCCCGCTAGGCTTCTTCACAATCCCGCGCTTCGCCGCCAGCCTCGATCATGAGGAAGGTGGGCTTCTTCGGAACGACCTGCCACAGGGTTTCGTCGAGAGTGACGGTTCGGATGGGGTTCTCCTGCAATAAAGCATGTCGGGATTGTAGTTCAGGTGGGATAATCATTCTCTCCCCACACGACTGATCGCATCCCGTCAGAGGTGCAAGATGGATTTCTCGGGCTTAGTCAAAGGCGTACAAGACTTCTGGGACTTCATCTGGCCGCCGATCTTCTGTCTGATTGCGCTGATAGGCATCCCCAATTATGTCGCGCCGCTTACATTCGCCAAGATTCTAGCCAAGCTAGCGGCTTTGAAGCCTGACAACCAACGTCAGATCCGATTCGTAAAGGTCTCTAAGCGCTTTGGATTCGACAAACTTCTTCCGATCATTTGCGCGTTCTTTCTGATTTTTTTCTTGGATGTCATACGCAACATAGTCGTGTTGGGAGGCCAGGCTATGCCGCCGGTGGTAAGTTACATACCGTCAGCCATAGTTCTTGAAAACCATCATGACTCAATGATCCAATGCTTATGGAAGACGCGAAGTGAGGCCATCCATTTACAACAAGAAGTGGCCACAAAGGCCGCTGCCTCTCTAAAAGACGCCCACTCTCTAGCGCTCAAAGATGCCGATCCCACCCATATCGATATGCGGTACGGTCTTGTAACTTTTGACGATATAGCGCAGCTAATCAACACAGCAGTCGCAGAGGCCGAAGCCCAGCACAAAGATTCTGACATCGTGAAATCACTGCATCGTGCTGAGGAGAACACGGGAACGCAGCATACGACATTCAGCGCACTGAAGTTTTTATTTGTCTATACCCTAACCATAGGTGTCATTGAACTTCGTCGATCTAACACTCGACCGCGCGTTGTCGTCAGGACATTCTTATTGCTCGGGGTAATTGTGTTCGGAACACTCGGATACTTCTTGCGCTACTTGAAGGCGTTAGAAGACGAACATTATATGAAGCGTCTTGTCGCTCGAACATACCCAATCAGCGGCTCTATGCGTTGTGACGCCTTCGATGATCAAACCAACATGGACCTAGACAATCTATACGGAAAAGCAATGAAGCGAGAACGGTCTCGCTACTACAGATGGTGGTTGCTGCAATTCCCTGACTTAAGGATTGTCGGATGGACTTGGGAACAATTGAAGCCTCCAGAGCCGGAGCCAGACCAGCACGAGTGAATACCTCCCCTCCACAAATAGTCTTTGCTCAGTGACAGAGTTGGCAATTGCCAGATCAAAGGGATGGACATCAGAATTGCGTATGCATCAAACCCTCATTATCGGAAGCCGGATCGCGGCGGGGATCATCGGAGCGTTTGCCTTTTATATGGCTTTCTTTCTATACGAAGATGAAAGAGGGCTATGGCAGAACCGGCTAGAGAATCTTTGGATGGCTGTATATGACAGGGCGAAATGCACTGACAGTACGGCGACGGCACTGTTCAATAAATTAGGTCAGATTCTGCAAGGCGCGTTTACTTGGGCTTTGGGTAAACGGCTGTTTACATTCCGGTCGATTATAGTTTCGGCAAACCTCGCCTGGGGATGTGCATTCCTCATGATGTCCATAAAGGGAGTGATATTCAATGAGCAGAATGGAGAATGGGTTCCAAGTGAACACCGCTTGCTGATGCTTATCCTTTCAATCGCTCTTCTTACCTTTGCGATGCTGCCGGGTATCTTCAGGCATGCTCTTGTGACTGCGCTTTGTTATCTTCCTATGCTCTGCTTTCTATGCGTCGTGGGAATTGAGGCATTGGTCGGATATGGCACATATGCTGTATTGCCTATAGTTCTGCTGTGGTCGGTAACCTCCACTCTTCTAACGGTCGCGGTTCTTCGGAAATTGTTCGGTTCGATATCAACATCCGTGTCCATTGTCAGAACGTTGATAACGATCGCGCTCTTATCGGCAGTCCTCGTTTTGATAGCCTTCTCGCCATACTTTATCTATGCGATCTTCATGACCAGTCTATGGGACACAAAGATTGGTGATTCGCTAATCAATTTTGGCTATCTATTGCAGTTGATGAATGCAGCTTTGATCTTGGCGTGTGGTGGTTCGATCATCATGCTTGGAGTGATCCTCCTGCATAAGGCCCTGTGGCCAATCTTGAGCCGAACAATATACTCGCTCGCGGAAAACACACTCGTCTCGAACAAGAAGGTTTTGTCATCGATTGGCACACTCTGCATTACATATGCATTCAACGTCTCTCATGTCGGCATCAAGGAGATCTTGAAACTTTTTGGATATACATCGCCATAAGGCGATCTTGAGCACGCGGCGACGTGAGCGCAGTTCGTGGCCTTTGGCCACAATTTGTCAGCGCGGATGGCGTCGGGCGGTGGAATCGAACCACATTCGGAGTGAGCATAGCGTCCTATGCGCTCCAGCACCGTGCTAGACCAACCTTCAGGATTTTGACTTCTTCTTTTTCCAACGAGCTTTGGCGGCTTTCCCGAGCAAGGCGTGACCGGCATTGCCACCCAGCATGTTCGATGAAGGCCCACACCGTACCGGGAATGCTGCTACAAACTGTTCCCAATTGCGGTAGGTAGGCAACGGCACCTGGAATCGTTCAGCGGCCTGTGGCTGCGTAAGGCTAAGACCCTTTCGCCACTTCTTCAAGCGTTCATATGCTTCTTTCGTTTTTTTGTGCATGCGCGGGACCATAGCAAGGTCATGCGGTGTATGCAATATGATTGCGTTTCGTTTTCAGACCAAACTACGCAATTAAATTAGTCATTAATTTGGTGACATCTCCTCAGGCTTGGCATACGTTGTGCGGACTGAAAACGAACGACGTAACCGCGCCATGACCCCCGAAGAAACAACCCACCACAACAAAACAGCCGATTGGCTTTTGAAAAGTATGCCGCATCGTGTGCTGGGCATATCTAAAGCGCTGTCAGCCGAAGAACTCGACAAGGTTTATCAGTGCAGAACAGAAGGAGACTCGCAAGCATTCATTGACCACATGCACGACGAAACCCGCAAACACGGGTGCGACTAGCTCTCCTCATTCCAATTCCTTCAGCACCAGCCGGAGTACAACATCATGGGCCTTGACATCACTGCTTACGGAAGACTGACCAAAAAACGACAAGCCACTTCTCGATGCAGATGGCTACCCAGAGGACGGTTCGCTGCATGTGTATCGCGCAATCTTCGAATTCAGCCAGCGATTTGGGCAGGGACACGCAAATGGACTAGAGCCTGACACCTTCTATGCCTATGACGACGCCATGAGTTTTAGGGCAGGCAGTTATGGTGGCTACAACGCTTGGCGAGATCAATTAGCCAAAGTGGCTGGATATGAGAGCGCCAAGGCCGTGTGGGACAGCCCCTCCCCCGAAGGCCCGTTCGTTGAGTTAATCAATTTCGCTGACAGCGAGGGCGTTATAGGTCCAGTCGCAGCGGCAAACGGAGTAGACACGGGTGCGATAACAGTCGAAACCGATCATGATGAGACTTGGGCTAATGCATTGCGTCAGGCTCATTCGGCAATGAGGGCACCATGACGCCCACGCTCAAACCCTGCACTGAAGCACGCTACTGGGAAATGCTCGAAATAATCCCGCCCGCGATCATGGACGGCAAAGGGTTCATGGTCGGAGAGCCGTGGTCGCACCGGCAATGCACCGTTTCACAGCGGCACGACCAGCCGACGTTCGCAGGGTTCTTCAAATACGGCAAGCAGTTCTTCGAGGCTGAGAACCCATGTAATTCCTGAGGAAGACGTGGATGTCAAACTACTCAATGAGCGGCTTGAGGTCTTGGCAACGGCAAGACAGGACAGCACAGCTCCAGTCCCGATCCTGAGTGATCAGGGAGAACTACGCATCGCAGGTGTTGGTGGAACAGCTGGCAAATTTCGCTTCTGGGATTGTTGGGTGAAAGATATACAGTTGCGACTATTCACTCCGCATGTCTTCCGGAGTTGTCCACACCGTCTCCTGAAGCAATATTTCTGGTGGGCTGCGAAGCTCTCTAACGAGCCGTTGGTACCGTTTGATCCGCTATGACGGAACGGGGATCCTAACGAGCCCAGGATCGAGCCGCCAGGTCGGACATGAGTCTTTGTCAGCGTCCGGCTCCGAGATTGGCATCAGGGTCATCCACATGGTGCGAAGTCAGTCGAAAAGTGATTCGTTTGTGGTGAGCGAACTCATAGATCAAGAGGTTGCAGTGTATCGCTCATCTGACGGCAAGCGATTGTTTCGAATCAGTGCGCGACCAGTTTAGTGCATCAGTCTTTTGCTGTCTCCCCCTCGAACGATCTGATTGCCGTAATAGCCGATGGAAAGATCTGGTTCTATCCATTCACTGCAAAAGTCCAACAATGATATTTGATGTTTGGAAGAAGCGCGGCGACACGCTCAGAATGGATGTTCGAATCGGCTGCAGTTCCTGTCCAACTCATCCTGAAAAGATCCAATCTCCCGCGTCGGGTATTTCTCGGAAGGACAATCAGAATATTTCAACATTGCAGAAATCGGAAACTTCTAATTTGCGTCTACATATCGACGATACATAACGCGGCATTATCGGGCGAAGCTTTCGAGAGAAATGCATTCGACGGTGTTCGATGTCAGTTCGAATATTGACCTTATCATGCAGCTTCCGAGGGTCCATCAACCCATGAGGTTCGTCGGCGAGGGATCTTCCCATTCTCGAATTCCTCCATGCTGTCGCCAAAGGATCATCGATGCTGCTTGGTCGTTGCTATTTCTTGAGCGATGTCGCTGTGGATGCCTTGGATTTCTTCTTGAGGGTCGATTTTTTGGAAGGCCGACCAAGCTTTGGCTGTGCGACAAATGCTTCCACCTCGGAGCGAAGAAGAAGTATGCGTCCTGCTACCTTGACGCTCGTCAATCTCCCTCTTTTCAAAAGATCCGCAATGGCCTGTTTGGACACGCCCCGGATACGGGCCGCTTCGACCTGAGAAATGTAATTTTCTAAAGCTCTATCGCTATTGTTGCTTGTCTCGGTCAAGTATTTATGGTATTCTTCCGATAATTTGAGATCCGGGTACCATCATACCGGTTAACAATTCGACCGCAGATCGCGGGACGCGCCGGTGCGTCAACACCGACGTATCCCTGACCACCCATCACCTTCCTAAGAAAGGCGACGATATGGCTGTCTCTAAAAGTACCGGCAGTCCTGCTTCAGACACAAGCCAACGCATCCGGCAAATATTCAGCAGGAGTCAGATCTCAGAAGAGCGCAAGCGCGAATGGGATCAGGCGATCCGCCATGCCGAGATCGGCTCCCCACCACTACGTTTTCCTCTCTATGAACATCTCTATCTCTTCAATGCCTCTGCCCAGAGGCTGATCGATCTATTGAAGGAGATCGGAAGCTCGTTCGGCATTGGCCAGAAACAGTCTTTGTACCACCAATCCCTCATTCAACAGGTACGGGCCTCGGTGAGTAGTGACATCGTGGACTACATGTCCGGGATTGAGCGTACCGACGAATGGGTCTTCGAAGGTCTGTGCAGGGATGAAGAGAAGAACCTGCGCGATCCTGATGCAGTCTACTCGCAGGTTCGGCAGCGAGAAGAGGAACGGACCAAACAGGGTCTTCCACCACGCGTCCGCTTCTTGGATGATGAGCCATCTGTAGGCCAGAAGAGATGACCCGGATGAACACAGACCAAAGGGAGGAGATCTAATGGACAAAGGCAAAAAGCGGAATTACATACCCGACCAATCGCTTCCCGGTTCTCAAGAGAGACCCAGGAACGAGCTGCCGACACTCGGAGTGAACTTTACCGAAGCAGTCGGCAAGATCATTGCGTTCGTCAATGTGGTCAACGATCCGCCGAACTGGCAGGCACTCGAGATCCGCTTTACAGATGGAACTCTACTCCATTTCGAGTTTCTGACCACTGAGACCAGGATCAAACCCAGATATATGGAAGCAAGACACGGAGATCTGGAGCTGATCCGCAGCTACGGAACGCTCCTTACTGATGATGAGAGGACGGCTCGGCAAAGAGCCACGGAAGGTGACGACGATGGACCATACTGCGTTTGAACATCTGCTAATACTGAACCGCAACGTCGATGCTGCCCATCGAGACATTACAGAAGCTGGCCGAATACCCGGAACTCAAGAATGAGGATTTCACAGTCCGACAGACATATCTTCGGGAACACCTGGCCGATGCCAATATTCAGGTTCTGCATGCCCTCAAAGAATCGGAGCTGAAGGCAAACGGGCTGGCCTTCAAAGAACGCTCCGCATTTGAAAAGAGGACGCGCGATCCAGATGATTGCTATCTGGAGGTCGTCAAGAGAGAAGAAGAACGGCGGAAGCAGGGCCTGCCTTCGTTGATTGGGATTCAGCGGGGTATGCGTCGGGCTACCTCCGATGAAATCCTTGCGGATATCTACACTGATCTGGACAGGAACTCTTCCGGGGTCGACAAAGAAGACGAGCGCATATATACGGACGATAATGGCCATCCCGAATCGACCGAGATCTACATCGTGCCCGAAGATGGCGACGACGACCTTAGGCAGAGGATCATCAACCGTGTCGAGTCTTTACGGACCGCCCTAACGATGACGAAGGACGAGTTCCGTGCCCTGATTGGTCCGCCAGCTTCCTCGAATTGGATGAGTTTCGTTGAAGCAGACGCTAGCGAGGCATGGAATCATGTCACACCACAGATGTTCGAAAAGATTGCCAAGGCTCTTGGCATTGGTAGTGGCGAACTGCTGCAGTAATCCTGAAAATATCCGTTTTGGATATTTTATTGGATTGTGTACGGATGTGTATTCGATCCAATGCTGATTCACGGCAGATAAGTTCAGCATCCTTTGCAGATACCTGGCTGATCGGCTAAAGATCAACTCGGCATCAGGTTTGATTTTGATGCGGACCAAAGCTGGCTTAGGTGATGTACCTGAGATGCCGAGGGCGGGAGCGACCAGCGTCAGCGGCAACCGCAGGGTGGGGTCGCTTCCCCCTCGGCACTTACTTTGCGCTATTTTCCCGTCTCGCTAAATAATTGTTTCTACTTGGCTTTTCCTTTAACAATTTGCTGTCAAATAGACCGCTCACTAGACCCTAGATCCGGTTAGGAAAACCCCATTCTCAGCCGTGCTACAGCCGAGGTTTGGACCTGTCAAAACTGATGAGCACTAGGGCGGAGAGTGTTCACGGGCTCAATCTTCTGTGCGGTCTCGTCCTGAGCCTGGTTCGTGCTCGGCACGGAAACGGCGGTACCGGTCCAGAAAAGATGCCGGTCCTCGGGCTCGGAAAAAGACGAGGTTTCCTTCGAAGTGTCTCTCGCCAATGATGGCTCCGCCCTCCAGCGAGGCGAGGATGGATCCTTCCGATTGAGGAAGTCTAAAGCTAGATTCGACGACTGGATCGGCTACGAGAGCGGCATCAATGGCTTTCAGGAGTTGCTCAAGGCCAGTGTGCTGTAGGGATGAAACGAAAATCGCTTCGCGATCTCTGGAGAGATGGGCGAGTTCTTGGGGTGAAAGGAGATCGGTCTTGTTCAAAACCTGAATGACAGGCTTAGCCGAGACTGCAAGCTCGGCTAAGACCGTTTCAACCTGAGCTTTCTGCTCTTCGCGGATAGGGCTGGCGGCGTCCTGGACGTGAAGAAGAATCTCGGCTCGCTCGACCTCTTCGAGGGTAGCGCGGAAGCTCGTAACCAATGTGTGGGGAAGGTTGCGGATGAAGCCAACGGTATCGGAGAGAAGAATCTTGCGACGGGAAGGAAGCTGCAACTGTCGGAGTTTGGGGTCGAGAGTAGCGAACATGCGGGCAGATTCGAGTACGCCAGCCTCGGTAAGCGCATTGAAGAGGGTGCTCTTGCCAGCGTTGGTATAGCCGACGAGGGCTACCACGGGCACCGGAACGGCATCGCGGCGCTGCCGCTGCTGGTGACGGATCCGGCGGACATCCTCGAGCTGATTCTTGATTTGGGCAATGCGAAGATTGATCTTGCGACGATCGGTCTCGAGCTGGGTTTCGCCTGGGCCTCGGGTCCCAATGCCGCCACCAAGCTGCGACATGGCGCGACCGCGGCCGGCGAGACGGGGCAACTGGTATTCAAGTTGTGCGAGTTCGACCTGGAGGTGACCTTCACGGGTCTTGGCGTGACGGGCGAAGATATCGAGGATGAGCTGCGAGCGGTCGATCACATGGCAGGGTAGCCGGGATTCGATGTTGCGCAGTTGGGAGGGGGTGAGGTCATGGTCGAAGAGAACAAGCGAAGCGTTAGTGGAGGTCACGACCTCCACAATTTCGTCGAGTTTGCCTTGGCCGACGAGGCTGGAGGGATCAGGCTTCTGGCGGCGCTGAACGAGCATAGCGGCAATCTTCGCACCGGCTGATCGAGCGAGTTCTTCAAACTCTGCACGGCTGGCATCGAAGTCAATGGCGGAAGGCTCATGGACAGGGAACTCTTCTTGTTCAGCCGCGATGGCCGCCGCAGCGCGGGCAAGTCGAGCGGCTGCGGTAAGCTTGCGTTTGCGAAGCTCTCCGGTGAATTCGACTACGACAAGCACGGCAAGTTCTTGCTGAGTCTGCGAAGTACGGAGTTCGCGGGCGAGGAGGGCCTCTTTTTGGGCCTCACTTGCTTCGATGAGACTGCGCCGGACTGTTTTTCCGAGATTTCTGCGCGATGGCGCTTGGTCAAGGGTGGCTTCATGCGAAGCCTTCTTACTGGTCAAAGTTATCTCAATTCATAGTAGGCTTCTCGGCCTACCCTCCCAATGATACCGGGGTCATCAGCGTCAGAATCCTATTTCCGACCGCCACTGGCAGCTGCGAAGAATGAGTCGGACACTAAAACCGTTTGCGAGATGAGAGTCCGCGCAGACCTGGCAGATGCCAGCAGTAAGGAAGATCCTCGTTACAAGAGGTCTATGCAATCGTCCTGCTCGCAAGGGAACAAGAGGAAGGTTACGCCACGAATCCGGCCGATATCTATCGATGAATCCGGTTTGGGATCGATGAGTGCATTGCGCGATAATGCACTCACCGGGGGCCAGTTCCATCTCCGGATGGCGACACACTGTCCGGAACCACCCTTCGGCACTTCCCAGAGACCCGGTTTGGGATAACTTCCGGGTTGCCGACAACTCGGAAGCCAACGGACAACATCCTGATTGTGCGGGTAGTGCTGGAGGCGAACTGGAACAGATCCAATTCCTCTTGGGTCAGGTTTCGATCCAGACCACAGAGCGGTATCTGGGCTGCAAGCAGCGCACTCGGTCTGCGGTGAACGACAGAATCGGGATCGAAGTCGGCGCCACGGTTGCCGAGCTCTTACCGCGTATCTCCGCAGCGC